>DCBA01000134.1 GCA_002313255.1 Gammaproteobacteria bacterium UBA1119 | reverse complement strand
CCCACCAGTCGTGCCCAACAAAGAGATCATAGGAGCGGTAGTTCAGATGGTTAGAATACTGGCCTGTCACGCCAGGGGTCGCGGGTTCGATCCCCGTCCGCTCCGCCAACTATTTCCCGATAAATCAATACGTTAGGAATTTAGGGGCTGTTTCAGAGTGGCAATAAGGTGGCGGTTTTGCTGGGTGGCCCCAAATACGCGCTCAACTTCTTGCCGGTCCATGTCGTCGTCGTTCATAAAGCGCCAGTAATGCTTTTGCAGCGTTGTCGGATTGTCACCTGAAAGGGCGCTCATCCGTCCGAGCGAAATGCCTCGATTGAGACCCTGAGAGATAAAGGTCGAACGCCACGGGTAAGGTCGTGGCGAATTGTCCGTTGGTAGAGGACTTGTGTTGGTCCCCGAAGCGGAGGAACGACTACGGGCCGCTAATCTTAACGACTGTTGAAACGTCGACGTATCCAGTGATCGGTGTTCCAGCGGGAATCTCGACATCCTTTCCGCGTTTCAATAAACCTAGGCCCCCAAAAGCTACAGTTAGCGCGGCGGCGGCTCCCACTTTCCGTTTACCCTCCTGTGATTTTGAGCCGCGAAGCGGAATTCTCTGACCGTTAACGATCGCGTAACTCAAAATCAGATTAAGTTCCCCCTGTCGACCGAGCATCCGGCGCTTTTGCGCTGCAGCAACGGTCCCGACAGCGGTGGAGTCTCTAGGTATTAATACCTGGCCATCGACGACAACGGCATCCTCAACCCTGAGGTTAAATCGTTGTCCCTCGATTGCAGATTTTGAAGACAAGTTGTCTCGGAATTCTAGGTAAACGGGAGTGCCTTCTGGCAAGGTAATTTCGTTGGCACCAACCAACACGCTCGTCGATATTCCGGCTATCAACAATAATTGTTTTAGCATTCTCACGTTCCTCTTGAATTTCTCAACGCCTCCATAGATTGGGCCACTATCAAGAAAAAGCCAAATAGAATAACCAGACATTTAAGTTAGCGGAAATGATTCGGTTAGAGGACGGTTGCGCACGTTCGTTGTGGCACCATTGTGACAAGCTGAGCAGGCGAGGGGAGCTGTTTGGAGCCATCTCGACTGCCTGAATATCCCTGTTAAAATTCCTATACTCTGACTCCTTACTAAACTAATTCTTTCTATTGGATAGTCGTTTGACCTTACGGTGACTATGCCCAAAATCCGGAGACCCGCTCGATCATCCAAAAACTCGCCACGGCGCCGATCAGGTAACTCGCTGGCTTGGTCAGCAAAGACCAATGTGGCACCTCGCTGTCCGTGGCCGATTCCAGCAGCCGCACGCCAACCGGACGCAGGATCAGGAACGCTGACACCAGTGCAATCACAAACAGGACCTGCCCGATCTCAACACCGACATTGAAAAAAAGCAGCGCCGTTGGCAGCTCTGTTTGTGGCAAGCCGATGTCGCGCAGTACGGCGGCAAAGCCGAATCCGTGGAGTAAGCCAAACGATGCGGCCACGGCAATCGGGAAGCGATGCGTGAGCGAACTCTTATTGTTCTTGGCAATCTCCCAGGCCATGAAGACGACGCTGAGCGCGATCATGGCTTCGACCGGCGGCGTCGGAACCCGCACGAGATCAAGCGCCGACAATGCCAGGGTAATCGAATGGGCCACCGTGAACCCCGTGATCGTGATCAGCAGTCTTCGCGGCGTGCGTGCGATGAATAGCAAGCACGCCACGAACAACAAGTGATCAATGCCGATCCAGATGTGTTCGACACCGAGTCGGGTGTATTGCGTGGCGACGGCAAATCGATCTTCCGCATCGGGTACCGTCCATTCGGTTTCGCTGGGTTTGAGGATGCGCAGATGCTCCTCGCCGTTGGCGAGGCGTATCTTGTACAGGGTCGACAGAGACGGGTTGATGGTTGGGAACTCGATGCCAACCAGCCGGCCTGAAAGACCGTGATCGCACCGAAATACCTGTTGGCCAAGATACTCCCCACCGGCCCGCCGCCAGGTCGGTTGACGTTCCGCTTTACAGTCTTCAGGTAGCGTGGGATAGGGTAAGCCCCTGCTGGGCATACTGGCTGGTACCTTCCACGACACGCTGAAGGTGTTGATATCGATCTCCGTGACTTGAACATAGTTGGGTCGCGCATCGTGCGCCTGCACCATTGTTGGAGCGAGCGCCGGAGCTAACAATATGAACCACGTAATGTATCTGAGGACAGTCATTGCACTACGCCGACGAGTTGCCGCTCAAAGCTGAGTCGAACTTCGTAGGTATCGACGATCCTCTGAATAGCTTCGTCTTTGATCGACCGGATCGCTTCACGTTGGACGTTGTCACGGACGCTGGCTTCGACTTCCTGCAAGTCGGGATAGCGGCCCTCGGACTTGCGCGTGAGCAGCACCAGGTGTGCGCCATACTCCGATTCGAACGGCCCGACCCAGGTTGCGTCGCTCGGCTCGTGCGAAAAAACACCGTCCGCCATCTGCCTGCCGAAATGACTGGCAACGAACTGCGGACCGCGTTCGACGTAATTGACGAAGAATGGGAACCGATCACCGTGACGGGGTCCTTCGTTGAAGGGCACGCGCTGGTGGTTAAGCTCGGCAAGTTTGGTCGTCGCCAACACCCGCGACTCTTCTCGGCCGTGTCGCTCGGCGTCGAAGAATACGTGCGTAAAAGTGACGAAAGGTTCGATGTAGTAGTCCTGACGATTGGCGTCGAAATAGGCTCGTACATCTTCGTCGGCGACTTCGACTGCCACGTTGGCAAAGTCGTCAGTAATGAACTCGATAGACTGAATCATGCGGCGTTTGATGACATAGTCGTTTTTGTCCATGCCGAGAGCCAACGCCTCGCGGTGCAGCGCTTCCTCGCGCACGTAGTCACGGATCAGACGCTCTAGCTCTTCTTCCGACATACCATCAAGACGCGCCGCCGCGGCCTGTGGCTCGAAGGCGCGTAACCGATACTGTACGAACGTGAGCAACGCCTCGCGATCAACATCGATGATTTTGGCGCCGTACGCTGCCTCGTCGCTGACGACCAGTTCGAACAGAAGGAACAACCCTAATCCCAGCAACAGAAAATGTACCAGGGGATCTTTCATGGCTTTCTTCATGCTATTTTTGGCTTCCTTTCCCCCGCGATTTGCAAAGCGTAATCTGCTCACATCGCGCCAATTCGCACTTGCTGTTCATAGGTAACATAAAGAGCATCAACTGATACGGGCTGCACATCAATCAAAGCGCTGACCAGGACGTTACATTCACTGGAGGACTTTAATCCGAGCTTTCTCGCCAACTGATACTTAGACCAGGACATATTCTATGAAAACCTACATTACCAATCAGGGCGGTACGGCACTGTTGTTTACGGCCGCGTTATCAATGCTCTCCCAGGGCGTCGCTGCCGAGGAATCCTATTCGCCTCACGTCAATCAGGCTCACCCGACCCAGGTTTACTGGGGCGATACACATGTCCACACAAATTATTCGTCGCACGACGCCAATGTCACCGGCGGTAACCGCCTCGATCCAGAGATCGCTTACCGATTTGCTCGAGGCGAAGTGGTGGAAGCCTGGAATGGTATGCCCGTCAAGCTCGGCCGACCTTTGGACTTTCTGGTCGTGGCGGATCATGGTGCGGGCCTTGGTATCGTTGCTGCACTTCAGGCCAGCGATCCGAAGTTCCCTACTACTGAGGCCGGAGCCGGTCTTAGTGATGCCTATGAACTCTTCGTAGAGTCGTCAGAGTCAGGGCCGGGTAGTACTGCGCTCCGCAACGCATTGAAAGTCCGACTTCCCGCTGCCTACCGGCATACGCTCTGGCAGCGGGTGATTGTCAATGCAGAGAAATACAATGAGCCGGACCGATTCACCGCATTTATCGGTTATGAGTGGACATCTGGCGGATTCACCAACCTGCACCGCGTTGTCATCTACAGGGACGGCGCAGATAAGACCAAACAAACCACACCCTTCACCATAATGGATAGCCACCAACCGGAGGATCTGTGGAATTATCTCGATAACTATCAGGACTCGACTGGTGGCGAAGTGCTTGCCATTCCCCACAACTCAAACTTGAGTGGCGGTGAGATGTTTGCGCGGCACAAGTTTGGTGGGGATCCCTTGACTGGAGAATGGGCCCGCCTGCGCGGCAGGTTTGAGCCGCTCATGGAGATCACGCAATTCAAGGGTGATAGCGAAGCCCATCCCGTACTGTCGCCAACGGACGAATTTGCCGACTTCGAAACCTGGAACGGGTGGCGGGGTGCCACGGAACAGGAAGCATCAAAATCAAACAGCGACGAGTACATCACAAGAAAACAGGGAGAATACGCCCGTTCAGCACTCAAGGTTGGTTTGGACATTCAGACCGAGCTGGGCATCAATCCGTTCAAATACGGAATTATCGGCAGTACCGACTCGCACACGTCATTGGCGACAGCGGCAAACGACAACTTTTGGGGAAAGTTCTCCAAAGACGGTCCCAGCGCCGGGCGGGTATCTACTCCCTGGGTTCCATCCTGGGAAACCCCCCTAAAATGGGAGATGAATGCGGCTGGCTACGCTGGCGTATGGGCGAAGGAAAACACACGGAAATCTCTATTCGACGCGATGAAACGCAAGGAAGTCTATGGGTCCACTGGCCCCCGTATAACCCTAAGATTCTTTGGTGGTTGGAATTATGAGGAGCAGGATGCCATGCGCCCGGACCTGGCTCGTGTGGGCTATACCTCCGGTGTGCCGATGGGGGGCGATCTTACTCAGGCACCAAAGGGTGAGTCACCGAGTTTCCTGATTCGAGCAACCAAAGACCCCGACGGGGCCAATCTGGACCGCATACAAGTGATTAAGGGGTGGCGCGACAATGAGGGTGACTTGCACGAGAAGATCCACAACGTCGCGTTGTCGGATGGCCGCAAAGAGAATCGAGGGGGCAAAGTCAGACCAGTAGGTAATACGGTCAACGTACCGGATGCTTCTTATAACAATAGCATCGGTGACCCGGAATTGGCCGTGGTGTGGAAGGATCCCGATTTTGATGCGAGCGAGTTGGCTTTCTACTATGTACGCGTGCTGGAAATTCCTACACCACGCTGGCCAGCCTACGATGCCAAGTTCTACGACCTGAAAGATATGCCGGAAGAAATCGTTATGGTCACGCAAGAAAGGGCGTATAGCTCGCCTATTTGGTATACGCCATAGCGGACAATGGGATTACCCAACACCGTTCATAACCATGAACGGTGTTAGCTCTTAATCAAACCCAATACGTAAAATGCTACCGCAATAGCCAACGCAAATACTTTTGCTACATCAGGCATCAAGACGTTGTGTCAGGTAAGCCAGGACTGTCCAGGCGTCCGGCTTCGCATTCGATCCCCTGTATCTTCTACAGGTTCTTCGAACTCCTCGCTTTGCGAATATTCAGCGCCCTGAAAGTGAAGCAGTGAGAGTGTGAAATCATATTGATCGGACAGGATCACATGCTCGGTACATGGCTGCGTGAACCAGGCGTCATCATCCAGTTCGCGAACGCCTGTTGATCCGGTCAACGCCTTGGTGTCTGCAGCTAGCGCTTTGGAGGGAATCTCGATTGGTGGCTTATCGACGTATGTGGATTTCGTTATGCCTATACGTCTATATAGGGAGCATGCGTTTTACGCGTTGCGTAACCGAAAAAGAGTGGTCTAGTCGATGAATGGGTCCTTCTGGGGCTTTAACAACCCGAGGGTATTCGAGCCGGCCCCACTTCCACACACTGTCGATTTCAAGCATCCGCGCAACATGATCTTTCCGGACGCCGGCGAACCATTAGGTCGCATCACGAGTCACGGAGACTACGATGACGAGACCTAGGTTCCTGCGGCTGAGTTCCGTATCCGACCGGACCGGGCTTTCCAAAACGACGATATACAAAAAGATCTGCGACGGATCGTTTCCAGCGCAAATTCGCTTGAGTGAACGCGCTGTCGGCTGGGGTTCGATCCGCGATCAATCGATAGGCAATGTAGTACTTATAAATATTGCTGACGTATTGAACGGTCTCGCGACCGAAACGTCTCGCAGCAACGATCTCGACGTTATCGAACCAGATATTAGGATCGAGCCCCATTGTCGCAGTCTCCCGGCGCAACTGTGTTATCCGACGTGGTCCTGCGTTATAGGCGGCTAAGGAAAATAACGTCCTGTTCAGAGGATCGATTATCTCTGACGAGAAATACCTATCACGCAGGAATGCGAGGTATTTTGCGCCTGCGTGTATGTTGTCCTCTAGCACCGTGACGTTGGGAATACCAACGTTAGGGTCTGCGGCTGTACTGGGAAGAAGCTGCATCACGCCAATCGCACCAGCCGAACTGCGGACGCTGTGATCGAGCCGCGACTCTTGGTAACCCTGCGCTGCCAGCATGAACCAGTCGAAGCCATACATCTCCGCAAAACGCTGAAAATACCCCATGGTTTGTTTCAACCGCTCCATCCCCGAGGTTGTGAGTGAGTTCTGCACCCATGCCGTGCTCCGTAAATACCGGTTGAGCACGATATTGCCCATCAGGGTGCCCCGGCGATGGGTTGAAACGAACTTGTTTACTACGGCTCGGAACAAGGGACTGTCCTTGCGGAAAGCCCACGCGATCTCCCCGCCCGTATTAACGGCCAGGTCCGGTCGCGGCGTTAAATTGTTGAAGACCCGAGACCAGAATTCCGCCTTGGTGCTGTCAACGACCACCATCGGCAGCAAGCCCGCGCTGACCATTTCGAGCAAATCATCATCCTCAAGATACTCACCAGCAGCCGAGAGTCTGATCACCGGCTTGCCCATAGTTCTTAATGTGTCGTTCAAGCGGACCAGACTCTCGTAGTAGCTGCTGGACGTTCGAACGAAAAGCTCTTTCCCCCCAAGATCGTCCAGCGAGGTCAGTTCCCGGGCGTTGGGTCCCGTGACAATTATCTCGTCGACCCCCGTTTGAAGGGGATTGGAGAAATCGACTATGTCGCGACGCTCGGAAGTCACCGTCAGGTTTGCCGCGACGAGGTCTCCATATCCTTGGACCAGTGCTGGCAGTAACTGATCCCGGGTAACCGGAATCACAAGCACGTTGAGCTTCAAATGCCCGGTATCGGGATTTTGCACCTCTTGCTCGAACATCTTGATGAGCTCATAAATCGCCCCGCGCTGCTCGAGGCCATCGAGGAAATAAAGACCTCGTGTGAAGGATGTAAGGACGCGAACGACTCGTCGGTCCTGCATTCCGTCGAAATCTCCCGTCCACGCCTCGTTCAGCTGTCGCAACTCTGGGATGCGCGCTGCCGCACTGCCGACTCCCGCGATTGGCTCTGCCGCCAGCGCCGATTTCACAGAGATGAGCGCGATAACGCAAACCAACGCGATGACCGTTAGGCTGAATGCATAGGCAACTTTAGGCACGGTATTCAAACAGCAGAAATCGGCCAGAAAGGAAGAGGAATACTACGCGAAAGTAAGAAAGGAGCACGAGCGGGCTACAAAGGATGCAGGCGTGGGCCGATTACTTAGACACCTTGTGCGCAGGTGGTTGCGCGAATCCCTACACTGAAGACGAGGAACGATCACTTTCAGAGATCATTGAAGCGTTCAACGAGAGACACGGGACACAGTTTTCACGCGAGGACTTTCTTCGATTTGAGCGCGTGAACCAGGAAATCATGGACGACGATATGAAAGACATGATGCGGAACAATCCAGCAGACGTTGTCTATAACGCATTCTCCGAGAAGTTCTTTCAAGGAATGGTTCGTGCATTTCAAGCAGACAGTGAGATACGAAATATCGTCATGAGGGACCCGGAGGCGCGAGAACAGGCAATAAAGCACTGCTTTCAACGGGCACAAAGAATGGTTTCAACAGTGTAAAGGACGCTCCTTGAATCCCCACACTGAACCAACGAGTTCAAGATCCTTTTAACTACCAAATCTTGTTATGACCACGGAAGACTATTGGACAAAGAAAAACTAGCTGAGATTCTTCAAGATAGATCTAAGCAGATTGAACTGTCTCGTCGGCAGTTTCGGCATAAACGTAAGTATGCCGAATACTATGAGTTCCATAGCGAACCCACGTTTGCTTATGTGGTTGGAGGAATTGCATGTGTACTAGGAATAGTCACGGCTTTCCTAGATGGATTGATTTTCTATACATCCCTCAGTGTTCTCATTCTTTTGATTGTTCTGGTGATTCGGCTAATGGCTAGACATGACAAACGCAAAAAAGAACTGGAAAACAAAGGCTTTGAATCGCCTACGCAAGAGGAACTTTTGGCTTATCAAGAAGCTGTAGATTTTTTTGCCTACCAACAAAGCCGTATTCCATCTGGTGGGGGAATCTGACGTGGCTAACTGGGGCATAACCCTAGACACGAAACCTATCCGCCACCGTCTACGATTGAGGGGAATTACATAAACCAATTTTTACGTCGCAACGACGTTATAATTCCAGCCCGCTCAGGTCAGGCCCGCCGGTAAAGTACCGACCTAAAAATTTGCGAGCGCGCAGAACAAGCTGAGAAGGAAACCATGAACCAAGCGGAAGCAGCCGAACACAAAGCCAACTTCGATCGAGACGGCTACGTCATCATTCGCCAATTCGTAACGAAAGATCAGGTTGAGGAAATCTGTCGCAGGGCAGAAGCTGTCACCAGCAAATTTCCCAAAACCGAAGGTATGTTCACCAACGTATTCAAGGGATTGGAACGTTCCGACGATTTTTTCAAAGAACTCCTGCACAACGGCGCCCATGTGCCCATCCTTGAGACCCTGTTAGGCAAGAAACCAGAACCGACCACGGCAAGTTTCTTTACCAAGTCCAAACACGCCGAAGAGATTCATCCGCACTCCGATGCAATGAAAGGCGGCGTAATCTGGATCGCTATCGATGAAACCAACAGGGAAAACGGCTGCCTGCACTTCATTAAAGGATCGCATCTCCGAGAGGAAGAATTCGCCCATCTAAGTCCCAGTGAGACAAACGATCTCTCTGAACATCCTGACCTGGTTGAAGCTGCCATGAAGCCTGGTGACATCGTCGTGTTCAGACCAACGACGGTACACTGGTCTGGCCCCAATCACGAAGGTACGACCCGTAGAGGCTTCAACTGTTTCTACGTGGGGGACCCCAGCGAGTGGTACAAGAACCTGACACCAGAGCAACTGGCCGCCTTGAAGAAAAAGAAAAGTGAAGCCGCGGCGAAAGCAACCGCCTGACAACTGTTCCAGTCCACTTAATAAGAGTCTTTAATGTGATCCTCGCCGACTATTGGTGAGGCTCCACCCTTGCCTACTTAGCTGGTGTCCAAGGGGCAGTTACTTAGCTCCTTTTTTCTGGGGGTACATTTGGGGGTATCAGCGCGAATTAGTGAATATTAAGTTGAGTTAAAACAAAGGGTTAGCGACCCTTTTTGAATCCCGTCCGCTCCGCTATTTCACTGGCTTTCACTGCTTTCTTATCGTATCTCTATGTTGACAAGGATCTGCTCGGTTTTAGAGGGCGACCTAAAAGGGAGATAATTGAAACGGACCCCTAGTCGTACCACCCGGTCGGCGATTGTCCCATCGCGGCGTAATCAGGGCCTTCTCGTTGCCACCCGTATGCGACGGAGCGGGCCAGCAAACGCTCGAAGCGCTCGTCATTGGCATGGCGCGCCAGTACCGCCTCGGGTATCACCTCTTTATGGTGTTCCTGGGTCTGCACGTGGTGCCGTGCAAAATAGACTGCCAAGTTCATTCGAACTCCCGGAATCTGACGTTCGAACGAGCCGTGCCACGTGTGGCCATGCCACACCACGCAGTCGCCGGGCGCGAGATCGGCGGCTATGGCCGCCGGGTTGCATTGCTCGTCGGACAGTGACGATTCGCTAGGGGTTGGCTGGCGCGCGTGCTTGTGGCTGCCCGGCACCAACGCAGTCGCACCAGCTTCGCGGCTATAAGGCGTCAACGCATAATTGACATTCGCGGTTTGCGCATAGGCGGCAAATGGCTGGGGGCCGGCGGTGTCCGCATGTAACGGTATCACTCCAGTCGGGCCAGGGGCCTTGAAATGGCAGCCAATGCTGGACAACAAGCAGCTCTCGCCCACGATGTAACTGACGATAGCGAGGGGCTTTTCCGCCATAAGGATTTCCTCGAAAACCTCATCGTCGTAAAGCATGTAGGGCAAGTAGTCCATGCTCGTGCCCATGGCGCTCTGGAAGTCTTCGCTGGTCGCGGTGCCAATATCGACGCGCCTGCCGGTGTTCTCTTCGACGCGATTCAACAACGCTTGTTTGGCACGATCGACTTGATCCTCGGACAGCACGCCCCGTATGGTCGTGTACCCTTGAGCGTCGAGCTCGACTAGGTTGTCGCGCAGCCCGAGCCGATCGACGGTGCTTAGCGTACGCGCGAGAGCTTGTTGGTCGGGTGATTCAGTTATTTGTGCAGACATATTCCGCTCCTCTACGCTTGCTTTTGGGTTGTTGCTAAGCACGCCTCTCACCGAGACCTGTCATGGCGTTCTTGCTAGATCGCTACAACTCGAACTTGTAATACGAATGTTCGGATTCGATCGATGGCTTGGCACTCCCAGTTGCTAACACGATAGCACGACCGGAAGGGTCAGCCCGGGCGGGATTGGGTATTAGGTGCCGTACGCCAGCACAGCTCGGAAATACGCAAACGCTTCAGCCGTGGCTGATCAGGTCGCGGATAGCGATGACCGTTCAGCGGCCGGTACCCACCAAGGGCCTTTACCATAGCCAACAAGGATACTGACAAAAAAACAGGCACAGCCTGCGATCAGCATCCAGCTGGACCATCCCCAAGTTTCTACAACTCGGGGGAGCCCCAGATTGAGGACGAAGCCTGATAAGGGTGCCAGCGTTGCTGTAATACCAAAGGCTCGCGCGACGCCATGAGGGCTGATGCTTTCTGCTGTTTCGGAATAGATTGCACACCACGCCGGATAGATGAAACCCGCAAAAAACCCCGTGGCCGACCATACAACCATTAATGTCGTTTGCGACGCATCAACCGGCAATTGCGCACCATAGATAAAACAGAGCCCAGTCGTCACTCCGCCGAATGCAGTGATTGTTTTACGTACACGAAGCTTGTCTGAGAGCCAGCCAGAAACAAAGACGCTGATCGTAAACACGATCCAGAAAAAAGAAGTGATGCCGGCCGCATGAGCAGGATCCAGCCCATGGTGCTGCACGAGAAAGGTCGGGACATAGGCAGACACGGTAACGTATGTGAGTGCCCAGAAGACGATGACAAAAGACAAAATCCAGAGTCGAAAACTACGATAGACAAGACGACCATCGTCGTATGCTTCTTCGACCGTTGACTGCACAGCCACTTCGGTCATGGCCGTTTCACGAGCCTTCTGCATCTGTCCGCGGACCCTCAAACTCAAGTCCCGGAAAAAGAGGAAAATGATGAGCGCAGTGATCCCAGCGAACCCTGCAGCTATCCAGTATTGGGAGCGCCAGCCAGGCCATATTGGCAGAGTCTGTGCCGCAACGAGTGTCGACATAAGCGCTCCAATCGTGAATGCGAGAGAGACCCACGCATACACCATAGCCCTGCCCATACTCGGTGTCAGGTCTCGGGATGCGGCATGCACGGCCGGATTCATGCCAGCCATTAAAAAGCTCCCAGCTGCAATTAACGCTGCCAACATCCAGAATGAGGATGCCATCGCACCGCAGATTGAGATCACCGCATAAGCGAAAACAGGCCAGATCAAGAGCGGACGGCGGCCATAACGATCGCCCGCCCGGCTGAGAAGCATCGCGCCAAGACTGTAAACCGCCCCAAATGCAGCGGCGGCATATCCCCATTGCACCAACGTCTTATCAAAGTCAGCCAGGATGTAGACAAGTACGGGCCCGTTTTTCAGCGCTTCATACTGCTCGACCGCCCACCCGAGAACAATCAGACTCAACAGCCACCAACGTAGCCGACCGGTCGGGAAAGCATCGATTTCTCGCTGTTGGCGATAGCTCCAGAAGCCCGTCGAATTTGACAATGTTCCCCCCTTTAAATTCATTATAAATCAAGCTGATCGGCAAGTTCGGGAAACAGCAGCGACCGGTTAGTCCAATTATTGTTGTCCCTACCCAGACACAAAAAAAGGTGGGGTTGGGTGTTAGGGATAAAGCAACCAGACGAGGAGCGGTAAAACTGAACCCACAATTAAACCGACAACCAAGTGATATAGCCCTTTCTGGTGCGCATTGGGTACACCGACCTTCAGTAAATAATACGAAGGAATCGCAACGATCCGCTGAAATCCCATGAGGTAAAATCCACTACCAAACATGTCCTGCCAGAAAGTAGAACCTCGGTAATCCCCAAAAAAACACAATCAACGACCCACACGCACCAATGCGAAACAAACGCGCCCAAAACCGCAGCTTTGTATCCACCTTCTAAAACGAATGTTCGGATTCGATCGATGGCTTGGCGCTCTCAGTTGCTACCACGCTAACAATATCGGAAATGTCAGCCTGGGCGGGCTTGGGTATTAGGTGTATGTTGGCGGTTCGTCTGGGCCGGTACGTGTAGCGCGGCTGCTATGCGCTATCGGTTCGGACGTTCTCATCTTTTGCAGTATGCTCCGGGTATGCGCCGGCTTCTTACAGCGCTATCAATAACGCTCGTAGGCTGTGCTTTTCACCTTACAATCGCTCTTAAAGATGAGATCGAGACGGCACATGCTGATCACGCGCCCCGCAACCCCCGCCGACGAAGACTGTTTTATGGAACTCTTCGCCCAACTCATGGAGTCCGCGCCCGAGAAGGAGGACATGCTGCGTCCCGCCTTTCGACAGTTGGTGGACAATCCAGATCGCGGGGTGGTGCTACTTGCAGAGGACGAGTCAGGCGTCCATGGCTTGATCACATTCTCTTACAACTTTGCGATCCGCTACGGCGGATTCTATGCGCAAATCGAGGAGTTGGTCGTTGACGCAGCAGCCAGAGGCAAGCATGCAGGAGCGACGCTCGTGCAAGCGAGCATCGACGC
>DCBA01000090.1 GCA_002313255.1 Gammaproteobacteria bacterium UBA1119 | reverse complement strand
GAAAGGTACAGCACCAGCACCTGTTGTTTTCTCGCCATCGCTTGAGGATAACAGGCGTGCGGCGCGAGTTGATGACCCACCGTGAGAGTGAGATTACGTGAAAGCCGGGGGTAGAACGTGCGCATGCCCGGTTACGGCCTCGATTGCGTGGGCTGCTGCTAAAAGAAACGTATCTTGGCGCATCGGAGCGATGAGTTGCGCGCCCACGGGAAGACCCTCAGCAAAACCGGCCGGCAGCGAAAGGGCCGGACAACAAGAGACCGTGATCCAACTGCATGCTTCCATCCACTCGATGTAGTTTGACATCGGGACGCCGTCGACGATTTGGACCCACTCGGTATTTGCGTCGAACGGTAGTACTTGAGTTGTCGGTCCAATCAGGAGGTCGAATCGTTTAAAAAATTCATTCATTCGTTCAATCAGCGACGCCCGCGCCGGTCCGACCCAGTCCAGATCTTCTTGAGTTAATGCTTCGCCAGCTTCTACGTTCCAGCGTATCGTTTCCTTCAATTGGTCGAATTGATTCTTTGGGAGATGTCGAAATCGCCGGAAATTATTCGCCCGCAGAATATGAAAAATACGGCTGGCGTCACGGAAGTTGGGAGACGCCTCATCCACGGCTGCGCCCGCGGTTTCGAGATCTCGCGCGAATTGCTGGAGCGTTTCTCGAATGGGCTTTTCAACGGGCAAACCGCCAAAGTCTTCGGTAAAACCGATTTTCAGGTTTTCGAGAGGAAGCGGATTAATTTGGCGGAATTCACTCCCGTTGGTTTCAAGCATTCCGGGCAGCCGAGGGTCAGGACCGGCAAGAACCGAGAAGAGCAGCGCGGCGTCTGCGCAGGTGCGCGCCATTGGGCCCTCAGTACTCAAATCGCTCCAAGGGTTGCGCGAGGGATAAAACGGTACGCGCCCAGGTGAAGGTCGAAAACCGACTACGTTGCAGAACGCGGCAGGGTTACGTAACGAGCCGCCGGTATCGCTTCCGTCGGCGAGCGGGATCATACGGGACGCCAAAGCAGCAGCGGCACCACCGCTGCTTCCGCCGCTGGACACAGATGGATCATATGGGTTGCGGGTGAGACCAAATACTCGGTTAAACGTGTGCGAACCAGCGCCAAACTCGGGAGTATTAGTTTTACCCAGCGTGATAGCGCCGGCGTTACGCATCCGCTCGACAATGAGCTGATCGAAGTCAGGGATGTAGTCGGCGTGCAGCGGTGAGCCGAATGTGGTGCGTATACCTCGGGTGGGCACTAGGTCCTTGTGCAGTACGGGCAAGCCGTGGAGTGGTCCGATGATTTTCCCGGCATTATCGAGTTCGCTCGCCTGACTAAGGGCTTGGTCGAAGACGGTGGTAACCACAGCGTTTACGCGCGGATTGATCGACTCAATCTGTGCGATATGGGCCTCGATCACTTCGCGAACGCTGATCTGCTTCGTGGCGATCCGTCCGGCGAGTTCGGTCGCCGTTAATAGACAGAGCTCCCTACTCGTGTCAGTTTTCGGCGTACCCATTAGCTGGAGTTATGGCTTTGATTAGTGTGTCGATGGTCGGTGCCAATACGTATCAAGTCGTCGTCGAAGGGGCCGACGAGTCGGAGCATCGGGTGGTCATGGGTCCCGATTACTACAAACATCTGTCGAGAGGCGAATTTACCCATGAATGGGTGCTTGTCCAAGCGTTTCGGGTGTTACTTGAACGGGACGCGAACGTATCGATCCCCACCGAATTCGATCTTAAGGAGTTCCTCGCTGGTGACATCGAAATTGAGAGCAAAATTGCTGCCCGCCTAGACCCATGAGTTCCAGTGCGTGATTTCCGAGACCGGCGACCGCTTTGCTAGTTTAAAGTCGGTGCCGACGGTGTAAGCAACGGGTAGAAGCGCCGTCTGCGTTATACCCTCGGGAATTCCCAATAGTGCAGCTGCTTCGTCGGCGTGTGCCAGGTGCAGCGTTGTAAGACACGAGCCGAGCCCTCGGGCCCGAAGGGCTAGTTGAAAACTCCACACCGCCGGATAGATCGATGCGTAAAAACCCGCTCCTGCCAATCCATTGGGTGGATTGCCTTGTATACACGGAATGAGATGTACCGGCACCTCCTGCAGGTGCTCCATAAGATACATGGCCGAGCTGAATACGCGTTGGGTTTGGGCGTCGGCGCCGGAGGACGCTTGTTCGCTTGCCGCCGAAAGGTAACCCTCGGCACTGCGTCGATAAAGTGCCGCTAGCGCGGCCCGCGTATCGGAATCGTCGATGACAATCCAGCGCCAACCCTGCGTATTCGAGCCTGTTGGTGCTTGAACAGCTAACTGAAGACATTCGTCGATGACCTCTCTGGGGACGGGTTTAGTCAAATCCAAGCGCTTACGAACCGATCGCGTTGTGTTCAATAACTCATCGCATACCTGCTGATCGAGTGCCATGGTTTTCCATTGGGTAGTTGTTACAGATTTGTATGCTAACCCTTCTCATGCCGTTGCGAAGAGGTACACGTATTCAGCGGATCGTTAGGATCCAAACAACGGACGACTAAAGACCCCAACACTCCAGATCGTTGGCGAATATAAGCGAGCCTTTGTAGGATTTTTCAATAGCAGCTTTTGACGCCGATTCAATCCCGAAGGTTCGTTTTGCACGAGAGCTAAGAATCAAGAAACGCGCATTACTGGCCTCGGCAATCCGGCCAATTTGAGAGGGCGTGAGGTGCATTTCGCGGTCAGTACCACGAGCGTGGTCGGGCAATACATGGGAAATGATCAGAGCGTCGGCATTGGCGGCGAAAGCCGACAAGGTATCCTTTTGATTGTTGAGATCGCCGGCAAACACGATGCTCTGCTCGCCAATATCGACCCGCCAGGCAAGGCTAGGGGTACCGCCATGGTGGATAGGGACAGCTGAAAGCTTGAGATGTTCGCTGGAGAACTGCGACCAACGACGTCGTCCGACTGCTGGCACGTCACGGACCGAGACTTTGTAACCGGCCGAACTCCTAAACTTGAGCAAGTCCGAAAGTTCGTTGAATGCCCCTTTCGAACCAATCAATCGATTGATGTAGTCGCGCGTTGCTTTCTCACCCTTTTCGCCAGCGGGACCAAAAAGCGGGAATAACCCCTTCCGATCGGCGTCGCGTGATGCCGCGAGTAGGTTGGCTAAATCGCCAGTATGCTCGAGGTGAAGATGCGACAGCACAAGCGCGTCGAGGTCTGTAAACGCGGCACCGCTCTCGTCAAATCGTAGCGCTGCCCCGGCACCGGCGTCGATCATTAACCGGGCACGGTTGTCGATCCACACCAAGTAGCTTGGGGCAGCCCGAGGGTTACCGAATTCGAGGCTGCCCGACCCCAGAATCTGAATCCATACTCCCTCGTCGCCACAATAGGGCGGTTCGAGGGCTAAAGATTTTGGGGCCCCAAGCAACAAGAAGACAACGAGGAAATACCGCATTTGGAAAACTATAGCAGCTTGTCGATACTCAGTAGGATGGTGCCGACCTCAGCCTCGTCGGGCATACGCCAGTCGCCTCTTGGCGACAAACTGACGGTACCGACTTTAGGTCCCGGCGGCAGTGTTGTCCGTTTGAACTGCTGCTCGAAAAAGCGCTGAAAGAACACGCGCAACCACTTTTGGATCGTTGGACCATCGTACGCCCCCTCGAACGCCGAATTCGCGAGATAAAATATTTTCTCCGCATCGGCACCTGTCCGCAGGTAGTGGTAGAGGAAAAAGTCATGCAACTCGTAGGGACCGACTAGAGCCTCGGTTTCTTGGACAATTCGATCATCAACACTCGGCAACAATTCAGGCGTAATCGGTGTATCGATGACGCGCTGTAATACTTTTTCTAGCGCCTTGGATGCTCGATGATGGGCGTACCAACGAACGAGGTACGAAATCATCGTTTTCGGCACGCTCACGTTGACGTTGTAATTTGACATGTGATCCGCGTTAAACGTACACCAGCCCAATGCGAGCTCCGATAGGTCGCCGGTTCCTACCACAATCGCTCCAACGTTGTTGGCCGTATCGAAGAGAATCTGGGTGCGCTCGCGGGCCTGACTATTCTCAAAGGTGATATCCGGGGCACCGTCGTGCCCAACGTCATCAAGGTGCTGCTTGACCGCGTCATCGATGGGGATCTCCGTTAGGTCAAAACCACTTGACTTAGCGAGGAGATGGGCGGTTTTCTTGGTGTGGCTGGTGGTGCCCGGTCCGGGCATCGTCAGAGCGGTCAGTGCCGACGCGTGTAACTCAAGCCGGTCCAGCGCATCGAGACAGACGAGACATGCGAGTGTTGAATCGAGACCACCGGAGAGCCCTAGCACCAGGCGTTGTACCTTGGCAGCACGCATGCGTCGCGCGAGTCCCGTGGACTGAATCGAGAGGATCTCTTGTGCACGGGCGTCAAATTCGGTCTCGTCGTCCGGCACAAACGGATGCGCGACGTAGTGCCGTTGGCTGTCGCCGAGTTCAACGCGCGTTTCAGTATCGACTATCGGGTACGTGGTTGGTCGATGTGCCTGGGTAAATGTCGTATTGCGGCTACGATCGTGTTCGAGTTTTTTCCAGTCGATGTCGAATACAAGTTCGGTCGTGTTGAGGTTGAAACGATCGGACTCGGCAATCATTACGCCATTTTCCGCTCCAAGTAGATGTCCCCCGTAGACGACGTCCTTGCTGGATTCGGTCGGTCCGGCTCCGGCGTAAGCATACGCACAGATACATCGCGCGCTTTGCATACGAACTAGATCACGTCGATAGTCGGCTTTGGCGACCAACTCATTACTTGCCGAGGGATTAACAACGAGGGACGCACCAGCCAAAGCATGACTGGTACTTGGTGGTTCTGGCGCCCAGAGATCTTCGCAAATTTCAATGGCGAATTGGGTATCGCCGACGGTAAACAACTGATCACGACGAATCTGAAAATGCCCCAACTCGCCGTTGATGGTCGCGACGAGGTTAGCCCCAGACGTGAACCAGCGTTGCTCGTAGAACTCGTCATAATTAGGGTGCGCGGATTTCGGAACGGCGCCCACGACACGCCCACTTGCGCACACAAAGGCACAATTTAGGAGACGACCATCGACTAATCGCCATGGAGCCCCGACCACTAAAATAGCACCGTCGGCGGCGGCTGCAACCCGAGTCAACGCTTGGCGAGACCGTGCCAACAAGTCGTCGGTATGGAAAAGATCTTCGCAGCTGTAACCGGTGAGCGAAAGTTCGGGCGTGACCACCACGGCCGCTTGGTTTTCGCAAAGGCGTTTGTAAGCTTCCAATATGGTTGACGCATTTGCCTCGGGATCGGCGATTTTTATCGCCGGGGAACATACGCCAACGCGCAAGAAACCAAGTCGGGACAGGTCCATACCGATAGTTTACGGCACGCGCTACAATCGTTCATTCGTTCGCTTGCAATGGTGGAAGGCGTGAATTTTGAGTTTTCGGATGAGCAGAACTTGCTGCGGGATCAGGCCCGGGGTTTTTTGCAGGACGAATGCCCTAGAACGCTAGTGCGTGAGATCTTAGATGGCGATGATTCGTACGCGCGAGGACTCTGGGAGAGGATTGGTCAAATGGGGTGGACCGCGACCGTTATTCCAGAATCGTACGGTGGCCTAGGTGCTTCCTACCTAGCTCTATGCGTGATCGCAGAAGAACTTGGTCGTGCTGTCGCACCGGTGCCTTTTTCGTCTTCGGTCTATTTAGCTACAGAAGCACTGCTGCTCGTTGGAACCGAAGCGCAGAAAGAAAAGTGGTTGCCTAAACTTGCGACCGGCGAGGTCGTTGGTACGTTTGCGATCAGCGAGAGCAGTGGGCGACCGTCGCCGGCTAACCTAAACACCACGGTGGTTGACGGCACGGTCTCTGGAATAAAAATTCCGGTGCCCGATGGCGATATTGCGGATTTCGCCGTTGTGGTTGCCGCCAGTCAAAGCGGCGATGGAGCAAGTTTGTACCTGGTGGAATTGGACGGGGTTGAACGCACGAGCGTTGCCACTCTCGATCCGACCCGGTCACACGCGAAGTTGTCCTTCGATGGTGCTGCAGCCTCGTTAATGGGTGCTGAGGGGGAAGGTTGGGCAGCGGTGGAGAAACTCTTCAACCGCGCAGCTGTGCTCTTTGCGTGGGAGCAGATCGCTGGTTCCGAGGCGGCTCTTGAGCAGGCAAAGGAATACGCGATGGGGCGATACGCGTTCGGTAGACCCATTGCCGGTTTTCAAGCAATCAAGCACAAACTCGCTAACGTCTATGTGAAGAATACGCTTGCGCGGTCAAACGGATACTACGGAGCTTGGGCTCTCTCAACCGATGCGGTCGAGCTACCGATTGCTGCAGCAACCGCGCGCGTGAGCGGAACACAGGCGTACTATTTTGCGTCCAAAGAAAATATTCAAACGCACGGTGGCATGGGTTTCACGTGGGAATTTGATTGCCAGTTCTTTTATCGACGATCCAAGCTACTTTCCGTCGCCATCGGCAGCGAATCTTGGTGGCAAGATAGATTAATTACCGCGATCGAACGCGACCAGGCGGCATAGGAGATATCTATGGACTTCAAAGACACACCTGAAGAAGCGGCCTTTCGCGACGAAGCACGACAATGGTTAGAAGCCAATGTGCCCGCGGATGAAACGTTAAAGGGACTCGACGAAATCGAACGGTCCAAGCTCTGGCAGAAACGCAAGTACGACGCTGGGTGGGCCTGTATTCGCTGGCCGAAGGAATACGGTGGCCGCGATGCTTCAGCGATCGAACAAGTGATTTGGAGCCAGGAAGAGTCTCGGTTCAATGCACCAAGCGGCGTCTTTGCGATTGGTCAAGGCATGGCGGCACCGACGATGATGGCGTGGGCATCTGAGGAAGACAAGGTCAAGCACCTTCCGCCGTTGGCGTCGGGTGAACACATCTGGTGCCAGCTTTTTAGTGAGCCAGCCGGCGGTTCCGATCTTGCCGCATTGCGCACGCAGGCCAAGAAAGACGGCGACGATTGGGTAATTAACGGCCAAAAAATTTGGACGTCAGGTGCACATTTCAGTGACTACGGGATCCTCGTTGTACGTACGGATCCCACCGTCGCCAAGCACAAGGGTCTGACTTATTTCTTTTTTGATATGAAGTCTCCGGGTGTGGAAGTTAAGCCGATCAAACAGATTTCAGGGGGAGCGAATTTTAACGAGGTCTATTTCACCGACGTGCGTATTCCGGATAGCCAACGACTTGGTGCTGTCGGACAGGGATGGCAAGTCGCTCTCACCACCCTCATGAACGAGCGTGCGGCGATTGGTGGTGGTGGCATGGGCGTGGGGTTCGACCGGATTTTTGCACTCGCCAAACGAGTTAATATTGACGACCGCCCGGCGATCGAGGATCGACAAGTCCGGGCCAAACTTGCGGACTGGTACTGCCAAGAATCAGGGCTTCGTTTTACTGGGTACCGATCGATGTCGGCATTGTCTCGTGGCGATACCCCGGGCCCCGAAAATTCCATCGGCAAATACGTGGGAGCGTCGAAGATGCAAGACATGGCGTCCTTTGCGATGGACTTATTGGAACTTTCTGGCGCCGTTTCGGATTCCGAACATGGGGAAGAGTCGGGAATCTATGCGGCAACGTACATGGGTGCTCCGGGCGGAAGAATCGCAGGGGGCTCGGACGAAATTATGCTCAACATTCTTGCAGAGCGCGTGCTTGGTATGCCTCAAGATGTACGTTTGGATAAAGGCATTCCATTTAACGAGATACCAACCGGTTCGAATTAGCCTCGACCCAACACGGTGGCGCGAACGTGCATCGCGCCACCGGTTGTATACGTGTTGTGCCCGTTTAGGCACGAAAAAGATTCCCTGAGTCGGCGATATCCGGGGTGTACCCCCTTGTAAAGTACTGATTAACCCCCATTTTTTGTTCACACATAAAATAAACGCCTCGATACGTGGCGATGGATAACGCGCCGTGCGCATGGACAAAATGACGACACGCTTGCAGGGAGCTCTGGCCGATGCACAGAGCCTCGCGGTCGGCCGAGACCACTCATTTATTGAACCGCAGCACGTTCTGGTAGCGATGCTTGATCAACACGACAGCGTAATACCGCAGTTGCTGAGTAGCGTGGGTACAGACACGGATGGGTTGCGAAAACATCTTGGCGAATGGCTTGATCGACGCCCTCAGGTATCGGGTACTGCCGGCGAAATTCAGCTTTCCAACGAATTAATTCGGGTCCTTAACCTAACCGATAAATTGGCGCAAACGCGCGGTGATACTTATTTATCGAGCGAGCTATTTCTTCTCGCGGTATTCGATGCGCATGGACCGGTCGCAGAGGTTCTACAACGCGGTGGAACCACGCGAGAAACGCTTGAAGCTCGCGTGAGTTTGCTCCGCTCGGGCGAAAACGTGAACGATGCCAACGCTGAAGAAGCCCGTGGGGCACTACAAAAGTACACGATTGATCTCACCGATCGCGCGGAGCAAGGGAAACTCGATCCGGTTATCGGGCGGGATGACGAAATCCGCCGAACGATCCAGGTGCTCCAACGACGAACGAAAAATAATCCGGTACTGATAGGCGAACCCGGGGTCGGTAAGACCGCGATTGTGGAAGGTTTGGCACAACGCATCGTGAATGGCGAGGTACCTGATGGCGTGCGAGGGAAGCGCTTACTCTCGCTCGACATGGGATCGTTGATTGCGGGAGCCAAATTTCGAGGCGAATTTGAGGAAAGAGTAAAGGCCTTGCTTCAAGACGTATCGAAACAAGAGGGACAAATTATTCTTTTTATCGATGAGATCCATACCCTCGTCGGCGCTGGCAAAGCGGAAGGTTCGATGGATGCGGGCAACTTGTTGAAACCGGCGCTGGCCCGCGGCGAGCTGCATTGTGTTGGTGCGACTACGTTGGACGAATATCGCGAGAATATAGAAAAAGATGCGGCGCTTGAAAGACGCTTTCAGAGAATACTCGTCGATGAGCCGAGCGTTGAGGACACTACCGCGATCCTCCGGGGACTCAAGGAACGCTATGAGGTTCATCATGGAGTCGAAATCACGGATCCTTCGATCGTTGCGGCAGCGGTTCTTTCCAACCGCTACATCGCGGATCGACAACTTCCCGATAAAGCCATCGACTTAATTGACGAAGCTGCCAGCCGCATCCGGATGGAAATCGATTCGAAACCGGAATCGATGGATCGTCTGGATCGACGCCTCATACAATTCCGAATAGAACGAGAAGCTCTAAAAAAAGAAACCGACGATGCGTCAAGAGAGCGACTCGACAAATTGGAAGGTGAAATTCTTGTGCTGGAACGGGAATATGCCGATTTAGACGAAATATGGACGGCAGAAAAAGCCGCCGTGCAAGGGACGCAAGAGTTAAAGGAAGAACTAGAGAAGGCGCGGCTGGAATTTGAGGCCGCTCAGCGCGTCGGCGATTTGCAACGGATGTCCGAGCTACGCTACGGGAGAATTCCCGAGTTGGAGAAATCGCTGGACGAAGCATCAAACGCTGATAAAGCCGACTTCACGCTGCTTAGAAGCTGCGTAACGGAAGATGAAATCGCTGAGGTGGTAGCGCATTGGACGGGAATTCCGGTTCAGCGCATGTTGTTGGGAGAGCGCGAGCGACTGCTCGATATGGAGACCGTGATTCAGCGCCGCGTCATTGGGCAAACTGAGGCCGTGTCTGTGATCGCTGATGCGATTAGGCGGTCGAGAGCTGGACTGGCGGATCCGCGCCGGCCGATCGGATCTTTTTTGTTCTTAGGCCCGACGGGCGTGGGGAAAACGGAACTGACCAAGGCGCTCGCGGCATTTTTGTTTGATACGGACGATGCGATGATCCGCCTCGATATGTCCGAGTTTATGGAAAAACACTCGGTGGCTCGCCTGATTGGCGCGCCGCCCGGGTACGTTGGTTACGAAGAAGGTGGGTACCTCACCGAAAGAGTGCGTCGCAAGCCCTATTCGGTATTGCTTCTCGACGAGGTAGAAAAAGCGCACAACGACGTCTTCAACATTCTTTTGCAGGTCCTCGAGGATGGTCGACTTACCGACGGTCAGGGTCGAACGGTGGATTTTCGGAACACCTTGATCATCATGACGTCGAATTTAGGTTCTGACGTGATCCAGGAGTGTACTGACGAATGCGGTTATGTGGAGATGAAACGTCGAGTCATCGACGTGGTTACGAGCTATTTTCGTCCTGAGTTCATTAATCGCATCGATGATTCCGTCGTCTTTCGAAACCTAGGTGTTGAAGAAATTCGCAAGATAACTACATTGCAAATCGATGATCTGAAGCAGCGGTTGGGTATCCAAGGCGTCGAATTGAACGTCAGCGAAAGCGCGCTCGAGTTCTTAGGTAACGCGGGGTTCGATCCGGCCTACGGTGCCCGCCCACTGCGCCGGGTTATACAGCAGCGTCTGGAAAATACGCTTGCTCGGCGCGTACTGGCGGGTGATCTCGATACGGCGAACGAAGTCTTCGTGGATAGAGATCAACACGGGCTCACGATCGTCGCGCGCAAAGGGCCTCAACAAACCGGAAACGGCGTGCTCAGCGCAAGGAAGGCGAGCTAACAACGTAAATCGTTACAACCGGTAGATGAGCGCAGTCAAACGCCGGTTGACGGGTTCAAAGGCGTTAGGCGTCCTAGATTTTTCTTGTCGCGCGGATGTGTCGACACGATGACGCTCAGGGAACTCGACTGGCAATGGATAAAATGGCCGGATAGTTTACTTCCCGCACTGAAGGCGTTGATCCTTCGTGAACGCGCGATCTCCTCCGTGAGAATACTTCGGGCGGAATTGCCCGTGCACAAGAACAGAACTTTCAATGGGTCAGTGGATCGCGTCGGTTCGGTTCTCCATCTCGCGGACAAGCACTTCCGCCTTCTCGATAATACGTTCGAGCAGAATGTTAGCTTCGCCCGGCAAGGTAAAGCAGACGTTGGCGGTGGTGGAGAGATCGCTAAACGGACGAGCGAGCTCGTGGTTGTGCTTCGCGGTACGGAGGTAGCGTTGGATACGACGGCATACGGCCATCTCCGTCGCCCGACCTTCGATCCCTAGCTGGTGAATCAACTGCATCAGTAACGGCTCAATTTCGTTGCGCGCGGTCGTCACATGATCCATCAAAACGCCCCGTAGTCGGTCGCGGACGATGGGCATTGTGCGCGCGTCGCACGGCCATCGCAAAGGTGGTTAAATGATCAGATTAAGGGGGGAATGTGAGCGAAAATTTAACCGGTGGTTGTCGTTGCGGTGCGATTCGGTATGAATGTCCTGACGCGGTGATCTTTGCCGGACACTGTCATTGCCGCGATTGTCAGTACGCCTCCGGAGGTGCCTATTCGACCGTTGTCGGTGTGGCAAGCGAATCGCTTTCGATCGAAGGTGAAACGAGCGCATTTACTGTGAATGCAGCGAGCGGTAATACCGTGACGCGGCGTTTCTGCGCGAGTTGTGGGTCGCCGCTTTTCTCCGAATTATCTGCCAATCCCGGGATGCTCATTTTGAAAGCTGGAAGCCTTGATGATCCTGGGCGCGTAACCCCGGCGATGCACATCTGGACCGACAGCAGTCCAGCATGGGCAGAAACATCCGGTCAACTTCCGGAACATCCTGGACAACCTGACCTTTAGCGAGGAATTGACGGTAATAATATACGGCGTTAGGTGTGAGTCCGTTTACTCAACGGGTCGCCCAAAGACAGCCGCGCTTCATAATCTCTTTCGCTTGTGGCACGTCAAAATCTTCGGCAACGTGTCCGAGTGAGCTATAGAAAACGCGACCTGCCCCGTATCGCTTTTTCCAACAGATTGGCATGACGACATCCTTAACCCAATCAATGTTCCAGTAACTGCCGCTAAAGGTTGTGGTTGCGAGTACCTCGTTGGAGGGATCTACGTGCATGAAATACTGTTCGGAGTGCATCGTGAAATCGGAAAGGTCACTCACGATGGGGTCTGAGCTCGTGATGTTGACCTCGTAGTCAATAACGCCCCCGGGATGACAGATAAATTGGCCTCCCACCATGAACTGGTATTCGACGTTTTGACGAAACGAATCCGCCATACCCCCGTGCCAGCCTGCGCAACCAGTCCCGGCACGAATTGCTTGAAGTAGACCAGTTTCCTGTTCCCGCGAAATTCCGGCCATGGTCCAAACCGGTACGATGAGATCTTGAGAATTTGTAAAAGCCTCGTCCTCGAACGCGTCCAGTGAATTCGATACTTCGACCTGGTAGCCCTCGGTACGTAAAACCTCGGCAAAAATCGTGGCGGTTTGCTCCGGCTCGTGTCCATCCCAACCGCCCCACGTAACGAATGCGTTCTTAGCCATACGCGTTAGTCCTCTTAATCGAGTTCGCCGATTGCCAGTCCGATCGGTAGCGGGTCTGGCCGATCGGGTGTTGTTGTTAGTTCAATGTGTTCGCCCGTTGCGGATGAATGCCCGAACGCCTCCATGATCTCCAGGACGTGGTAGGCGAGTTCGCCGCTGCAACGGTGTGATCGGCCGGTTCGAATACCGACACACATGTCGGCAAGACCGATACTTCGCATATTCTCCAGATAGCCGTGGGTCAACGGCAGTTCGTCCCATGTGCGGTCCGTTCGGGACACGCGAACGCTTCCACCGAAACCGTTGGGATCGGGCGACGATAGACTGGCGTTGGTACCGTGAATTTCGATAAAACGATTTGAATGCAGCCATACGTCGAAACTCATAACCACGGTCACGATCGCACCGTTCATGAACTCAAGTGTCCCCGCCGTGTGGGTATCGACTTCGACGTCGATTTGTTCGCCACGGCGAGGCTCGGATCCAACAGTGCGGGTGTCGAAGGCCCTCGCTGTCAGCGCAGCCACACGACGTACCGGCCCCAATGCGTTAATCAGGGCCGTCAAGTAGTACGGACCCATGTCAAACAGAGGGCCGCCACCCTCCTGGTAATAGAACGCGGGGTCGGGATGCCATGACTCATGGCCGTGATTCATCATGAAGGCAGTGCCCGCAATCGGTATCCCGACGGTGCCTGCGTCAAGGGCATTGCGTACCGTTTGATGGCCTCCCCCTAGGAACGTGTCGGGCGCGCAACCAACTCGCAGTGAGCGCTCGTGAGCCGTTTCAATCACGCGTTTTCCTTCGACGGTGTTCAAAGCAAAAGGTTTTTCGCAGTAGGCGTGTTTGCCGGATTGGAGAGCCGCGAGGTTGACGTCGGCGTGGGCGCCGGGAATGGTCAAGTTGAGGATGACCTCAATGTCGTCACGGGCCAGCAGTTGGTTGACCGTCACTGAAGGGATATCAAAGTTTTCACTGCATCTTGCGGATGCCTCGGCTTCGATATCAGCGCACGCTGCGAAGTTAAGGACGTTGAAAGTCGATGCCGCTTTTAGGTACGCCGAGCTGATCACGCCGCAGCCGATAAGCCCAATCGATACAGGTTCGATCATGTTCTAGAGAAACCTTTTTTGGTCCAGCATGTGTGCGGCAAGCGGCGATCGATATTGCAAGGTGATTCTATCGCCTAAGCCCTTTTATAGGTATCGGCGCCTAACGTAATCCGTCGCGATGCCTTGCTGGGGCCCAAATAATGGCGGTGCTATGATCGCGCATTCAATTGCTCTAGGGGGAAATCATGGCATTAACAGGGTTCGATCACCTCGTGGTGCGCGTCAACGACATTGATGAAGGCATTGCGACGTATCGCGATCGACTGGGTTTGACACTTGATCGAACAGCCGAAAGCGAAGCTTTGGGGATAAAGCAAGCGTTCTTCAACATGCCCAATGGCGGGTTCATTGAAATTGTTGCGCCAACCAGTGCCGATTCGGCGGTGGGTAAGGCGCTCGAAGGTCGAGGCGAAGGTATGCATACCATCGCTCTCGAGGTCGATGATTTAGACGCGACCTGCGAGGCCATGAAAGAGGGCGGAGCGCGGCTGATTGGCGAGGGCGGTCCGCAGGTATTTGTGCATCCAAAATCGACTCACGGGATCCTGCTGCAGCTATCGGTCCGTCAATAGAACAACGGGTTTACTAGGTGGCGTAGGGTTCGCTCGCTGGGCTTACCGAGGTTTCAGTACCGTTAGGTTGGGCGTGCTCATCGAGACCACTTCGACTACGTGTTCGAGACAAAGAAGGCTGTAATGCTGAAGCTTGTCGTTCGTCCGCAACCCGGTGCTGGTGGAATCGACGTAGTCCAGAAACTTTGACTGGCGATAGAGTCGAGCCAGGGTTCCTAGGTAGTCTTCCGGCGTGTCGTTACGCGCGAACGATTCGTCGCGTATTGCGTACGCGATGTAATTCGGAAATTCGATTCGATATGCCTCAAGTAATGGATCTATATCGACCGGATTATCTGGGCTCATCCCCAACCCCTCGAGTTCCTCTCTAAAGTCGGAGGCGGGCGCCTGTTCGATAACCAGCTCGAGAAAGTTGTCCTTCGGCTCTCGAATGGCCGTAAGGTAGACGTAGTTGAGGCGATTGAGATCGAGCCATTCGACTGCGCGCGGCTTCATTGCTGCGCCGAATTCACCGCGCGGATGCGAAGGCACTCGTCGAGACGATCGGGGGCGAGACCTCGGGTATTTAACGCCATATCCATCAGTTCTTTGCCCGTTCTTGTATCCTGTGTAAATACCAGTTTCTCGTGGCCGGTAGCCATAAAAGTGTGAAGGCGATCAACGCTAATGTTTTGGTCAGAAGGTCGGCGAGGGTTGTCGTTGCGATGCTGCCGAGGACATTGCCTGTATTAAGAAGACCCCAAGCGTAGGCGACCCAAATGCCCGCAATGGTTGCCCTTACCCAACCCCACGCATTAAAGGTTGCGTAGGCTAGACAGCCCCAGAGCGCAATGAAAAAAATTTCACCGCCGTGGTTGTCAACAAGGCTAGGTTCAACAACCCATGAAAAGATGAGGACTACGGCGTTGAACGCGAGCAATCCAGATGCCACCCGGATGGCCGTGGGTCGGTTGCCGATTGCAGCGGACGGCGAGTCGTTGACTAAACCCATGACAGTCGCGTATCGGTGTGAACGTCCCTTTGTGGAGGATATTGCCCGGGGTCGTCAAGGCTACAAATAGTTACATCGATCACATCCGGGTGTTCGGCGAGTACGCAGGCGACGGGTGTACCGCAACTACCACAAAAATAACGCGTTCCGTGTGATGAGGATTGGAGAACTTCGGGCTCGCCTTGGATGTAGTCAAAGTCCGTTGTCGGCACCACAATCCAAGAGACATACGCGGCGGCGGACGTGCGCCGACACATCGTGCAATGGCAGTTTGCTGACGGGTAGCTGTCTTCCTTAATGCGGTACCGGATCGATCCGCAAAAACATCCGCCTTCTAAATTCATGATCGTGAACTCCTTCAAACCGGTTGAGATAGCCTACCCGCCGCACCACTTTTTTTCAGGTTTACCGCAAATACCGAACCACCCGGGACACCGAAATGGCACCTCAGAACTTGCCGTCACAGGGTGCTAACTGTATTGTGACGCCGGCTCGAGACCGCGCTTTTTTTGCTCCTGGGGGATGCGGAGTTCATGGGTGTTGAAGAGACGACGAGCGATATTTGGCCGTTCGTTATTTACACGTTAGTGGTAGGCGTTGTTCTAGCCGCAACACTGTTAGTTTCCTGGTTTTTTGGGTCAAAGGCTCGACACGGTGGGGCCCAGGATGTTCCTTATGAATCCGGCATCGTTTCGGTGGGCGAGGCAGAAAACATGCGTTTGTCGATTGAGTTCTACTTGGTCGCCATTTTTTTTGTCATCTTCGATCTTGAGACGATCTTTATTGTCGCCTGGGCGGTTGCATTTGAAGAAGTCGGCTGGGCAGGTTACGTAGGGGTCGCAATATTCATTGGCATCTTGTTGGTGGCACTGGTGTACGAATTGAAATCTGGTGCGCTTGACTGGGGACGTAAATCGCGCCATTCCGAACCCTCGAAATATGCCGTCCTGGAGAATGGCTAGTGGAGTGGCGATTGATAAAAACGGAGCCTGGTGCATCGATGAAACCGGTCGAAGATGCCTACATCGAAGATGCAGCGAAGGGTTTCTTGACCGCTAAGCTTGAAGATCTGGTGGCCTGGGGCCGGTCCAACTCCATCTGGCCATTCAATTTTGGTTTGTCGTGCTGTTACGTCGAAATGGCGACGAGTTTTACGTCACGACACGACATCTCACGGTTCGGCGCAGAGGTGATAAGGGCCAGCCCTCGCCAAGCCGACTTGATTGTGATCTCGGGCACCGTGTTCCGGAAAATGGCACCGGTGATCCAACACCTCTACGAACAGTTGTTGGAACCCCGCTGGGTGATTTCAATGGGCTCGTGCGCTAACTCGGGCGGCATGTTTGATGTCTACAGCGTCGTTCAAGGAGCGGACAAATTTCTACCAGTAGACGTCTATGTACCCGGTTGTCCGCCTCGCCCGGAGGCATTTATGCAGGGTTTGATCTTGTTGCAAGAGTCCGTGAAAAACACCGAGCGACCGTTGTCATGGATGCTCGGAAACGATGGCAGCTTGGCGAAGTATGACCCCAGTCAACGAGACAAACACACGCCCGAACGTATGAAAGCGACGGATCTTGCGGAGCCGACGACCGTCGGGGACGCCCCGCTGACGACGGACTTATTGGGGAAGAAGCGCGGTAGCTAAGAAGTGTCTGAAGTAGTTGAATCAACAACAGAGATCACTGTGTCTACGGTGGTTGACGATCTCGCCACCAAGGTGGGTGCTGAACGCTGTACGGTTCAAGAAACGGCAGACAAGATACCCACGATTTGGGTTCCTCGGGAAGAAATCCAATCGGTCCTCCGATTTCTGAAGGACGAGGCGAGCACACCGTACGAATTGCTGTTTGACGTCTCCGCGATTGACGAGCGGACGAGGCAGCACCGGGTCGATCAACCGGATTCCGACTTCACCGTGTTTTATCACCTGATTTCACTGTCAGGAAATAACGACATAAGAATTAAGGTCCCGCTGTCCGAAGCAGACAACCGCGTTAAGAGTGTTTCGTCGATCTATCCAGTGGCCAATTGGTATGAACGTGAGGCGTTCGACATGTTTGGGATCGACTTTGAGGACCACCCCAACCTGCGTCGAATTCTGACGCCGCCTCTTTGGGAAGGGCACCCGCTGCGAAAAGAACATCCCGCCCGAGCGACCGAGATGGACCCGTTCACGATGACGCCAGAATTCCAAAAAGCACAGCAAGATGCGCTGAAGTTTGTTCCCGAAGAGTGGGGGATGAACACGGACGCGAAACATACCGACTTCATGTTCCTCAATTTAGGTCCGAATCACCCGAGCGTGCATGGTGTGTTTCGGATTGCCTTACAGCTTGATGGCGAGGTCATCGTGCAGGCGGTCCCCGATATCGGATACCACCACCGCGCGCAGGAAAAAATGTCCGAACGTCAGACCTGGCACACGTACATTCCCTACACCGATCGCGTTGATTACCTGGGCGGGGTAATCAACAACTTTCCGTACGTCATGAATGTTGAAAACATGGCGGGTATGAAAGTGCCGGAGCGCGCCCAGGTCATTCGCGTGATGCTGGTGGAGTTGTTTCGGATTGCTAGTCATTTGCTTTTCTACGGGACGTTCGCGCAGGACGTCGGACAGATGTCGCCGGTGTTTTATATGTTTGCCGACCGTGAACGCCTGTTCTCAATCATTGAAGCGATTACCGGCGGTCGCATGCATCCCAGCTGGTTCCGCATCGGCGGCGTTTGCCAAGATCTTCCCGATGGTTGGGATGCCATGGTGCTGGATTTTTGCAATTACTTGCCGAAGCGGCTCGATCATTACGAAAAAATGGCGATGCAAAACGGTATCTTGCAACGCCGGACCAAGGGTATTGGTGCATACAACACCGCGGAAGGACTTGAGTGGGGCATCACCGGCCCGTCGCTACGTGCCACGGGTAGCGACTGGGATTTGCGCAAGAAGCGGCCTTATAGCATGTACGATCAGTTCGATTTCGAGATCCCGATGGCGACCAATGGGGATACGTACGATCGGTGCCGTGTCCGCGTGGACGAGATTCGGGAAAGTTTAAAGATTATTCGACAGTGCGCCGAGAATATGCCTTCCGGACCATACAAAGCGGATCACCGGCTGGCAACGCCTCCTGCTAAGGAGCGCACGATGCAGGATATCGAGACGTTGATTCATCACTTCCTAAACGTCAGTTGGGGCCCCGTGATTCCGCCGGGCGAATCGTCGACCATTGTTGAGGCGAGGACGGGTTGGAATTCGTATTACTCGATATCGGATGGAGGCACCATGTCGTATCGTACGCGCATTCGGTCACCGTCGTTCCCAGCACTTCAGCAGATTCCAGTGATTAGCAATGGGTTTATGGTGTCGGACCTGATCGCCATCGTTGCTAGCATCGATTTCGTCATGGCGGACGTCGACCGATGAGTGAAACCGAGTTGGTACACGTGTTATCGGGCGAAGAAATCGCTGAAATCGAAGCAGAGATCGCGCATCTTCCAGACCGCGAATCGGCTGCGATCGATGCGTTGATGATTGTCCAGAAGCACCGTGGCTGGGTATCTGATACGAGCCTCCACGCCATCGCCCGACTGTTGGGGATGTCTTCCGACGCGCTGGATAGCATCGCCACATTCTACAATTTGATCTTCCGCCAACCCGTTGGTCGCCACGTCGCGATGGTGTGTGACAGCGTCTCTTGTTATGTCATGGGTGCCGATGGGCTCGGTAAGGCGATCCAGGAGTACCTCGGTATCGCGTTCGGGGGAACGACCGACGATGACCGCTTCACCCTACTGCCGATCGTCTGTCTCGGGGCCTGTGACAAGGCGCCGACAATGATGATTGATGATGAGCTTATCGAAAACGTGACTGCTGAGCGTCTCGGAGAGATTTTCGGGAGGTTCGAATAGTGTCACTAATGGATACCAAGCCCTTGCTAGGGCGAGTCGAAGAAGTTGGGGGTCTCGTAGACCTAAACGCGTACGAGGCCGGGCAGGGATACGAGGCGGCTCGAAAAGCGTTAACCTCGATGAGCCCCGAAGAAATCGTCAGTCTAGTGAAGGACTCGAATTTAAGGGGTCGAGGCGGCGCTGGTTTTCCCACGGGCTTGAAATGGAGCTTCGTCCCTCAGGGGGATGCAGCGGGCGAAGGCGCCAAGTACCTCGTCTGCAACGCAGATGAAATGGAACCGGGCACCTTCAAGGACCGTTTTCTCCTAGAGAACAATCCGCACGTTTTGATCGAAGGAATGATCATTGGCGCGTACGCGATTCAAGCAGAGAAGGCCTATATTTTTCTACGTGGCGAATACCATCAACCCTATCAACGTCTCGTCGAAGCACTTGCAGACGCGACGGCACGGGGTTTTTTAGGGGGTGGTATTTTTGGGACCGATTTCAATCTTGACTTGCGTATTCACAGTTCGGCCGGACGCTACATTTGCGGAGAAGAAACGGCGTTGTTGAACGCACTCGAGGGCAAACGTGCGCAACCCCGAACCAAACCTCCTTTTCCGCCGGCAAGTGGTGCCTGGGGAAGACCGACCATCGTTAACAACGTTGAGACGTTTTGTAACGTCCCAGGGATCGTGCGCAATGGCGTTGAGTGGTATCAAGGCCTGGGTCTGACGGAAGACGCAGGCACTAAAATTTATGGAATTTCTGGCCGGGTCAACCGTCCGGGACTATGGGAATTACCGATTGGCACGCCGATTCGAGAACTGGTTGAGCGGCATGCCGGTGGTATGCGTGAAGGGTTTGAGCTCAAGGGGATTCTCCCAGGGGGTGCGTCGACCGACTTTTTGGTGGAAGAACACTTCGACTTAGCAATGGATTACGGCACGATTCAAGCGGCCGGCAGTCGGATGGGTACAGGCACCATGATTCTCATGGACAACTCCGTTTGCCCGGTGGATATGTCGCGTAACTTGCAACACTTTTTCGCACAGGAATCGTGTGGTTTTTGTACGCCGTGCCGTGAAGGCTTGCCGTGGGTTGAAGCACTGCTTCTGGATATTGAAGAAGGTCGTGGTCAAGAGGGGGATCTAGAAGTACTAGATCGCAATGCGCAATTTATCGGCGCGCCGGGAAATACGTTTTGTTTGCATGCAACTGGCGCGATTGAACCGCTGCAATCGGCCCTAAAATATTTTCGAGAGGATTTCGAAGAGCACATTCGGACGGGCAAGTGTCCTTATCACAGGAGACATTTGTAGTGGCAACGATTAACGTCGATGGGCAGCAATACGAGGTTAAAGAAGGCCAAAATCTGCTTCATGCGGTGCTGTCGCAGCAGCTGAATCTCCCTTATTTTTGCTGGCATCCGGCGATGGGCTCGGTCGGCGCGTGCCGACAGTGCGCGATCATTCAATACGCGGATGAGGACGACGAACGAGGTCGACTTGGTATGGCGTGCATGACCGATGTCGTCGACGGCATGCGGATCTCCATCGCGGCCCCGCAGGCAGCTGATTTTCGCGAATCGGTCATCGAGTGGTTGATGGAAAATCACCCGCACGATTGTCCGGTTTGTGAGGAAGGGGGCGAATGTCATTTACAAGATATGACCGTGATGACAGGACACTCAGTGCGCAAATACCGCGGTACCAAGAGGACGTGGGAAAACCAGAATCTCGGGCCGTTCATTGGCCACGAAATGAATCGCTGTATTACGTGCTTCCGGTGCGTGCGCTATTACCGCGATTACGCTGGCGGTACCGATCTGTCGGCTTTCGGCTCACGCAGTCGGATGTACTTTGGCCGGTCCGAAGATGGCCCGTTGGAGAGTGAATTTTCGGGAAATCTGGTCGAGGTTTGCCCGACAGGGGTGTTCACCGACAAACCCTTTGCGACGCACTACACGCGCAAATGGGACCTTCAATCAGCGCCCTCCGTGTGCCCGGGTTGTGCTGTTGGTTGCAACGTGTTTCCCAGCGAACGGTACGGCGTGTTGAAGCGTGTTCAAAATCGATATCACGGCGAAGTAAACGGTTATTTTCTGTGCGATCGAGGCCGGTTTGGATCGCACTTTATCAATAGCGACCAACGAATCCGGCACGCCGGGATCCGTGCCGAGGATGGCGTTTTCGAAGCAAGCGGAGCATCAAACGCGATCGCCGAAGCCGTTAAGTTGGTCACGATGGATGCCGTTGGCATCGGTTCACCGCGAGCAAGTTTTGAAGCCAATTTTGCACTGAAGAAATTGGTTGGGGAGGAACGTTTTTGTACGGGACTTGGTGATAACGAGGCAATGTTGATCGAACTCGCCTTGTCCATTCAGCGTGAAGGCGGCGCACGCACGCCCTCGCTGACCGATGTTGAAGCGGCCGATGCCATTCTCATTTTGGGAGAAGATGTGCTGAATACTGCACCGCGGATTGCTTTGGCCGTGCGGCAGGCAGTACGTGCCGAGGCCTTTACGATGGCCCAGGAGGCTGGGATCCCAGGCTGGCAAGACGCGGGTGTCCGAGGTCACGCACAACAGGCGTTAAGCCCGCTGTTTATTGCGTCGGTTGCGACAACGCGCATCGACGACGTCGCGTCGGCGACGTGGGGCGGCGCTCCACAAGATATCGCTCGCGTCGGTGCCGCAATCGCCCATGGGATCGATCCAACATACGCAGCGGCGGACGTCGAACTGTCGGCTGCCGGGATCGATTTTATGCACCAAGTGATTGCCGCCCTCGGTTCAGCCAAACGACCGCTCATCGTATCGGGAACGGGTACGGGAGATCCGGACGTGTTGCGGGCTGCCGCGAATGTAGCATGGGCGTTAAAGGCGAAGGGGTCGGATCCTGCGCTGTTGTTATCGCCTTTGGAAGCCAACAGCTACGGCGTTGCATTGCTTGGTGGCGGACTGTCGATGTCCGATGCGTTGGACGCCATGACGGGCGGCAGCGCTGCCATCGTAATGGAGAACGATTTATACCGACGTGGTGATGCACAAAGGGTAAGCGCTGCTTGCAGCGAGTCAAAAATGCTGGTGCTGGATATTCTAGAAAACGAAACGGCGGAACACGCCACGGTCTTGTTGCCCGCATCGACCTACGCCGAATGCACGGGGACTTACGTCAACTACGAAACCCGGGCGCAAAGGTTTTACCAGGTGTTTGAGCCCGATGACGAGATTCGGCCGGCTTGGCGTTGGATAAGCGATATTGCTGATGCGCTCGATTCAAGCGGTGCTGGCTGGGCCAACATTAACGTCCTCATTGAAGAATGTGCAAAGGCTACTCATGCGGCTCTCGCCACCATATCCCCACCGTCCGACTACCGCGTTGAGGGCGGCACTAGGATTCCACGTCAACCGCATCGATACAGCGGACGCACCGCGATGCGAGCCCAAATATCTGTTCATGAACCGAAAGCGACGGTCGATGACGAAACGCCGTTCAATTATTCGATGGAGGGACAAAATCTCGGCACACAAGATGGAGCTGCGGTTCCGTTTGTGTGGTCGCCGGGATGGAATTCCAATCAGTCGGTTTTTAAGTTTCAGCAAGAGGTGGGCGGTGCGCTCCTCGGTGGTGATCCAGGCGCGCTGTTGGTCGCGCCCGCGCCTGACTCCGGCGACGCATCGCGGGCAACGAAATTTCAAGAGGTGCCGGATGCATTTGTTGCCACCGAAGCATTCCTGGTCGTCCCAGTGCACGCGATCTTTGGAAGCGATGAACTGTCTAATGCTTCGTGGCCCATCGTTGAGCGGATGCCAGCCCCGTTTGCGTTGCTCAACGTTGCCGACGCGAAAAGGCTTGGCGTTCAAGCCGGTGCGGGGATTTCGGGGCCTGGGTTGGGTGCAAGTTTTGAAGTCCTGATCGATGACCGGATACCGGCCGGGATGGTGGGTGTCGTTCACGGCCTACCGGGCATTCGTGCGATAGCCGCGGGCCGTATTGATTTATCCGTTGATCCAGATTTTATCCGACGGCCCGGCGGCCATCCTGACGTGATTGCTAGAGGCTGATGGAGTTTCCTCCCAACATATGGTCCTACGTGCTGATTCTCCCGATTGCGGTGGGCATGTTGGTGACTGCGCTGATCCTCGTTTGGTGGGAGCGACGATTGTTAGGCTGGTGGCAAGATCGAAAAGGGCCGAATCGTGTTTGGCCTTGGGCGGGCGGTTTTGGTCAAGCCATCGCGGACGCCGTCAAGCTGCTCGCGAAAGACGACTGGGTACCCCCATTCGGGGACCGTCTTTTTTTCGTTTTGGCCCCGGCGATTGTTGCCGGATCCATGCTCATGGCATACGTCGTTGTCCCATGGGCACCGCGAGAATCGGGACTCATCATCACCGATTCCAATATCGCCGTTCTTTGGTTCCTGGCGATGTCATCGCTCGCCGTTTACGGCGTGCTCCTGGCAGGATTTGCCAGCAACAATAAGTACGCCCTCCTGGGTGGTCTCAGGGCGGCAGCACAGATGGTGACCTACGAAGTCTTTATGGCGTTGTCGCTGATGGGCGTTGTGATCCTGGCGGGGTCCTTTAGCCTACTAGACATCGTCGAAGATCAAGCCGAATTGTGGAATATTGGCCCGCAATTTGTCGGATTCGTGATTTTTCTGCTTGCCGGGTTGGCCGAGACTCATCGCCTACCGTTTGATTTACCGGAAGCGGAACACGAACTGACCGGGGGATTCCACACCGAATATTCGGGCATGAAATTCGGCTTGATCATGGCGGCTGAATACCTGGGGCTAATCATCACGTCTGCGATGATCGTCTTGTTGTTTTTCGGTGGTTGGCTGTTACCCCCCGCGCTGCAGTCGTTGGTGCCGACGGGACTGGCTTCAGCGTTGGTCGGATTGGGAGTGTTTGCAGCCAAGATTATTGTATTTATTAACTTTTTCATCCTATTGCGTGCCGCCATACCGAGACCGAGGTACGACCAACTGATGTCGTTGGGGTGGAAAATTCTGTTGCCGTTGTCTCTCGTTAATGTACTCGGGACGGGTGCGTGGATGTTGTGGACGGGTTAGGGGTGCAAGAATCATGATTAGCCAATTCCGAACGATCTGGACCATCTTGCAGCACACGCCCGGATTTCGGCGCCTTTTCGGCATGCGCAGCGAAACGGTTCAATACCCAGAAGAAATGCCCTATCTGGCGCCCAGATACCGCGGTCGTATTGTACTGACGCGTGATCCGGACGGCGAAGAGCGATGCGTTGCCTGCAATTTATGCGCGGTCGCGTGTCCTGTCGATTGCATCGCCTTGCAGAAAACCGAAAAAGAAACAGATGGTCGTTGGTATCCAGAATTTTTTCGTATCAACTTTTCGCGTTGCATCATGTGCGGGCTTTGCGAGGAAGCGTGTCCCACCTATGCCATTCAATTGACGCCGGATTTTGAGTTGGCTGAATTTGATCGCACCAACATGGTGTATGAGAAAGAGCACCTGCTCATCAGTGGTCCTGGTAAATATCCTGGATACAGCTTCTGGAATGTGGCGGGTAAAACCATTGATGGAAAACAAAAAGGTGAAGCACAGAACGAAGCGTCGCCAACGAATGTTCGGAGTCTGATGCCGTAGTTCACGCTAACGCATAACCGATATGGAAAGTCTTTTTTACATTGCTGCCGTGACCGCTTTGGCGTCGACCGTCTTGGTCGTCACCGGTAAGAACGCTTCGCACGCACTCATTTATTTGATCGTTTCGCTGCTGTCGGTCGCCGTCATTTTCTTTTTGCTCGGGGCGCCGTTTGCAGCAGCGCTGGAAATAGTCGTCTACGCGGGAGCGATCGTTGTGCTGTTTTTGTTCGTGGTGATGATGCTCAATCTTGGGAAAGGATCGGTCGCGCGCGAGAGCGCGTGGTTGCGTCCGCGTATGTGGATATTGCCATGCCTGCTTACGATTCCCCTGTTTTTAGGTTTGGTCTACGCGCTCAGTGGTGAATCTGTACAGACAGCGGCGTCAATGGTGGGACCGAAAACGGTGGGTACGCGTCTTTTTGGCCCCTATCTTTTAGCCGTGGAGCTCGCTGGGATTCTCCTGCTCGCGGCCTTGGTAGGTTCGTATCATCTGGGACGTCGTTATCTATCTGAGAGGCGGGAGGAAGTGTGAATTTCGCTTTGTCGTTGCCGCTCGAACACGTATTTGTGCTGGCTGCGGCACTCTTTTGTATAGGCCTCACCGGCGTTTTGGTCCGGCGCAATGTGATGTTTGTGTTGATGTCGCTTGAAGTCATGATGAATGCGTGCGGACTGGCCTTCGTAGCGGGTGGTGCTCGTTGGGCGCAAGCTGACGGGCAAATCATGTTCATGTTCATTTTGGCGTTGGCCGCGGCCGAAGTCGCCGTAGCGTTAGGGATCGTGCTGCAGTTATCACGTCGCTTTGACAGCCTCGATGTCGATTCGGCCGACGAGATGCACAGCTGATGGACGCGCTTTGGCTAATACCGACTTTTCCGCTGTTGGGCTTCTTGGTCTTATTTTTGTCCCAAGGCAAACTGCCGAAGGTGGTGATCGCCATTGTCGGGGCAGGTTCTATTGGATTTGCCGCGGTTGTTGCCGTTGTCGTGGGAAAAGCGTTTATGGATGGTGGCGCCGAGCCCCACTCGCAACAGTTATGGACGTGGATGCGCGTCGGCGAGTTCGTTCCTGAGATCAGACTGTATCTCGATGGTCTAGCGCTTGTGATGACGGGTGTCATTACTGGCGTTGGTTTTTTGATTCACGTCTACGCCACCGGCTACATGTGGGATGACCCTGAGGAACCCGAAGGTTTTAGCCGTTTTTTCGCGTACATGAATTTATTTGTGTTCGCGATGTTGATGCTTGTTCTGGGCGATAACCTACTGGTGCTTTTCCTGGGGTGGGAAGGTGTTGGTTTGTGTAGTTATTTGTTGATTGGCTTTTACCATCGAGATCCAAACAACGGCTACGCCGCGCGCAAAGCGTTTGTGGTTACCCGCGTGGGGGACACGTTCATGGCTCTCGGGTTGTTCCTGTTATTCCGGGAGCTTGGCACCACGGAAATTCAGGCTTCGCTGGCAGCGGCGAATATCGCTTGGCCCGAGGGTTCGACGATGGCTACGGTCATTGGGCTTTTGTTCTTGGGTGGCGCGATGGGGAAATCGGCGCAGGTACCGTTACAAACCTGGCTTCCCGATGCAATGGCGGGACCGACCCCGGTGTCAGCGCTCATTCACGCCGCCACCATGGTCACCGCGGGTGTTTATCTGATCGCTCGGATGCACGATATTTACCTTATTTCCCCCGAAGCCCAGTTCTGGGTCGCCGTCACCGGACTGGTCACCTTATTCATTTCGTCATTTACGGCGCTCGTGCAGACCGACATCAAACGGGTGCTCGCATTTTCGACCATGAGTCAGATCGGGTACATGTTCATGGCCCTTGGTGTGGGCGCCTGGTCAGCGGCCGTTTTTCATCTAATGACCCACGCATTTTTTAAAGCCCTTCTTTTCCTTGCGAGTGGTTCCGTTATCCTCGCTCTGCATCACGAACAGGACATGTTCAAGATGGGTGGGCTCTGGCGGAAACTGCCTATTCCGTTCGTGAGTATGTTGGTGGGTTCTATCGCACTTGCTGCATTGCCGCTGACGTCAGGGTTCTTCAGCAAGGACGCCATCATGTTGACGGCGGCCGATAACCCGGCGGCCGGGATGGTCTTCTGGGGCGGCGCAGCCATTGCTGCGTTTATGACCGCGCTATACACGACGCGCATGATTCTTCTGACTTTTTTTGGTGAGGCGAAAACCGCAGCCCACGATTCATCAGGATGGAATATGAACGCGCCGCTCATCATTCTGTGTGGTCTCGCACTGGGTGGCGGCTGGTTTGGGTTGGGCATTGTTTCGGGGGTGTTACCAGACGGTGGTATCACGACGCATGACCACTTCTCTCCGATCGCGTTGGTGACGATGGCGATGCCGCTGTTGGGAATTCTCACTGGTTGGTTTGTGTTTGGTTCCGCGCGAGGCGGTTCGACGCAACTCCCCGGAACAGAGTTCGCCGAGAACGTAAGACGGTTTTGGTATAGCGGATGGGGATTTGACTGGTTATACGATCGGGCTGTTGTTGCTCCTTTCGTCGCACTTGCGCGGATGAACAAGAATGATTTCGTCGATCTGGCGTTTAAGTCAACCGCTAGTATCGCCCGCGGCATGCATCACGTACTGGCCGTCGTCCAAAATGGTCGCCTCCGCTGGTACGCATGGAACATGGTGCTGGGCTTGGCATTTGTGGTCGTGGTCGTGATGTGGGAGGTGCTGGATTGAACATCCTCGCCCTCATTATGGGACTGCTTGCCGCTGGCGTGGTCGCCGCATTCTCGGAACGTATTCACCAACACGCGCCTCGCTGGGTTTCGTTGATCGCGTTTGTGGTTGCACTTATCTATACGAGCAGCGCGTGGTTGGGTGCAGGATCGGGGACCGAGGAATATGCGAGGCAGGTATTGCCGTGGATCCCGCGGTTTGGCATCCAGGTTTATCTAGTTCTTGATGGACTATCGCTCATGCTGGTCGCCCTCACGGCTTTTGTTGGCATCGTCGCGGTCGTTTCATCGTGGTCGGAAATTAGCGAGCGACACGGATTTTTCCAGTTCAACATCTTGTGGGTAATGGCCGGCGTTGTCGGCGTTTTTTCGGCCTTCGATCTATTCCTATTCTTCTTTTTCTGGGAAGTGATGCTCATTCCCATGTATTTCCTGATCGCGATATGGGGACACGAGAATCGCGCCTACGCGGCGACCAAGTTTTTTCTGTTCACCCAGATTAGCGGCCTGCTGATGTTGTTCGCGATTTTGTCGTTGGTGTACTTCAACTACCAAGCTACCGGAGTCATTACGTTCGACTATTTTGAACTTCGGAATGCATCTTTGGATCCGGACGTTGCTTGGTGGCTGATGTTGGGGTTTTTCGTTGCGTTTATTACCAAGCTGCCGAGCGTGCCCGTCCATACCTGGCTGCCTGACGCACACACCCAAGCGCCGACCGCGGGATCCGTGATTTTAGCTGGCATCCTGTTGAAGACTGGTGGCTACGGCGTGATTCGATTTGCCGTGGGACTTTTTCCGGAAGCGTCGCAAGATTTTGCAACGGTGGGCATGTTGCTGGGCGCTCTGAGCATCGTTTATGGCGGCTACATGGCGTACAGCCAAAGCGATTTCAAGCGCTTGGTCGCGTATAGCTCGGTCGCGCACATGGGATTCATCTTGCTCGGCGTGTACGCATTCAATGAAATTGCTATGCAGGGCGCGGTGGTGACCATGATTGCTCACGGCTTCTCGACCGCGGCGTTGTTCATGATGGCGGGAGCGCTGCAGCAACGCTTGCACTCGCGGGAAATGTCGAAGATGGGAGGGCTCTGGGTGCGTGCGCCGCGCATGGGCGCGATGACGTTGTTTTTTGTTGTTGCATCCGTCGGGATGCCGGGGTTAGGAAATTTCGTGGGTGAATTCCTTGCACTACTTGGGGCATTCCAAGCTCACGTTCCGCTGACTATCGCTGCAACGATCGGCATTGTTGTTGCAGCAGTTTACGGCTTATCGCTGATGCAAAGGGCGTTTCAAGGCGTCCCCAACCCGGATGTGGGAGAGATCGAGGACTTCGGAGCACGTGAAATGACCGTCATGATCTTGATGATGATCGGGCTGGTATGGCTGGGTGTCTATCCCCAACTCGTGCTCGATTTATCAGCACCTGTTATCACGTCACTGGGGGTGGCAGGGCTGTGAGTCATGCATGGGTTAACTCGGTGATGCCACATATCGTGCTGACGGTGGGTCTTATGGTGCTAATGCTACTGGTTGCGTTCCGCCGCAGTCATGCACTAGCGATGACGTCGACATTCCTGATTTTAGTCATTGCTGGAGCCCTGATCCCGCAGTCGCTCGCTGCCGGTAGCGAGGAGGTGTTTGGACTGATCCGCGTGGACGGCTATGGCCAGTTCTTTAGCGGGCTTTTCCTGCTCGCTGCCATCGTCACCGTATTGATCTCGTTTCGTTATCTCGATCATCGAGCGTCGAGTTGTGAAGAATTCTACATGCTCATTCTAACGGCCACGCTGGGAGCGATGGTCATGGCAGTGGCTTCCCATTTTGCGACGTTGATTTTAGGACTCGAGATTCTATCGATTTCTTTGTATGCCATGATCTGCTACCCCCAAGAAGGCAGACTTCCACTCGAGGCTGCTACGAAATACCTGGTGCTATCCGGGGTCGCCTCGACCACGATGTTATTCGGTATGGCCCTAATCTATGCGGCTTCCGGTTCACTGAGTTTCAGCGCATTGGGACAACCAGTTGATAACCAAGGTGAGAACTACTACTGGTTGGGGCAGGGAATGCTGATTGTCGGACTGGCGTTCAAGTTGTCCCTCGTGCCTTTTCACATGTGGACCCCCGACGTGTATCAAGGGGCGCCCGCGCCGGTGACAGGGTTTATCGCGACGGTGTCCAAAGGGGCCGTGTTTGCTGTGTTACTGCGCTACGCCGTGATTTCGGATGTACTGTCCAACGCATCCATTGCACTGGGAATTTCTATCATCGCTGTGGGTTCGATGGTCGTGGGTAATCTTCTGGCGCTGTTGGAGAAAAACATCAAGCGAATTTTGGCCTTCTCGTCGATCGCTCACGCTGGCTATTTACTGATTGCGCTGCTGGTGGTCGCTGCGTTGGATGACCCTGAGATCGCTCGTGAGACGACGATGGTATATCTGGCTGGCTACTTTCTTATGACCTTGGCAGCGTTCGGTGTTATCAGCGCGCTTTCGATTTCGGCGAGTGACCAGGACACTGAGCAGTTGGCCGACTACCAGGGTTTATTTTGGAGCCACCCAGTGCTTGCGGCGGTGTTGACGGCGGCGGTTCTTTCTTTGGCGGGTATTCCATTAACCATGGGCTTTATTGCCAAGTTTTACCTTTTCGCAGCGGGCGTCCAGGGCGCGCTATGGGTTCTCCTTTGGGCACTCGTCATTGGCAGCGCGATTGGCATTTACTATTACCTTCGAATTGTATTTACCATGACGCAAAGCGAATCCACGGATGGTTCGGTAAGAGCTACCGCTATACCCGTGGAAACCATCGTGACCGTAGGGGTATTAGGTGTGGCTGTGATTCTCTTCGGTGTGTATCCGACCCCGCTGATTGAGTTAGTGCGCGGCCTCATTGGCGCGTTCGGAGCGTGATCGCGGCTAGACTCCTTGGAAGCTGTAACGGTTTGACGGAGACAACCACATGACAATTCGAGTACTTTTTCCGCGAACCGGGCGCGACAACCAGATCGAAATTGAGGCGCTAGGAGAAGGGGTGACAGGCGAGTTTTGCCGTGGCTTTGACACCGTTACGGAGGAGCAATGGCGTAACTGCGATGGCATCGTCGGTGGGCATGTGCCCGCTAACGTGATGTATATGCTCGACAACTGCCGCATTTTCGTTAAACCGGCGGTGGGATTTGACGACGTGGATCTTGCGGCATTCGGCGATCGCGGAATTGCCGTTAGCAACACGCCAGATTACGGCACGCGTGAGGTCGCCGATCACGCCATCGCACTGATGCTGACGTTAACCAAAAGTATTGCCTTTCATGACGAATCGCTACGAGCTGACCCGTTGGCCAACTGGCGCCCGGCACTGAATCCGTTTGGTAAACGCATGGCCGATTGCACGATGGGCATCGTTGGCCTGGGCCGTATTGGGACTGCGGCCGCGATGCGCGCCAAGGCATTCGATATGGACGTCACATTTCACGATCCCTACAAACCCAACGGTTCGGAACTGGCGCTCGGTATTCGTCGATCCGACTCGCTGCCGGAACTGCTAGCCGAGTCAGATATTGTGAGTGTGCATGCCCCGCTGAACGATGAGACCACTCATCTCATTGATGCAGACGCCCTCGCACACGCAAAAAAAGGAATCATTATCGTGAATACGGCGCGAGGTCCCATCATCGATGTCGATGCTCTGCATGACGCGATGAAGGATGACGTGGTACTTGCTGCCGGGCTTGACGTTTTACCGGAAGAACCGGCGAAGCTCGACCGTCCGTTGATTGCCGCATGGAAGGCGGATGAAGACTGGATTCGTCACCGACTCCTGGTTACACCGCATTCCGCTTTTTATACTCCCGAGAGTGTTCGCGACATCAGGGCGTTTTCGGCGCGAACCGCGGCGCGCTATTTAAGGGATGGCAGGCTCGAAAACTGCGTGAACGAAGGAATTCTTGCTGGGCGTTAAAGTTCTGGAGCGGACGATCGGACTGTGCGTCGTTGCCGGTTGACGGTTCGTTTAACCGGGAGGCGGCAGGAAGCTTGCCAGTATAAACAGCAGTGCGACAATCATTAAAGGCGCCGTGAAGCTCGTGCCACCGAGCTTCGTGAGCATCGATTTTTGTTCCATCGACTTTCCCGGGAGTGCCGCTTGGACCAATCGGATTCGATGTTGAACCCAGTCGTAATAGAGCGCGTTGGCCCGCAATGGAACGTAGACCAGCTTAAACGCGGCCAACAGTATCAATTGGACAGCGACGCCGAGGTCTGGATAACCCATCTGTCCGATTTGCCCGGCAACCACAAGAATTAACAGAGAGATGAGGGTGACGATGCCGGCCCATCGGTATTGCTTGCGGTATAAGAACCAAAAAACGTCAGCGAACAGCACGGGCCAGTGCCAGGTAAGTGGAGTGTAACCGCGTTCATCCGCGCGCTTGAAATAGGCGAGGTAGTAATTCGTGTGTGTTGGGCCGATAACGTCGGCGTACAGGTCGTCATTGTTTTCGCTCATACCGATCCCGTCGCCAGTTGTTCGGAAAAGTGCCACAGTTGGTCTTGCAGTTCTTCGTTCAGAGCAGTTACGTTCGGGACCGTACGACGCATATTTTGATCGTAATAGCCGCCGCTAGCCTCGGCATATTCATCTGCGAGTGCCAATTGGACCGTATTTTCAGCGCCCTGTTCTGGCGAACGCATCGCACCCAGGGCCCCCCCGAGTTTCATGCCCCAACGAAATAACCGATTGTCGCCTCCCAGGTTGGTTGCCACGACCCCGGGGTGCAAGCAATTGGTTGTGATCCCTGTTCCACGGGTCCGACGATGCAACGCAAGGGTAAAAAGTACGCTCGCGAGTTTTGACGTCGCGTAAGCTTGGAGACCAGCCGCACCATCGGCGTCGAGCGTCGCTTCGAAGTCGGGTGAACCACTTCGGTACGCGGCCGATGCAACGTTCACCACGCGGCTGGCTCCGGCGCATTCGAGAGCGGAGCGTAATCCCATCGTCAGCATAAATGGTCCCAGATGATTGGTGGCGAACGTTAATTCAATCCCGTCGGCTGACATCGTTCGTTGGCGAGTAACGATGCCGGCGTTGTTAATGAGCAGATGGAGATCGTCCGTGAGTCGACGAACGTCCGACACCGCGCTGTTTACGGAATCGATCGACGAAAGGTCGCAACGCACGACCTCAATCGCGTCGTTACCTGTTGTCTCAGTGATCGCGGTCGCCAATGTTTCCGCTCGGTACAGATCGCGGACCAACATAATCAACCGGTAGCCAGCTGCGGCGACGCGGGTGGCCGTCACGGTTCCGATGCCGTGTGTGGTTCCCGTAACGACGGCCGAGCGCACTATGTCAGGACGTCCAGAGCGCCGCCGTCAATACGAATGTTTTGTCCGTGTATCGCGTCGGCTCTCGCACTCGCGAGGAACACGATCAGGTCGGCGACCTCGTCGCGACGGACAATACGGCCGATGGGAATATCGGCGGCAACATGAGACTCAATCTCTTCCCACGTGTTTCCCCAGCC
>DCBA01000035.1:1661-6534 GCA_002313255.1 Gammaproteobacteria bacterium UBA1119 | reverse complement strand
GGTCGATTTCGCATCTGATCCATCCATCTCGACAGATTGTCGAGTCCTTCAACGGGTACGCGTGCCCACTTGTGGCTACGGATCCAGGACCAGTTGGCAATATCCGCAATGGAAAAATCATTCGCCAGCCATTCACGTCCATCCAGTCGGCGATCAAGAACCTCGTAGAGTCTACGTGACTCGTTGATGTATCGATCCTTGGCCGCTGGGATGTCCTCTGGAAAATAACGCACAAAGACGACCGCTTGTCCTTGCATCGGCCCGATACCCGCCATCTGGAACATGAGCCATTGAACGACTTCCGATCGACCTTTGACGTCTCGAGGCATCAACTTCCCCGTTTTCTCGGCAAGGTAGAGCATGACGGCGCCTGATTCGAAGACCGGGAAGCCGTCGTCGACGATCGCAGGGATACGGCCATTCGGATTGATGGCGAGATAGCTCTTTTCTTGCTGCTCACCTCCCGATAAGTTGACCAAGTGCAGTTGGTAATCAAGCCCCATCTCTTCGAGCGTCATCGCCACTTTCCAACCATTGGGCGTGGGTGCCGTGTAAAATTCCAACATGGTTAATTAATCCCTATTACTGAGATATCAAACCCCAATCGCATGCCATCGATTTCAGCGTCAAACTGTACAGTCGGACCCGGTTCGAACTCGGTTGCAAGCGTTTCTCTGGCAACGTATTCAGCATGTATTCCGAGCGCTTCGAGCACGCGTTCATCGCCCGAATAGACCAGTTTGATTCGGTCCGATACTTCTAGTCCCGCGTCTCGCCGGGCTCGTTGAATACGGTTAACGGCTCCCCGAGCATACCCTTCCATCACGAGTTCATCGTTGAGCTCACAAACCAGATCGATCGATATTAATCGATCGGTGATCACGTTAGTCCCGGGTTTCGCTTCTCGGAACACCTGAATCTCTTCCACGGTAAAACGTTCACCGCCAAGCGTGACCCCTTTCTCGTCGTGAAAGTTTGCAATATCGCCGGGGGTCATCGACTCAATCAATTCCTGATACTCTTTCATTCGTTTTCCAAGGCGCTTACCCAATACCGGAAAGTTGGGCTTCGCGTACAACACAATGTAGTCGGTTTCTTCGGTCGTGTACCTGACTTCCTTCACGTTGAGCTCCGAGCGCACATACTCATCCAGTCCTCGAATAACCTCCAGAACGTCGCGATCGCGATGGACAATCGTCACGAGGGACAACGGAGTACGCAGGTTAATCTTCACCGCTTCTCGTTTTCGCCGGCCCAACAAAACCACCTGCTGCATGCGCGTCACCGCATCTTCAAGGTCACGATGAATCTCGGAACCATCGGCTTCTGGGTAGCTGCACAAATGAACAGACGAGGGTTTGGGGCGCTCCTCAGCTAAGTCCGAGATCTGACGGTATACATGCTCCGAAAGAAACGGCGCAAACGGTGCCATCACAATGGAAAGCTCGCGCACGGCCCGATATAGCGTCGAGTATGCGGCGATCTTGTCTGCCGTGATCTCGTCCCCCCAGTATCGCGATCGGTTCAATCGTATATACCAATTGGTCAGGTCCTCGATGAAATCAAATAGTTTGGGTACCACATTATAGAGACGATATTGTTCCATCTCGTTTCGGATACCGGCTTTGAGGGTCTGCAGTTTCGAAAGAATCCATCGATCCAGGATATTGCTGCCGACGTAGTCGCCTTTATCGGGCGTCCAATGATCAATGGACGCATAGGTCTGAAGAAATGAAAACGCGTTGTACCAAGGCAGTAAGGCTCTTCGAGCCATGTCTCGAACGCCGCTATCCGAGAAACGCTGTTCTTCGCCTCGAACCAAGCCGGAATTGATGAGGTAGAGACGTAGCGCGTCCGCGCCATATGTTTCCATGAGATCGCCCGGCGGCGTGTAATTTTGTTGGCTCTTGGACATCTTTTTGCCATCCTCGGCCATCACCATGCCGTTGACGATTACATTGCGAAATGCAGGTTTTTTGTACAACGCGGCGGCAAGCACGGTAAGCGTATAAAACCAGCCCCGAGTTTGATCCAGCCCCTCAGCGATAAACTCAGCCGGAAAGCCCTGTTCAAAAACTTTTTCATTCTCGAACGGGTAATGCAACTGCGCATAGGGCATGGAACCCGACTCGAACCAACAATCAAGTACCTCTTCGACCCGCCGGTACACGCCCTCCTCGCCGTCTACGTCAAACTCAAGAGGGTCAACGAATTCACGATGCAAATCCTCAACCCGTTCGCCGCTAAGTTGTTCCAACTCGTCGATCGAACCAACACAAATTCGATTACCTGAGACCTCGTTTTCCCAGATCGGAAGGGGGGTTCCCCATACACGGTTACGGGAAATCGCCCAGTCAATTGCCGACTCTAACCAGTGACCAAACCGCCCGTCCTTAATATGGCCGGGTACCCAAAGAATCTGTTCGTTCGCGGCAGCCAAGTCGTCGATGAAATCGGTTACGCGCACGAACCAAGAGGGTACGGCTCGATAGATTAGTGGGGTATCGGATCGATAACAGTGTGGGTAACTGTGTTGGATCGTTTCCTGATCCCATATCGCCTCGGACTCCTTAAGGAACTGAATAATGTCCTTGTCGGCATCCTTCACAGACATTCCCGCGAAATCCTTCACGTCATCCGTGAACCGTCCGCCCATGGTTACGGGACACGCGAACGCTTCGATGCCGTTGGCCTGGAACACACGGTAATCGTCCTCGCCAAACGCGGGAGCTTGATGGACGACCCCTGTGCCTTCATCCGTGGTCACGTAATCGTCAGCCACCACCACAAACGCCCCTCGCTCCGCTTCAGATTTAAAATACTCAAACAGCGGCACGTATTTCTTGCCCAGCAGGTGGGAACCTTTCAGGCGCGTTTCAACCGTCAGCTGGTGCGCGTTGCCATATTCTTCAAGGCGTGCTTCCGCTAGGTAGATGCGCCGGCCCGATTCCTTATCGGCCACGCGCACGTAATCGATGTCTGCTCCCACACACAAAGCAAGGTTCGAAGGTAATGTCCACGGGGTCGTCGTCCATGCCGCGACGAAAGCATCTTCGTCCGCAAGTCGAAATAGCACGGTAATCGCCGGGTCTTGCACGTCCTTGTAATTTGACGTTGCCTCGAAGTTTGCGAGGACAGTCTGGAAGGCCGTAGAAACCGGCATCACTTTCTGACCCCGGTAAATTAAGCCCTTATCCCACAGCTGCTTCACGACCCACCAGACGGATTCCATGTACCAGGCGTCCATGGTCTTGTAGTCATTATCGAAGTCGACCCAGCGACCAATGCGCGTGATGATGGCGCGCCACTGAGCAACATACTTTTCGACGATGCCCCGACACTCAGCGTTGTAGCCAGCAACCCCTAGTTTCGCTATCGCTTCCTGAGCCGACATACCGAGTTGCTTATCAATTTCGTGTTCGATCGGCAGTCCATGGCAATCCCAACCGAAACGGCGCAATACGTATCGCCCTCTCATCGTCCAGTAGCGCGGCACAACGTCCTTGATGATGGAAGCAAGTAGATTTCCGTGGTGAGGTAGACCCGTGGCAAATGGGGGGCCGTCATAAAAAATATAAGGCTTCTTATCCTTCGTGAACTCCAATGACTTTTCGAACACCCTTTCTTCTTCCCAGAGAGAAAGGATGTCGTGCTCCATCTTCACGAAAGGAAATGACGATGAATATTCGGCTGACTCTGCCATGTTTGCCGCTCCGTGAAGTTCAGTGCTCATGTCCAAGGTTCACGCCGCAGTTCGACGACTTACCGTTGACCCTTTTACCCAACCCCTTTTGGATTGATCTTGGGATAGACAGAACGCTACGTCACCGTACATTTCTGAATACCATGAGAGCGCGCATTTTAGCTGTGGATAAATTGCAATCCAACTTGCGCGCAACTAGTGTCGTCAGCCCGATCATGGAAGGGTTAGTGCATGAAATTTGGAATCGTCTTTCCACATCACGAAATGGGCAACGATCCCGGGGCAATTACGGCGTACGCACAAGGCGCCGAGGCGATGGGCGCAGACCACATGCTGATTTACGACCACGTCCTGGGTGCAGACCCGAATCGACCGGGTGGGTGGAGAGGCCCCTACGACAAAGACGTCGCCTTCCACGAACCCTTTACCGTTTTTTCGTTCATGGCGGCCTTGACCAAGAAAATTGTGTTTGCCACATCAGTCTTGATCTTACCCCAGCGCCAAACCGCCCTAGTCGCCAAACAAGCAGCGGAACTCGCAATCTTGTCGAACTACCGTTTTCGGTTGGGTATCGGCACCGGTTGGAATGAAGTGGAATATGAGGCTCTAAATGTTCCGTTCGCAGCGAGAGGTAAACGCCAAGCCGAACAGATCGAATTACTCCGCGATCTTTGGGAATCCGATAATCTAACCTTTAACGGCGATTTTCACACGGTCACGCAAGCCAGTATTCTACCAAGACCAGCGCACCCGATTCCGATTTGGTTCGGCGGCATCGCTCCCGCGTTGCTTTCACGGTGCGCGCGCATGGGGCAGGGTTGGTTCCCGCTTGGGGGACCAAACGAAGCATCCGCAGCGGCCATCGAAAGCATCAAGATTGAACGTGCCGAGGCTGGCCTTCCGTGGGACGGCTTCGGGATTCAAGCGCAGGCCCAATTTGCCGGTGGGACGCCTGAACGCTGGCAAAAGCACGCCGAGCGCTGGCGAGCGCTGGGCTGCACCCATATGGCCGTCGCCACTCACAATGCCGGTAATCAAACCGTCGACGATCACCTTGGCGCGGCTCAGCAGTATTTCGATGCCGTGAATCCTTCGTAATTCGATTCGTGGTAATCACCCTATGATCGGAATATAACGATGGCACGGTTGGACGGACGCCGCGTCTGGGTC
>DCBA01000035.1:0-1310 GCA_002313255.1 Gammaproteobacteria bacterium UBA1119 | reverse complement strand
AGCGATGGCGCGTCAGGGAGCCGACGTCGCGGTTAGTGCACGTACAAAACCCGAAATCGACAGCGTGGCTAATGAAATACGATCTTTGGGAGTCAACGCGGTGGCTGTGGTTTGCGATGTCTTGTCATTCGACGCGATCGGAGAATGCGTCGAAAGCATAAGAAGTGACCTCGGGGAAATCGACATACTCGTCAATAATGCCGGTGGTGGAACCGGTCTTAGCGATACTGACGGACTCTCAAAAGAACAGATTGACGATCGACTGTTCGTTGCCAACGTCGACCTCAATCTATTTTCGGCCTACCGCGCAAGTCGAGCGGTGCTTCCAGCGATGATCGAACGCGGGCACGGACGCATCATCAATATCGGTTCCGGGTATGCGAAGCGTTCCGGCGGACATCCAGCGTATACGGCGGCGAAACATGGTCTCATCGGGCTCACGCGGGCAATGGCGGCCGAGGTGGCTGAACAAGGTCACCGTCAACTGCCTGTGTCCGGGGTGGACAAATACGCAACTCGTAGATCTTGAAGCCATGGCGTCAACGCGGCATACATCGGTCGAGGTAGAAAGAACGCGAATTGCATCCGAGAACCTACAGAAACGAATACTTGAGCCAGAAGAATTGGGTCCGATGGCGGCATTGCTTGCCGCCGACGAATCAGCGGGGATTACGGGTCAAGTGATCAGCGTGGACGGCGGCTACAAGGTCTAGCAAGCAGTACGCTGTCGACCTCCGAAGCAGGTTTAAGTTAACGACAAGCTACCGCTGTATCATCGTACGCGATGTCAGTTCACTTGCCCCATCCGGCTGCGTTTCGCTGGTACCTAGCTGGATCAAGCCTTTGGATGACGGCAATCAGCCTTCACGGCTTACTCATTGCGTGGATATTCGTCGGCATCCTCGAGACTTCGGCTGGTACTTACGCATGGATTCGATTTTTCATGGAACTGGCGCCGCTAGCGGTGTTGCTGCTCGGCGGCCTCTGGGCCGACAGAACAGACGCGCGCAAACTGATTCTTTTCTTAGGTCTACTCGCCGTCGTACTGCCACTTCTCCTCATTCCGTTCGCGGTTTCAATCACGTTGCAAGTCGCCTTCCTATTTGGATTGGGTATGGCCTTATTACAAGCCCTCAGTGACCCAGCTCGTCAATCAATCATCAATCGCGTCACCCGTTTCGACATTCAACGGACCGTCACGGTCGCAACCTTGACAACCACGTTGGCCGGTCTTGTGGGCGTGTGGATCGGCGGTAAGTTAGAAACGATCGGAATCCGACAAATCCTCGTCATTCAGGCTGTCGTGATAG
>DCBA01000063.1 GCA_002313255.1 Gammaproteobacteria bacterium UBA1119 | reverse complement strand
TCGATGGCGAGGACGCCGCGTCGTTGGTCGCTAATAAAAAGAGCGGGGCTCGAGTTCACGGTTCCAAGGGTCAGAGACGTTCGCAATGGATTTTCCGAGCGGTAGTGCCAACGTTCGCAACCGGATGCCCGATCCAACGCGTAGACGTGACCGCTAGTGGTTGCAACAAATACAGTGTTATCAGTGATTATCGGTTGGGACCTGGCCGTCGATGTTTCGGGTAAACCAAACGACCAGGCAAGTTCGAGCCTGTGGACATTGTCGGCGCTGATCAGGGTATGGGTTTGGTGGCGGGTGTTCTGTGCGTTGAACCCCCAACTCGTCATGGTTGCGTCAAATGAAATCGGGTTGTTGGAACATGCAGTGCTCGACCGACTAACGGTCGCGGAGTCTGGTCGGTCCCCTACGAGGAATCTCAACAAGGATTCCAGTTGCGAGTCGGAAAGACTGCTCGCATGCCCTTTCATTTTCCCTTCGAGCAGCGTGAAGCGAATTTCGGCGCTACTCATTGCCTGAATGGAATCCAATGTGGGACCTGTGTCCTTTCCGGCGCCGGTGTGACAGACGGCGCAACGTGCCTGGTAGATACTGGTGCCTGGCTCATTCGCCGATACCGAATATGGACACCAATACGTGGTGATCATTAGCGCGATTGTGATGATGTACCGTTTCATGATTGATTTGGATGGTTAGAGCGTTCGATGGCCTCTTCGAGCTCGCGCGCGGTATTGACGTTGAAAAACGAAGACCCGAGCTCCGAAAGATCGGTCGATTGAATGGACGCAATATCCAACCAACGTTTCACGGCACGACCACCTTGTGCGTAGAATGCGACGAGTTCATTTCGACGTTTCCGGTTGATGAGAAGGCACAAGTTTTGGCGCTCATTGTCGGCAAACGGTACCGCGACACCTTGTCGTTCGGCATCGAGACTCAGCCTTGTCACCAGTTCGCATGTGAGGAATGGAATATCGCCTGGACACGTTAGCGCCCACTCCGTGTTAACGGCCTTAAAAGCAGACTGGAGACCGCCGAGCGGACCTTCGTCGGGGGCCTCGTCGACGACAATACGTAGTTCGTACGCTTCGTAACGGGCAACATTGCGCGAACAGGAGATGACGATTTCGCCGGTCTGAGGTTTAAGACGCGTCAGCAAATGGTCGATGATTTTGTCACTACCGAGTGAGAGTAGGGGTTTGTCTTGACCGCCGAGCCGTGCACCTTTGCCGCCACACAAGAGGAGCGCGGTGATATCTGCCGCTTCGATCAAGCTTCGATTGCTCCGCCCGAGTACACGTTGAACCGGTCGGCTTTCAGAAAACCGACCAACGTCATATCGTGAGACGAGGCTAGCTCAATGGCTAAGCTCGATGGTGGCCCGATCGATGCGATGAGGGGAATGCCTGCGACTGCGGCTTTTTGCACCAATTCGAAACTGGCTCGCCCTGACAGGAGTAGCCCACGTTCGCGCAAGGTATCGATCCCGGAATCGAGGTAAGAACCGACGAGTTTATCGAGTGCATTGTGGCGCCCCACGTCTTCCCGGATACGTTTGATCTGACCGGTCCGATCAAATGATGCTGAGGCATGTAATCCGCCTGTTCGGACAAACTCGGTTTGACGGGTCAGGAGTTGTGCGGGGAGAGCCTTCAGCTGACTGCCATTGACCGTAAAACCCTTTGATTTGTAATCCGGCACGATGGCCTTGACCGCGTCCAATGACGTTTTACCGCAGATGCCGCAGCTTGAACTCGTAAACGTATGGCGGAGCAGCGCGTCGGGATTAAATTGCGCCGTTTCTGATAACTCGATGCGCACCACGTTGCGGATACCTTTATCGGGTGACGGGGGTCCGCAGTGTTCAACTCCAAGGACATCCGATGTGGAGTGAACAATGCCTTCTCCAAAGAGAAACCCCTGCGTTAATTCAAGGTCATTCCCCGGGGTGCGCATGGTGATTGAAATACTTTGTTCGAGCCGAGCATCCACTGTCCCGTACGCAAGTCGGATTTCCAGCGGCTCTTCGACGCTCACGAAATCCTCAATATTTGTCGTCTCATGGTTGACCAGTTCAACGGGTACCCGCGTACTCGCTACCGGCAAATGCTTGGTCTCAAGGGTAGTCATCGCCCACCGGCGGGGAGCAAATCGGATTGTTCTCGCTCTCTCGCGTCAAATTGTTTCTGCCAATCCGAACGATGGTTCGCGGGCCGAATCTCGACCGCCGTTACTTTATATTCTGGACAGTTGGTGGCCCAGTCTGAGAGGTCAGTCGTAACAACGTTGGTTCCAGTCGATGGGTGGTGGAACGTTGTATAGACGACTCCGGGAACGACGCGGTCGGTGATCTCCGCGCGTAAGGTGATTTCACCCATACGGCTCGTGATCGATACCCATTCGCCGTGACGAACGCCTCGCATTTCGGCATCGGTTGGATGCACCTCGAGTGTGTCCTCTTCGAGCCATTCCGAATTTTTCGTCCGGCGTGTCTGTGCGCCAACGTTGTATTGGTGAAGCTTACGTCCGGTCGTCAATAATAGTGGGAATTTTCGATTGGCTGCTTCTTCGGTTGGTTGATATTCGGTCAGTACAAAGCAGCCTTTACCACGTACAAATGCATCCACGTGCATTATGGGGGTACCCAATGGTGCCTCGGAATTGCAAGGCCACTGCACGCTATTGACCTCATCTAAATACGCGAACGAGACGCCTGAAAAGCTGGGCGTGAGTGCCGCGATTTCGTCCATGATTTCGGCGGCAGATGTATAGTTCATGGGATATCCGAGTGCGTTCGATAGTGCGGCGGTAACGCGCCACTCCTCCATTCCGGTTTTAGGACTCGCCACTGGACGAACTCGATTGATGCGGCGCTCAGCATTGACGAACGTTCCGTCTTTTTCGAGAAATGAAGTTCCCGGAAAAAATACGTGGGCAAACTTCGCCGTCTCATTGAGGAAAAGATCCTGAACGATCACGCATTCCATGGTATTGAGCGCTTGTTCGACATGTTGGGTGTTGGGATCCGATTGTGCGATGTCTTCCCCCTGGATGTACAAGCCCATGAAGCGGCCAGCGCAGGCTTCGTCGAGCATGTTGGGGATACGAAAACCAGGCTCCGGGTTGAGCTCGACGTTCCAATGTTTACCGAAAAGTTTTCGTGTTTCGACATCGCCGACGGGCCGGTATCCGGATAATTCGTGGGGAAACGATCCCATATCGCAGGAACCCTGGACGTTGTTTTGGCCGCGTAGCGGGTTTACACCGACCCCTGAACGGCCGATGTTGCCGGTTGCCATTGCAAGATTTGCCATGGCCATCACCATCGTTGAACCCTGACTGTGTTCGGTCACACCGAGGCCATAATAGATTGCT
>DCBA01000004.1 GCA_002313255.1 Gammaproteobacteria bacterium UBA1119 | reverse complement strand
TGGTTGAACGACGACATGTCGTACAACCGACGCCGCCAGATCGACAATCTACGGATTCGCCTTGGTGCCGAGATCACCATCCCGGACACGGAGTGGATTGTCGATTTCGACTGGATCTCTGCCTGGAGCAAACGTGAGGAAGACTACGCCGAACCGGTGTGGCCGTGGACCGTCGCTTCCATGCGTTGTCAGGGTGGGCAAATGAACGACGCCTGCTGGAACCCCTTCAGCACGGCGTGGCTCGACAGCAACGAATACGGTCAGCTGCTGGAAGCGTGGCGGAACCCAGATAATCCAGCCGCCAACACCGAGCTCGAACACCGCTACGCGGGTGTGTTGTTACGGCACGACCAACGCAATATCCGCATGGATGTGATTGACGCGGTGGTGTCGAACGGTGCGATATTTGATCTACCGTGGAACGATTCACCGGTCGGTCTGGCTGCTGGTATCCACATGCGCTTGGAATCGGAGGAATACCGTCCCAACCAGCTCGGTGCATCGGCGCTTGGTTCTGCACGAACCAATTTCCAGTACACCGAAGAGGAAACCAACGCCGTGTTTGTCGAGTTCCAATTGCCACTGATCAACAGCCCGAAGTGGGGCGACATGGAACTGCAGCTGGCCATGCGCTATGCGGAATTTGAAGCGCGTGGATCGGTCAGTGCAAGAGGGCAAAAAGCGGAATTTGACACCACGATCCCGAAGATCGCGTTCCGATACTCACCCACGGATTGGTTGGCTGTACGCGCCAGTTTGACCGAGGGCTTTGTACTGCCTGGTATGTTCCAACTGTTCAATGTGTCGGTGCGACCGGATAACTTCCAGAACGTTTACGATTACATCTGCGACAACATGCCTGAATTGGAAGACTGCAACGGCGTCGGGCAAGGCGGTAGCGTCCCCGATGTCCTTGTCGCGGATTCACAAAATGCTGGGCTGAGCGCAGAGGTGTCTGACCTCTGGAACGTGGGAACCTCGGTCAGACTCCTCGACGGTGACCTCACCATGGACGTGGATTACACCAAGGTAACGTTCAACGGCCGGGTTGAACGGATGGGCGCGAGCGGTAACCTGGCATCGGCCGGTATCGGCTTTCAGCCGTATGCGTCAGCCGCCTGCCCGGGAACCCAACTTGACTACGACAATTCACAGGCTGCCGGGCCCGACGGCACATGGATTACTCCGCCCGACTACATCGCACAAACTTCGCAGAGCGAGCTCGAATGCCGCCTCAATGCTGCCCTCTCCTGGGTTGCCAACGAGGAGGAGCCCATCGGTAACACGGTCATCGTGCGCGGTGGCGGCGAAAATGGCTTGCGTCTGATGGAAGCGGACAACCCTTGGTTGAACCAAGGCGAGCAGGGTACGACGACGTTGATTTACAATCTCCGTTATCGTGTCGACGCCGCGGATATCCCGTATATCGGAGGCGACTACGGTACCTTCGAGGTCGGTATCAGTGCGACGCAAATGCTAGAGCTCTATTTGATGCGCTACGCGGCCGACAGCGGTCACACTTTTGCGGGAATTGAAGTCGACGGTGTGGGCAACCGCAACAACGGCGCCCACTGGTTCGGTACCTACGCGCTATACCAACCACTACCGGTCTCACCTGAATGGAGGGTGAACGGTACGCTGCGTTGGTTCCGTGACAACCATACGGCACAGATGACCGTACGTTGGCACGATTCGGTCACCGACGTGGACGCCGCGTGGGACGAGGTCAAACATATACCGGGTGCGTTACCGGAGGAGCACAACGGCATAAGTTCCCTTGATATTCCGGAAAGCGAGGCGTGTGCTGACCAGGATCGCAACCCGTATTGCGAGATCTCAGCCCGGACCTATGTGGACTTTAGCTACACGTACACCGCTCCCGATCTGGGAGGCTTTGGCTACGTTTCGTTGAACCTTGCTGCGCGCAACATCTTCGATTCCATGCCTGATCCTATCCCGTCCGGTGCTGGTTACGAGCAGTACCTTGACAACATCATGGGTCGGACGGCGTTTGCCCGACTCACCATCGGATTCTGAACGAATCTGAGTTGATGCAGTTCAAAGCCCGGCGGCGTTCTCGTCGCTGGGCTTTTTGTTTGTGTCTCAGTTTGTTGGGCTTCAACGCCTATGCCAAGGAATCCGGTTGCGAGCGATTGCCCGTATACCGACAAGAGGCATGCAGGGAAATTGTCCGTTGTTTAGCCATCGACGACGCAGAAAAAAGTCAGGCTTGCTTGCGTGCTGCCTCAGAGATTCCGGTCGTCGAGACTCAAAAACGCCTTAGCCCACCAGCGCGTATCGAGCCGACACCTAGCTACGAAGAAGTCGCGGTACCAACGGAACCGTCACGTCCACCCAAGGAATCAAAAGCGGCCACCACCAAGAAACGGTCGCGACTCGATATTTTTCGACGCAACAGTGACCGAAAGGAGGAACCACGCCGTCGACGCATCTTCAAACGCGACAACAAACCCGAAGAAACGGTCAAGACAACCACCGTCGAGCGATCAGTGTTCACCATCCCAAAACGCTACACTGGCGAAATCACCGCGCTTAAGAACCTTGTCAGGGATCGACAACTAGTCGCCCTAGATGACCAACTGCTATTCGAAGCCGAGCGCGCGCTCGGCGGGAAACTCAAGGTAGGTGATCAAGTGAGAGTTACGCGAATTTCATCATTTTTGGGAAATCGTTTTCAATTGATTGGGCCAAATCGACGGCCTGTAAGGGCCTCTCGGATCCAATGTGAGCGGGTAAAAGAAGAACTTAATCCGCAGAACCGCAGTCGATGCTTGTTGCTCGGCAATTCCAGCACACTGGAAAATAACTAGAGATCTTTAGATACTGGCTCCATTAACGGGCTCCTAAACTCGTTGCGGTAACTCGCCGAGAGCTCTATAAATCCGGCATAGAACGTAAGAAGACGATGCGAGCCAGGTCAGAAGAGAAACAAACGCGCGCACCGCGCACGAACGGCTTACGTATTTCGGCAATGTTACTGTGCTCACCACCGCGCGAATGGATCGAATTCGTGTTGAAAGCCACCATCCTTAGTTTTAGCTCTTTCCTCATTTCTTGTTCCAATTCATTCGTCACCGTTGACACGAAAGACATTGATGCGGATCTTGCCGAACTCCTACACGAAACGCTAAGCAAAGCAAAATCGTTGCCCAATTCCGGCGCGATACGAGGTCAGTTGGCAATGACCTACGATGTGAACGGATTTCCAGATGCCGCGTTGGTCACGTACAAGCAAGCTGAGAAACTCGATCCGGGCACGTTTGCGTGGCCTTATTTTCAAGCCATGCTGTTGGCGAAAAGAAATGAATCAGAAAACGCCATTGCCGCTATGCAGCGAGCCATTTCCCTCGATCCAAAGTATGTGCCAGCGTGGTTGCTCAAAGGCGCATGGTTCATCGATCTTGGGCGCCTCGGTGACGCGAAAAACGCTTACGAAGAAGCTGCCCGTTTGGGCGCAGGATCGCCTGCGATCGCCGGCACGGCCCGGGTATTATTGCTCGAGGGACATCCCGGGGAGGCGGCCAAACTACTCGAACCCTTGAGCGATGCGATGCAGCATCCCCACCTCTATCGCATGTTAGGTACAGCGTACCGGGCCCTCGGTCGTACCGACGATACGCGGATAGCGTTCGCTCGAGGCCGACGGGATGAAGCGCTTCGGTGGCGTGATCCCATCCAGAGCCAAAAGGTCGATTACATTGGCGGCTTCGGGGGTCGCCTTATCCATGCCGAAAACGCGCTCAAAGCTGGCGCTTACGATGACGCGTTGGCGTTGTTGGAAACACTGAGAGAAATTCGCCCAGACGACCCAGCCCTTCTTAGTCATTTAAGTCTTGCGTATTTACGTACCGGCGATCCTGAAAAAGCGCTACGAACCATTCTCGAGGGGTTCGAACTGCACCCCGAGTATTACTACTTCCATGTCAATGTTGCCGGGTTATACCGTGAGCAACGAAAAATCGATGACGCTCTGACACACCTCAAGCGGGCAATTAAAATCAACCCAAATCAAGCCGAAGGACATGAACAGCTAGGACGTATGTTGATGCAACAAGGCCACTACGACGAAGCGCTCGCCTCTCTCGAAACAGCAATCAACCAAGGTGTGAATGATCCGGTTGCTGCTTTGCATAGTAGTGGGCTCATCGAAGGCGCGCGCAAAAATTGGACAGCGGCTATCCATTACTTTGAACGAGCGGTCGAAATCGACATCTCGTTTACCATGGGCCATATCTATCTTGGCCGTTGCCTTGCCGAGGCCAAGCGGTTCGATGAGGCGAGAACGGCCCTTGATTGGGCCGAAAAACTAGGAACTCATCCGGACGAGGTCGCATCGGCACGTACGCGCCTGAGCGTCCTGGATGCGGCTTGAGGCTCGCAACTCCGATGGCCCTCAAGTCCCGCCGTCTTGATTGGTTTTCATTCCAGTCTCGACTGGCGTACCGGGCACTAACGGCGCTCTTAATACTGGTAGTGGCAGCGTGTTCAGAACGACCAACTGAAACCGTTGACCGGAGCAGCAGGGCTTGGTTCAGCGAAGAAGCCGCCTCCCGAGGAATCACGTTTCGACATCAAACAGGATTCGCCGGCCGACACTTACTCCCCGAAATCGTTGGAAGCGGAGCGGCGCTCGTCGATGTTGACGGAGACGGCGACCTCGACGCTTATCTTGTGCAAAGCGGTACGCTCTACGATCTCGAACAGGGCCGCGAACAGCCCGCCAATCGTCTTTATATCAATCGGGGCGATGGTTGGTTTGAGGAGGCAAAAGACGCACACGGTGCCGATGATCGAGGTTATGGCATGGGCGTCGCCGTCGGGGATTACGACAACGACGGCGATATAGATCTATTTGTCACCAACGTCGGCCCAAACGCTCTATTTCGTAACGATGGCCACGGGCACTTTGAAAACGTTTCAGCCCAAGCCGGACTCGATGATCCGGGTTGGGGCACCGCTGCCGTATTCGTCGACCTCGATGGGGATAGAGACCTGGATCTATTTCATGCGAATTACATCAACTGGAGCGAGGTTGCCGAGCTCCAATGTTTTATCAGCGGGGTACCAACGTATTGCCCCCCACAAAACTATCAATCTTCGGCGGTCGATCGTCTTTTCCGCAATAACGGCGACGGCAGTTTCTCGGACATAAGTCTCGAAGTTGGACTAAACCGTGCTTTTGGAAACGGCTTTGGTGTCGTGACCGGTGATTTCGACCACGACGGAAACACCGACGTATTCGTCGCCAACGACATGATGGTGAACCAACTGTGGCTCAACCGAGGCTCGTTTCAGTTTGATGAAGAAGCGATGCTGCGTGGCGTCGCGGTGGACGAATACGGTGTCGCTAAAGCGGGCATGGGCGTGGCGTCAGGCGATGTCGATAATGACGGTGACATCGATCTCTTGGTCGTTAATCTCCAGGGACAGACCGACTCCTTTTTCCGCAACGAGGGAACCTACTTTACCGATGCCACGTCAGCACTCGGCCTTGCTTCGCCCAGCCGTCGTTACACCCGATGGGGCGTTGTCCTGGCCGACTTCGATAACGACGGACAACTTGATTTATACGAGGCGAACGGTCGGGTCGATCCATCCACTGCCTACACGAGTGACCTTCGAGGAGAACCCAATGTGCTTTTCCGGGGTACTTCGAACGGTAGGTTCGTAGAAATCTACCCCAAAGGCGGTACGAGAGAACCATTGATACACAGCAGTCGTGGCACTGCGGTCGGTGACATAGACAACGACGGCGGTCTTGATTTGCTCGTCGTGAATCGGGATGGCCCAGCCTACTTACTCATGAATCGCTTATCGGAACGCGGGAATTGGATACGGTTTAAGGTCTTATTGCGTGAAGGACGCGATGCTCACGGCGCCTTGGTCACCGCCATCGTCGGATCCAACAAACTCACCCGTCGGGTTCAACCCGAGGGTAGCTATCTCGATTCCAACGATCCCCGCGTTCACTTTGGTTTGAGCACCCAATCCCGAATCCGCGACATCGAAGTGCTATGGCCGAGTGGAAAGACTGAAGTATTCGGCGACTTTGAGGCTGGACGCACGGTCTACCTGCGTGAGGGAGAAGGAACCGTTCTTCGTCGATAGCCCTGGCTTTCAGCCGCAGTGTTAGTCCCCAAAAATCCCTGTATTGCTCGACCCCCGTGACGAGTAGTATTTGGTCAGGGACATACGTGAGACGGGATATTGAATTTATCCCAATCCATCTTGTTGTGTCCGCTGGTGCTACCGCTCACGGCCGCTGCAGAAGTCCGGTTCGTTAATGTGGAGCAGGACTACGAGTTTGAGTTTTGGCATACGAACGGGATGCGGGGGGGCTCTGGTTAGCCGAAATTATGGGCTCTGGTGTCGGGATTCTGGACTTTGACGGTGACTCACGAATGGACCTATGGCTTATCCAAGGCGGACCACTTGACGACCGACACCTCGCTACCCAACCGCCGCTCGATCGTTTGTATCAAAACGTACCCGGAGACCACGGTGTTCGATTCATCGACACAACTCGAGATTCTGGCGTCATCGCAACGCGGCATGGTCCTTTCGATACCCGTCGTTACCATCTTGTTCGTCGAATCGACGCGTTGAAACTAGCTAGGCCTTGACACGCCCATGAAGTCGCCATTTTTCTTTCGCGCGATCTTGTTGATCTCGCTCCTGTATGCGCCGAGTCAGCGCGCAGAATTTCTCGAAATGGCGGCAGATGCCGGACTCGATTTTATGCACGAGAATGGCAACGAAGGCAAACTTTGGACGGTGGAAATCGTGGGGGCCGGGGTGGGTATTCTCGACTTCGATAACGACGGTCGTATGGATATCTGGGCCGTACAGAGCGGGCCTCTGCGAGCCGCCGGCCCAGTCAGAACTGGAGATCGTCTGTTTCGCAATGTAAATAACAGTGAAAACCTGCTCTTTGAAGATGTCACCGAGATTTCGGGTGTTCGTGCGACGGGCTATGGCATGGGAATCGCCAGCGCCGACATTGATAACGATGGCGACACCGATGTATTTCTCGCGAACTTCGGCGCAAACCAGCTATTTGAAAACGTGGGCGACGGAAAATTCGTGGATATCACAGAAAAAGCTGGGCTCGCTGGCGGCGAATGGTCAATCGGCGGCAGTTTTGCCGATATCGACGCCGATGGGCTACTCGATCTTTACGTAGTCAACTATCTACAGTTTGCTCTTGAAGAGGGCAAGGTCTGTCGCAATTACTCTTCACGGATGACTTACTGTGGGCCACAAAACTACTCACCGTCGACGGATCAACTCTACCGAAACTTAGGCAACGGCCGCTTCGAAAACGTAACTGAATTGTCTGGAATAGGGCAATCCTCAGGGAGAGGGATGGGCGTTGTGTCGCGGGACTTTAACGGTGACGGACACATCGATTTCTACGTCGCGAATGACGCCGGCGAGAATTTTCTTTGGCTTAATCAGGGCGCCGGTCGCTTTGAAGACGAAGGCCTATTATCCGGGGCAGCACTCAATGTCTATGGGATGGCTGAAGCCAGCATGGGGGTTGCAGTAGCCGATTACGACCAGGATGGCGATCCGGACGTATTTCTTACGCACGACGTAAAAGAGAGCAACACACTCTATGTTAACGACGGCTGCGGTTGGTTCGACGACCAAACGAGCGTATCGGGCCTCGCAACGTCGAGCATTCCCTTTACCGGTTTTGGTAATGGATGGATCGATATCGACGGCGATAGTGACCTCGACCTATTTAGTGCAAATGGCGCCGTCACCATCATCGAATCACAGCGCACAGCGGGATTTGACCCACCACTTCGTCAACGTAATCAGCTCTGGCGTAACAACGGCCGCGGGATGTTCCACGAAGTCATCTCAGAAGTAGCGTTTAATCGTTTGGGCGTCAGTCGTGGTGCCGCCTTCGGCGATCTGGACAACGACGGCGACACAGACATCGTCGTTACAAACAACAACGGTCCAGCAACGCTGTTCCGCAATGACACTCATTCTTCCAACTGGCTCGGCATCGATTTATTCAATACCGGCGCGCATCGCCACGCCATAGGAGCGAGTGCTTGGCGCGAAGCAAACGCGAGTGAAGTTCGATACGTGGCAACAGACGGAGGTTATGCGTCCGCCCACGACCACCGACTTAGGTTCAGCTTTCCAAACGATCCATCCGAGCAATTTGTTCACGTTCGTTGGGCGGATGGTCGCATCGAACGCTTTGGCCCGTTAGCGCCAAACCGATACCACGTCCTGGCGTCGTCAACATCCGACGGCAAAGCATCTCACTCCGACAGAAAAACCGCGCCCGAACCAAAGTCCACCGCAGCACATTGTGTTCGAAACGCCACTCGGGCCGATTAAATTTGATCAGAAAAGCCGCGTAAAACTGGCGCCACTCAGCCGATTATTTACCGCGTTGTTATAGATCGAGCCAAACGTGTACTTCAGGCTCAACCCCACCTTGGTTTCAAATTCCGTGTCCAATGCGCGTCGGCCTAGAAGTACTTCTTCGTCCGTCGTTCCCCCTGCAGCGAGGTAAATTTGATCGCGAACCAGCGACGCTTCAGCCCAGAAGCTTATATCGAGTCCACGAACGATCCGATAATCGATATCGCCCTTGATCGATATCCGATACAAATCCATATCGTCAAGGAAATGGGACGCTTTGATATCAGCGCCTATGTCCCCCCAACGTTGCTCGAGGTCGTATTCAAGAAAAAGCCCTTGGTCGGCCCTGAATTCCTCAAGCTCGCCTAAAATAGTTTGCGTTTCATAATTCAATCGGGTCGCCCCCGCAAAATACCCGAACGTAAGGGAGCGCTCCGCATACTGGGAATAAGGGTAAAGGTTGTATTCAAGCGCCCCCGCCACCCGAACTACACGGTCGAGATTCCGGTAACTCGACCGTTCACCACGTGCACCCAGTCCGATGCCCCAGTGTTCCCCCAACGACTTGATTCCCCAAGCGCTTAAGTTCGACCGGCGGCTAATATCTTTTAGGGTGGACCCACTATCGAATTCAAAGTTCCGTTCCATCCGACTGTGGGAGGTACCCATTCCCAAACGCCAATTTTCAGTCGTACGACTCGCGTAAAAGGAGCCCCTGACATCCGTATCTTCGCGGCGTTCCTGCCGGTCGACTTGGCCACGGACCTCACTACGGAACACCCAGTAATTCCAAGGATCTTCCGTCGGCTGGACCCCGAGCGATGTCAAGCGGGGAGTTTCCGTCGACTCGCCCAAGTACGAAATCCTAAGTGACTCGCCCGCCGGCGTTTGCATCACGTAAGGAACCAACCCCAACTCGAGCTGCCGGGTGAAGCCACGACGCCGCTCGTCGTCTGTGTCGGTGTCGCTTGTGTAGTAGCGAAGTTGTTGATCAAGTCCGCTAAATGTTTCGAATCCGTAAAACATGAGTGTGTACTCGCGACCCGAGCCGCTTCGTTCTCGAGACACCATCACGTGCACCTGAGCATCAAGTCGATCCCGGATGTAGTTGATGTAGGGTATTTCGCCCCGTATGAACGTCATATCGCAGCGGTTGTCGCAATCAAGAAATACACGCAACGCGGCCGTTCCCAGTTCGCGTACCATAGGCTCCTCAGCATTCGCCGAGATCGTTGTCCCAAAGAACCCTGCGCCCATAGTCAAATAGGCCGACAATCCAAAGTGGACTAGAACGGATATCAGGCGCAGTCCAGGGACGTTCCTGCTCTTAGAAGATCGTTTAATCAAACTATGGTTCTTCGTCGTCCGGTTCTTCCGGCGCCGGGGCGGTACGCGGAAGCGTTCTTTCGCCGCCGGTATCACCAGACAACTCTGCCGCAACGCGACTGTCCTGGAACTGCAACTCGTGCAACGTGTAATAGATCCCTTCCAACGCCATGAGTTCCTCGTGAGAGCCGTATTCACGAACCTCGCCATGATGAAGCACCAGCACTTTGTCGCATTCCCTAATGGTTTGTAACCGATGTGCTATCACGATTGACGTACGCCCCTCCATGATTCGGTGCAGTCCTTCTTGAATGACCAGTTCGGTCGCGGTATCGATGCTCGCCGTGGCTTCATCCAACACCAGAATCTCCGGATCAGCAGCTAAAACACGTGCAAAAGCCAGCAACTGCCGCTGACCCTGAGACAAATTGAGTCCGCGTTCGGACAGAAGCGTGTCGTAACCCTGCGGCAACGCGCGAATAAACGGATCGGCATTCACGATGCGTGCTGCTTCCATAGCATCCTCGCTGCTAATACCAGGGTTGTTGAGTGTGATGTTGTCGAGCACAGTGCCCGAAAAGATATGGAAGTCCTGCAAAACGATGCCAACCCGGTGCCTCAGATCCACCGACGCAATGTGATTGACATCAACGTCGTCGAGAAAAACCTTGCCATCGTCAAAGTCATAAAAACGTGCAAGAAGCTTAATCAGCGTGCTCTTGCCGGAACCCGTAGGCCCTACTATCGCGAGTTTTTCGCCAGCCTTTACGGTGAACGAAACGTCATGGATGACTTCTTCACCCATGTAATAGGAAAACGACATGTTTCGAAACTCAAGCCGTCCATGGACGTTACTCGGTAGCGACACTGGATTATCTGGCTCCTTAATACTCTCGTCCCAATCGATGGCCTGAAAAATTCGCTCCCCCGACGCCATCGCTCGAAACAGCGAATTGAACTGGTAGCCCACCGCTTGTACCGGCCCAATCATCATGCCAATGAGTTGCGTAAAGACGACCACCGACCCTAGCGAAATCGCATCTTGAATCACCTCGCCACCACCCACCCAAATGATGACACCGGTCGCCACCGTGATCAGGCTGTTATTGAAGGCGTTGTAAACCGTTTCTAAATTCATCGCGTGAAACTGGTAATCGCGGTGTGATGCATTGCGTTCGCCGAATTGCTCGGTGTTCAGCCTTTCGCGGCGAGACAGTTGAACGACCTCCATGCCAATCAAGTTTTCTTGCATGTATTGGTTGATGCTGGAAACCGCATTGCGCACATTCCGATACGTATTTCCAAGCACCTTTCGAAATAGCGATGTTGCAACGGCGACAACGGGAATGAATACCATCGTGTAGAGGGTTAGTTCTGGACTGATCGCCCACATCAAGAAGAGCGCCAGAAAAAAGGGAATAAAGTCACCCACCAGCTCCAGCACGCCAGTCAATAGTTCGATGAGATTTTCGACGTCATTGGTCAATCGCGTCATGACCCTACCTACCGAAACATGGTCATAGAAGGACATCGGTTTGGTTTCGAGTTTACGAAAGAGCTCGCTCCGTAAGTCCCGTAACGCTTGTAAGGTGGAACGAGAAAGCAGTATTCGATGCCCGTACGACGCAAGCGAGGAGACCAACACCAGGAACCCGTACACGAACACTGCCGACATAAGCGGCGAGGCACCCGTCCAATCAGCGACTCCGTACACGAACTCGCCCATGCCGTAGTCCGGTAGTTCGTTGGATTTAGGATTGGGTAGCAAGATTGTGTCGATAACGACGCGTCCGTTAACGATCGGTTGCAATACGGCTAATGCGGCAGATGCCAGCGTTAAGACGATGCTGATGGAAAGAGTGAAACGATACGGCTTGAGCCACGCGAGCAGACGCACGAACATGTTGACGTTAAGCGCCTTGTGGGTCAGTTCTGCATCGAAAGCGGAATAGTCTCGAGAGGGTGTTACAGGCCGTACATCGACTTGTGTATTCATCCGTTTACCACCCGAACGTCGATATCAAGATTCCTCAGCAACGCGGCCTTACGCTGTCGATCCTGATCTTGATTGCTCTGCACGGCCTCTAAATCTGCGTAGTAACCGCCTTTCGCGATGAGCTCGGCATGCGTTCCCGACTCCAGAATTCGACCGCCTTCCATCACGAAAATACGATCCGCGTGCCTTGCGGTGGACACTCGGTGAGAAATGAGAAGGGTCGTAAGGCCCCGACGAACCTCTTTTAGACGACCCAGGATGCGCTCTTCCGTTCGCGTGTCCACGCTCGAAAAACAATCATCCATCGCAAGTATCCGGGCATCTCGGATGAGGCCCCGAGCCAGGGTCGCCCGTTGTTTCTGACCTCCCGATAACGTAATCCCTCTTTCACCGACCATGGTTTCCATTCCGTCCGGGAATTCATCGATCGCATCAAGGAGTTCGGCGAGTTGAGCCGCGTGCTCGATCGGTGGCAATTCGCGACCGGGTTCGTCGTACGTCAAGTTGTCGCGAATAGTGAGGGAAAACAGGAACGGATCTTGCGGGATCAATGCAACTTGCGAGCGAAGTTGTTGTAACGGGTATCGCCGAACATCTTCACCGTCAATCAATAACATCCCCGGTCCTGGATCATTCATGCGGACCAGTGATCGCAAAACCGTCGATTTGCCGCAGCCCACCCGTCCGAGAAACGCCACGGTTTCTCCAGCTTCCACGGTCAACGAAATATCGTGAACCGCCTCTTCTTCGGCTCCCGGATACGCATAAGAAAAATGGCGGAATTCAACACGACCTTGGATCTCGCTGCTCGCGGTGGCGTGCGGGTCGTCTTCAATCTCCGGTTCATAATCCAGCACTTCAAACAACCGTTCGGTAGCCGCCGCTGCGCTGGTAATCGTCGAAAGCCAACCTCCAACTTGACCGATCGGCCCGGTCACCATGTACATGTACGCGAAAAACGCAGTGTACGTTCCCACCGTAATCACCTTGTCAACGACAAGTTGACCGCCATACCCGAGTATGAGGAGCGTCGAAAAAATCGAGACAAACGGCATGACTAAATTCATCTTCGCTCGGTATTTAGTGCTCCGATAGACCAAACTGGCATAGCGAGTACCCAGGTCGTCGAACCGACCGATTTCTTGTTGCTCCTGCGCCATGGCCTGGACCGTACGAATACCGTTGAGATTTTCAGATGTAAACGACGTTACGTCGTCCATAGCCTGGCGCCGTTCTCTTACCATAGGGAAAAGCCGACGGGACATCGTGACGCCGATGTATGCCACGAGGGGCGTCGGCAGCAACACCAACGCGGTCAATGTTGGCGACAAATACAACATAAATGACAAACCGACGACGATCGAAAAAACAAGCGTGAGTACTTGAACCCACCCAAATGCAATCACTCTCCGAACCATGGCGATATCGCCCGACGACCTCGACATGACATCGCCGGTCCCAAACCGATTGAAAAACGTTGAGCCCATTCGTTGCACATGGCTGAAAAAGCGTTTGCGAATATCGTACGACGAGCTGATCGCAACTCGTTGGAGCATCCGGCTCGAGTACACCGAAATGAAGGAGCGGACCAAAGCCACCGTAAGAATCCCCAACACGGGTATCAAGATATCGGGATCCTTAATCGCTAATGAATCGATCGCAGTCCTCATAAACATGGGCATGGCTGCTGCACAGATTTGAATCGCAATCAAGCCAGTGATACCAAGAGCGATCTTCACGCGGTACTGATAGGCGTATGGAAACAGCCGCTTTAGGTGTGCCAGATGCTTAAGGGACGGACGTGCTCGCTCTATCCGTTGCCGCCTATATACAGGAGGTGTGTATTGACCGAACTGCGCCATAAACCCGAAAAAATCCTTGTGGAGCTTTAACCAGTGACGCCATGTCTTACGAACCCGCCAAGACAGTTTCGTGTCACCGTCCCTGACGACTGCAATGCCAGTGCGTCATTGAGGGACGTGCGGAACAACGGTCGCGGGAAGTTTTGGCGCCTTCACCCCGTAACAAGGCGACTTCAGCTCTGGTCTGGACCCCGATCCCCAGACGTTTCATCTTAGCATAGCTCTCTATTCGGTTGGGCCGGGAGCCGGCGATACAAGGCGCTAATGCTTGTCGATTAGATCACGAAGTAAAAAATCGTTGTGATCACCATACGACTTAGTCGCCTAACAGCCTGGGTATTTGGTGGCCAGGGGCAGAATCGAACTGCCGACACGAGGATTTTCAGTCCACTGCTCTACCGACTGAGCTACCTGGCCCTCTACCAACTCTTACAATAGGAACGGACGAGAACGCGGTATTGTAAGCGCGCACCCCTAGCCGTCAACTTAACGACAAAAGCATCGATCGGGCCCATATAAGAAAGGCGCCGACTCGAAAATAAATTCGTCTATAAAAAGCCTTGCAATCCATACAACCTTCATGAGAATCAGCGCCCCTAAGAGACAGATGCCACGACATACGAGCCAGTCGCGACAGGTGATCCATCGACGGATAACAGCCTGTCGGGGTTCTTTGCTTTAGTTGTTGCACCGTTGTCTCTCGGTGTAACGCCGGCGAGATAACGACCTCCCCCTCTCCCCTAATCGTTACTCGTCGGCGTTCACCGCCCATTCGATCGATGTGCCACGGCTCTTGTGGGCTCTATGGCGGACTCCCTTCATAGATTAAAGCTGGCGTCGCTCGCTGCAGCCGCCGTCAACAATGTCGAGCGTCTTAGCGCGTTTCGCTCTGAATTAAGCTTTCCAAATCGCCGAGCGTGTACGCGCCAACTTCTAATCTCTCGCGCGCCATGCGATTGCCCACCTGCTGGACGACCGCATTCGCGGGTGTTTCAACGCCATGTAGACGCCCCAGCTGGACGATTTCACCGTTCAGGTAGTCAGCTTCAATGTCTCCCGTACCACGCATGACACTCTGCATCGAGGAACCACCATTTCGCTCAAATCCGGGGACCGCAGTCCCTTGAATTCCGCGACGTCGATCCCGCGTTTCATCCGGCGCAGCACAATCGATCCCTGCAGCCGCGTAACAAGCCAATGCTTCGTTGCGCAACTGCCTCGCGATATCGGCCGATCCCTCGCCACACGCGGCTTGGACAGCGTTATTGAGGTTGTTTAGGAGCTTCGCGTATTTCTGACGCATGATATGAGGGTCCGGTATCGCCCTAAAACCCGATGTATTCAGGGCATCCGTTACTTCACTAATCGTCGCATCGATGGAATTAGGATACCGGCCCGCATCCAACACGCCTGCACTATCTTCGGCAAAATTAACGACTTCCCCAGGCTCCAAGTGCTCTGCCGGTAAGAGGACTACCATTCCGTAAACATTCGCGAAGCGACGCAATGCCATGCGCTCGTTTGCGACTCCGTTCTGGCAGCAAATGACCGGTACATTCGATGGGCCGGACTGGATCAGATCTCTAAGCGCCGATTCAGTATGCTGACTTTTCATGCAAAGAATCACGACATCGCGTTCGTCCAGATTGGCTTCCCGCGGATGTCCGACAGCCGGTATCGGTAAGCGTTCATCGATGGTCGCAGAAACAAACCGCAACCCGCGTTCTTGAATGGCCACCAGATGCGGTCCGCGGGCGATCAACAGGACATCCCGATCGTGCTGAAAGAGTCGAGCGCCGATGGTGCCGCCGATACCGCCGGCCCCATAAATCACAAAACGCATTCGAATCCTTTATACCTCTATCAATCTAATTTCTTCGATGTCCTGGGTCTTCTTGATCAAGCAGCCACCGTCCATCGGCGGTAGACCCGGAGAGACCTCGTTGCCGGCCGTTCATACCGAGAATCCGTTGAGTATAGCGGCCCTTTTTAAGCTCATCCCGTTGCATCCACTCGAAATGCGTCAACGTAGCGTCCGGTATCTCGCCGGCGCCGGTACTCCCACTCCCATGGAGATTCACGCAAGCGATTCGGGCCATTACGAACGTCAATGCCCATGTCGGCCGCGGCCGGGTAGTGACTGTAAATCATCATGCGCCTCGAGCCACTTGTGGTGTTAGGCGTTGAGGTATGAATTAGCTGGCTATGGAAAAACATCACCGAACCGGCTGGAGCAAGAATAGGCAAAGCATCCTCCGGACGTACCGTACCTACCGGGACCTCTAAACCATTACGAACTCGGTCATGTTCGACGTGTTGACGATGCGAGCCAGGGTAGACCTGAATGGGTCCGTTGTCATGATGCGACTCATCAATCGTCAAAGCGGATGAAATAACGGAGGATGGGTAGCCGTTCATTTTGTAATACGCCCAATCGTTGTGGATTGGAAACCGATCGTCGTCTGGTGGAACGCGAAAGTCATACCCAACGGAGACGGGCTGTTTATAGTTAAGTTTCTCTTCCATGAGGACAGGCGTATCACCCATAAATTGTTCTATGGGTCCGAGTAGGCGTACATCATTTGAAAATTTCGCCAACACCAACGAAAGGTCAATAATGGGCTGTACCTTTCTCACAATCATTTGCCTCGACGCCGTCTGGCGTATATCGAGCCGGCCACTCTGACGGTCATTGCACAACGAAGAATTGATCACGAGCTCCAATATAAAGTCCGCCTCTTCGCCCATGCGCCGCACCTCATCCGAATCAAAAACCGAGGGCATGACAAGGTAGCCATCGCGTTGAAACGCTTCGAGCATTGCTCTGCTAACAGTCACTTTGCCAAACCTACCTGTTCTCGTCCGTGTCCGTGTCCGTGGTCAACGTCCCCATATGAGTACCAACTTATCCGGAATCGCTCATCTTAGGGGCTCGCTGACTAGCAGGCAAAACGCGACAAACACATCTGTTGGATGGTTGATCGCCCAAGCACACGGTATCCCTCTCGTGCGGTGTAACGTTTCTCCTCGATCTTCAGTCTCTTCCCCCATGCGTGTATCTTGCTGCGCTGGTCTTAAAAGCTAGAGTCCGAGGGGGGTTCCAAGTGACGATCGGTAAATTACTTATCGCGAACCGTGGCGAAATCGCCGTACGCATTCAACGTACAGCACACGAGATGGGAATCACCACCGTAAGCGTGTTTCCAGACGACGACAAAAACGCCTTGCACGCATTGACGTCTGACACACCGGTGCGATTAGAGGGCACCGGCGTAGAAGCCTACCTCGACATCGAACAGATTATTGACATCGCCAAACAAAACAATTGCGACGCGGTTCATCCCGGATACGGTTTTCTCGCAGAGAACCATCAATTTGCCCGCACTTGCCACGAGGCGAACATCGTTTTTGTGGGACCCAAGCCCGACACCCTCGAGCTTTTCGGAGACAAATTACAAGCTAGGGAATTGGCACGAACAAACGACATTCCCGTATTGCCAGCCTCCGACATCATTGGTGAACTTGCGACCGCCACCGATTTTTTTGAGTCCCTTCAGCCCGGTCACAGCATGATGCTCAAGGCCGTCTCGGGTGGTGGTGGCAGGGGCATGCGGATTGTTAGGAATGTCGCGGAAATCGAAGATGCATTGAACCGCGGGTCGTTGGAGGCGAATGCAGCTTTTGGTTCCGGCGACATGTACGCCGAACTCATGGTTGATCGAGCATTGCACATCGAAGTCCAAATCGTCGGCGATCGAGCCGGGAATATTCGTCACCTGGGCGAGCGTGATTGCAGCATCCAACGCCTACATCAAAAGGTCGTCGAGGTAGCTCCATCGCCGCAACTTCCACAAGCTTTACGGAAATTGATTCACGAAGCCGCAGTCCAACTCGCCTCATTGGCAGAATACGACAACGTCGGCACCTTCGAGTTTTTAGTCGACGGATCAGAACTCAACGACAATGCCGCCTTTTATTTTATCGAGGCGAACCCACGGCTACAGGTCGAACACACGGTCACGGAGGAGGTAACCGGCATTGATCTAGTCCGCACCCAGCTTGGATTAGCAACTGGACAAACGCTTGAGTCATTGGGACTGGCGTCGACTCCGTCGCCGAGGGGGTTTGCTATTCAACTACGGGTAAACATGGAAACGTTAAAAAACGATGGTCTTACTTTGCCCCGTACCGGAAAGCTCTCATCGTTTCGACCTCCTCACGGACCCGGTATTCGGGTCGACACCTTCGGCTACGAAGGTTACGAAACCAGCGGCCTCTACGATTCTTTATTGGCGAAGCTGGTTGTACACAGTGGTCAAGGAGACTTCATCGACGCCGTTAACCGTGCACGCCGATCACTCCATGATTTTGTCATCGAGGGTGTTGATACCAATCTTGGAGTGCTCATGAACATCGTCGACGATCCGGACATCCAAAGCGGAGTGATGTACACGCGGTATGTCGAGGACAACCTAGCGCAATTACTCGCCAATCGTGAACTGGCTAGCAACCCTGGTGACCTGGGGTCGAAGATTGTCCTAGCGGGCGCTCAGGTTGACGCCAACGACCCCCTGGCCGTATTGAGCCAAGGTCGCGAGCAGCGAGAACAAGAACGCGCTCAGGCGCCCGACCGCGTCGAATACGCGGAAGGGATTGTGCCCGTTCGTGCAGCGATGCAGTCCACTATCCTCTCGCTAACGGCAGCTCCCGGAGATGACGTCCTGGTCGGCCAGGAGATTGTCGTGGTTAACGCCATGAAAATGGAACATGTGTTTAAGGCCCCTGTCAGCGGAACGGTCCGTGAAGTGATGGTCTCAGAAGGCGACACTGTCCCCGAAGAATCGGTGTTTTTGACCATCGAGGAAGGAACGATCACCGGTGAGGCGGTGCAGGATTATATTGAGTTAGATCTCGATATCCCACGACCTGATCTCGCCGAAGTAATTCGTCGGAGGGCTTTGACCACCGACGAGTCACGCAAAAAACAGGTCGATAAACGCCACGGGCAGGGAGGACGAACGGCAAGGGAGAATATCTATGATTTGGCAGACGAGGGCTCCTTCGTCCAATACGGCTCGTTGGCGGTGGGACAGGCCCTCCACGGAAGCGTGGACGAGCTGCTCGACTATGCCCCTTCTGATGGACTTGTTATGGGATTGGGCCACGTCAATAGCGACCGATTTGACGAGTCCAAATCCCGCTGCGTATTGATGTCCTACGACTACTCGGTGCTTGCCGGATCTCAGGGCGGTATGAACCATAAGATGATGGATCGGATGTTCCAAACGGCCGAAAAACTTCAGTCGCCTCTTGTGCTTTTTACCGAGGGCGGGGGCGGTCGCGCCGGTGGCGGCAGTCGTAATGCCGTCCCCGGCAAAGGAGGGTCGCCACAGATTTCAGGTGGTGGTGGGTTAAATACACCGTCTTGGACACTGCTTAGCAAGCTAAGCGGAAGGGTGCCCGTCGTCGGCGTGAACGCCGGTTTTTGTTTTGCCGGCAACGCCGTCTTGCTCGGGTGTTGCGACGTCATCATAGCGACCGAAAACTCGAGTATTGGGATTGGGGGCCCTGCCATGATTGAAGGAGGTGGTTTAGGCGTATACAGCCCTGAGGAAGTTGGCCCAATATCGGTACAGGTCCCCAGTGGTGTTGTCGACATTGCGGTCAAGGACGAGGCTGAAGCGGTCCAAGTAACCAAGAAATATTTATCTTACTTTCAGGGTCCGGTTGATGCCTGGGAAGCCAACGATCAAAGGCTCCTCCGCCACGTCATCCCCGAAAATCGTCTGCGCGTTTACGATATTCGCCAAGTCATCGACACCCTGGCTGACATGGACTCCGTGCTCGAATTACGTCCAAACTTTGGAACCGCAATGGTTACCACGTTTATTCGTATCGAAGGTCGACCAATTGGCGTAATCGCGAACAACCCCGCTGTTATCTCTGGGGCAATCGATAGCGAAGCCGCCGACAAAGCAGCGCGGTTTATGAAATTGTGCGACGCGTTCCAAATACCGCTGCTGATGCTTTGCGACTGTCCAGGAATCATGGTTGGTCCGGAGGTGGAGAAAACAGGGCTGGTACGCCACGCGGCCCGCATGTTCGTTATTGGTGCAAATATTAAGGTGCCGTCCTACATGGTGATCCTACGAAAAGCTTATGGCTTGGGAGCCCAAGCCATGGGCGGAGGCAACCATCGGCTACCTGCATTCGTTATCGCATGGCCGACCAGCGAATTTGGTGGGATGGGTCTTGAGGGCCAGGTGAAGCTCGGACAGCGCGCACGCCTCGAAGCCATCGATGAGCTAAGTGAACGGCAAGCGGCCTATGAGCGCATGGTGGAGGCCGCTTATAACAGGGGTAAGGGCCTGAACGCCGGCCATGTATTCGAAGTAGACGACGTTATCGATCCAGCCGATACACGCATGTGGCTGATCGCTGGTATGAAAGCAGGCCCCCCTTTGGTCCGGGAACCACAATTACGCACACCCATTATCGATGCCTGGTGATCATCGAAATTCACGCGAAACATTATCTTTATCCATGCTTACCGGATAGCACTCTCGTGTCGCGAGTCGATGGAAATTGTGTCAAAAAGAACAAGAATGGAAACACAAATGAAACAAAAAATAGGCCAGATTTAACCTAAGAAAATGAAAGAAATATGGAATCGAATTCGGTAAGCAATTGATGTAACACGATATTTTTCTTTTTGACCTCAAAACTTGCCGAAGCCTTCTTTTTTTCGAATTTTGTTGTGTGTATATTGACAGACCTCACTAGCCGGTCTGTATATATATACAGTGTAATTCTCCTCGGCAGGGCGAACACACTCACAGGCCCGGTTAGTGAGACCACCCCTTCTTTTATCTACAAGAGCCGACGTTTGGTCAGCGCAGCCGACTACCCATGACAATGCAACCGCTGGCGGCAAACATTCCCCCAACGCCTAGACAAACGGAAACTTCAGCGCTCGCAACCTGCGCCGCGGCAGTCCCCCGGATTTGCCGGACGCTCTCTTGCAACGCGTACATCCCGTACATTCCCGAATGCATATATGAGAGTCCACCCCCGTTGGTATTCAAGGGAAGTTTTCCACCTGGGCGGGTGTGCCCCTCCTCAATGAACGCCCCAGCCTCTCCGCGCTCGACAAAGCCGAGATCTTCCAATCCATAGATGGGTAGATGGGCGAACGCGTCGTAAACCATCAAATGGTCTACATCGTCATGACTGATTCCCGCCGACCGCATCGCATCCTGACCTGCGATTCTGAACGAACGGGACGTCGTTAAGTCTTGCATCTGGCTGATCATGGGCGTTTCCACACTCTCGCCCGTACCTAAAATATAAACGGGGTTCGTGGGGAAATCGGGTGCACGTTCTGCCGCTGTCAGTATCAACGCACCACCACCATCCGTCACCAAGCAACACTCGAGCTTGTGAAAAGGATAGGCAATCATTCTCGAATCCAACACGTCTGCCACTGTGATTGGTTCCCGATACGACGCCCGTGGATTCAATCCCGCCCATTCCCTCTGGACGACCGCGACAGAAGCAAGCTGCTCGTGCGTGAGACCGAATTCTTTCATGTATCTGAGAACGCCGACCGTGAACATCGTGGTCGGACCGTTGGGACCGTATGGCATTTCGAATTGTCCAGCGAGACTCGCACCGCCACCACCGCCAAAAAAACCCCCACGTCCAACGCCAGATCGCCCACTTTCGCCGTGAGTGATCAACACCGTACTGCAATGACCTGCCTCAATGGCAGCGACAGCGTGTCGAACATGTAGCATGAACGAGCAACCCCCGACCGAGGTGCCGTCAGCCCAATGAGGCTCGATCCCAAGATAATGCGCGATCTCGGTGGGAGAGGCTCCCGCTGTGGCGACGCCGTCGATATCGCTCGGTTTGATTTTTGCATCGGCCATCGCATTCAACGCTGCATCCGCATGCAGTTGCAGTTGACTCAAGTCAGGAATCCGTCCGAGCTCGGTCGTCTCGGAGGCCCCCACAATCGCTACAGCCATTTTGCTACCCCCCAACAGAAGCGCGATTATACAGAGCCTAGATATCGGTCGTGGGCGGCAGAAGCTCAACCCAGTTCAAGGAAGAATCGCCGACGGCAAAAAAATCAGGATTCAGGAAGGAAGCTTTGGTGTTGTAGAGAAGTGGAGATCCATCCAACTGAAGCACCGAGCCTCCGGCCGCTTCGAGAACTGCTTGCGCAGCACCGATATCCCATTCCGATGTTGGCCCTAGACGTGGATAGAAATCGGCTAGCCCCTCGGCCAATAAACAGAGCTTAAGCGAACTACCCATCGCTGTGCGATCTACTCGACCGAATACCGGGATGAGGCTCTCCAGATAACTCTCCAACCGCTCTCCTCCGTGGGAACGGCTAGCGACGACGGTGATACCGTCATCGCCCAACTTACGAGTTGTTAGGGATCGACGCGACGACCCCACTATGCGAAACGCCTCCCGCTTCTTGACATCACCGATATAGATGTCGCCGCGTACAGGCGCCCCTACGATACCCAGCACAGGTTCGTTATCCTCGATTAGGGCTATGTTCACGGTAAATTCGCCGTTGCGATTGACGAACTCTCGTGTCCCATCCAGAGGATCGACCAGCCAGTATCGTCGCCAAGTTCTACGCACACTATAACTGGGCGCCTCCGACTCTTCGGAAATCACCGGTATCGTGGCGTCAATCGCAGCGAGTCCGTCAACGATCACACGGTGGGCCCGCAAATCAGCTTCCGTTAAAGGTGAATCATCCGATTTACTTTTCACATCAAAGGCAGTGCCATACACATCCAATATGTCCGAACCCGCACGACCCACGACATCAATGAGCTGTTCAAGCATTTTCACGCTCTATAAATACTTCCGCCAGTTTCAACGCGGCAATGGATCGTGACTCTGACAACAACTCCGACATAACTAGTTGATCCACTTCTTGAAGCCCCCACCTTTCGACTTCCATGATCTCGGGTTCATCGCCCGGCAACGATTCTGGGTAGAGACCCCGAGCCAAAATAACGTGGATTGAAAATCCCATGTAAGCAGGTGCTAACGTTATTTGTCGAACGTAATCGAGTTTTCGGGCTCCAAACCCTGCTTCCTCCTTCAACTCGCGATTCGCTGCCTCCTCGAATGTCTCGCCGGGGTCGACCGTTCCTTTAGGTAGATTTAACTCGTAACGATGCAAGCCAGCGAGGTATTCCCGCACTAGAATAACTTCGTCGTCTGTATTGATAGCAACGACGATCACGGCCTGTCGTCCACGCGCGGGTAGCCGTTCGTATAGACGCTCAACACCATTCGAAAAGCGAAGTTTGAGGGTTTCAATGCTGAACAGTCGGCTCCGGGCCACCGTTTTAGTTTCCAGAATTTCAGGTAGCGGCACGTGCAATTCCCACAGCAACAACTCCATGTTTCACATTAGTATATCGGCATGATCACCTGGGATGAGATTGATACCGTACTCTTGGATATGGACGGTACGCTAATCGATCTCCATTACGACAATACCCTGTGGAACGAACACGTCCCTAGCCGCTACGCTGCTGCGCAAGGCCTCGAACCCAGTCAAGCAAGCGCTCTGTTGTACGGGACAAAAATGGCAAATCAACCAAAACTTCATTACTACTCCGTCGACTTCTGGAAACAACGGACCCATCTGGATATCGATCGTTTGCATAGCGATCTCGCACATCTGATTCGCTACCGGCCCAATGCAGATGTCTTCATAAGCTATTTGCGGAAGACCGGGCGAAGGGCAGTTATTGCAACCAACGCCCACCCGAATAGTTTGGCCATCAAAGACGCAACGATCGGTTTGGTAGGCCAGGTCGATGCATGCTATTCGGCCCACGAATTCGGGTGGGCGAAGGAAGAGATAGGCTTTTGGGAAAAACTCTTTTCTTTGGAATTCTTCGACCGGGAACGAACACTACTCATCGACGACAATGAAGACGTACTCGACACGGCGGTAGAGTTCGGGATCGGGCACGTGTTGACCATCGCGCAACCCGATCTACATAAGCCGCCAAGAACCAGCACGCGTTATCCAGTCATCTCCGACTTTAAAGACATCATGACGTAAATGGTTGGCCCGGTTTCAGACCAATCTCGACCGCCTGATCAAATTCGTATCGATCGTTGGCTTTGGGCCGCCCGCTTTTATAAAACCCGCAGCCGAGCGAAAATCGCCATTGCTGGCGGCAAAATACACGTGAACGGCGCTAAGGCGAAACCGTCTAGAGAAGTGAGGATTTTCGACAATCTCAGCATTAGGCGAGAAAACCATGAAATCGATATTGTTGTCGTCGCACTATCGGATCAACGAGGTTCCGCAAATGTAGCGGAAGCGCTCTACTCAGAGACACCCGAGTCTGTTGAACGTCGAACCGCGCTCAAGGCACAACGTCGGATGGAACGTGCCGGACTACGAATGCCGAAGTCCAAACCGAGCAAACGGGACCGGCGTCATTTGATGCGAATGAAATCCAAGACCGGACCCGATTGACTACTTATCCCCTGGTGTTTTGCGGTAAATACCCACTCATTGCGGTTGTTCTCTGCCTAGCACTGTTAGCTCAACGTGCAGAAGTACTCGGTCATTAACGGTCACCGAAATTCAAGATCTCGGCCATGAAATCCATCCACGGGCTCGTGTATAGTCCACGCCTTATACGCTTTGACTTTCCGATGGCGCACCACTTTGACAACTCGACCGAAACCTCGGCCTGCATCGACTTAAGTTCAGCCGTTCTTGCTGAACTCGCCGTATCCCGAGGCGAGGGGGAATGCGCTTCTAACGGCGCCATCGTCGTAACGACGGGCAAGCGTACCGGACGGTCGCCAACGGATCGATTCATCGTTCGCGAATCCATCACGGAAGAATTGATCGATTGGGGACCCATCAATCTTCCCGTAGAACAAAGCAGGTTCGACGCGCTCTGGAAACGCGTTCAGTTACACCTAGCTGACCGCGATACATTCGTCAACAATCTCCACGTTGGCGAGGATCCGAACCACTATTTACCAATACGGGTAACGACGGAATACGCCTGGCACGCCCTATTTGGTCGAGCTTTATTCATCTCTCCCGCTGTCTTTAATCCGCAACAAAAGGACGTATGGGAAATTGTCAACGCACCCGAATTCGTCTGCGAGCCCACTCGTGATGGCACCGCCAGCGATGGGACCGTAATGATTAACTTCGCTCAACGTCGAGTTTTATTGGCCGGAATGCGTTACGCCGGCGAAATGAAGAAATCGATGTTTGGGGTGCAAAATTTCTTGTTGCCCGATGTTGATGTCCTACCTATGCACTGTTCGGCAAATATTGACCAGTCAGATCGCGTGACGCTCTTTTTCGGACTTTCGGGCACCGGCAAAACGACGTTGTCGGCAGATCCAGACTGTCTGTTGATCGGGGACGACGAACATGGATGGGGTAGAGGAGCCGTTTTCAATCTCGAAGGCGGTTGCTATGCGAAGTGCATCGACCTGACGCGGGCAAACGAACCGGTCATCTTCGACGCAATACGCTCCGGCGCCATAGTCGAAAATGTGGTGATTGATCCCGAAACACGTGAGCCGGATTATGCGGATGATTCGATTACCGAGAACACACGCGCTTGTTATCCCCGTACAAACATTGAAGCGAGGGTTCCCGAAAACCGCGCCGGCGAACCCGCGTCAATCATCTTTCTTACCTGTGATGTTAGTGGCGTTTTGCCACCAATCTCGATTCTGAGCAAAGAAGCTGCGGCCTATCATTTTTTGTCTGGGTACACAGCACAGGTGGGTTCGACCATCGTGGGTTCGACTGAGGCATATTCGGCAATATTTTCGACGTGTTTCGGAGCGGCTTTTTTCCCGCGCCCAGCGAATGTTTACGCTGACCTTCTCATGAAACGGATCGAAGAATATGGCTCCAAAGTGTATTTGGTAAATACCGGCTGGAGTGGTGGTGGTTACGGTGTCGGCGAACGTTTTAGCATTCCCGTCACAAGAGCCATTATCCACGCCATCCAATCTCGGTCCGTTGAGGAAACCACAACGCGAGACTTAGCTGGCCTCAATTTAACAATCCCTACACGAGTCGAAGGCGTTGATCCGAACATGTTGGACCCTAAACAAGCGTGGTCCAACCCGAAAGCTTATGAGGATGCTGCGGCGGCCCTAATCGCTAAATTTCGTGAGAATTTTTCGAAGTTCCGTGTTGATGCGAAGATCTCGGGCGCCGGCCCAGGATAGCTCCGACTCGCGCCGTCTAGTAGTCGCGCGAACAGCAACACAAAACTCGGGAGTAACAAGCTTTTTGCAAACGAGTTTTGACTCTGAGTAACGCGAGTACAAAAGGCATGAGCGAATTCGACAATGGCGTATCCGCGATCACAGGGAATCCGGGGCTAGGACGTCTTTGCAGGGGCATTGAGAAAGAAAGTCTAAGGATAACGCCAAACGGTACTTTGTCCCCCTTACCCCATCCCGAAGGACTTGGATCGGCTCTGCGCCATCCCTTCATCACCACCGACTTTTCTGAAGCACAACTAGAGCTCATCACGGGCATATCCCAATCCGCGGACGATTGCATAGACGAGCTGACCAATATTCATCGAGTCATCTATAAAGAAATCGGAGAAGAACTTCTCTGGGGTGCAAGCATGCCTTGCATACTCGATAACGACTCTAATATTCCCATAGGCCATTACGGGTCTTCCAACATTGGACGCGCCAAAACCGTATATCGAAACGGTCTGGGAAACCGATACGGCAAGTTGATGCAAACCATTTCAGGAATCCACTACAACTTCTCATTACCCGAAACACTCTGGCCAGCCATTGCAGTTGCGAAAGAACAACATCTCGACCAAGGTTTTCAGGATCAATCGTACTTCCACCTAATAAGAAACTTCAGACGTTATTCGTGGCTGCTGATTTATTTGTTCGGCGCGTCTCCGGCCGTGTGCACATCCTTTATCCGCAATCGTGAACACGACCTCAGAGCCCTCGACGAACATTCCCTGTATTTGCCCGAAGCAACATCTTTGCGCATGGGGCCGCTCGGCTATCAGAGTGGCGCGCAGTCCGACTTACATGTCTCCTACAACAGCCTTGAGCATTACGTGCAGACCATGATCGACGCCCTAATCCGTCCTTTTCCGGCATACGAGACCATCGGCGTTGAAGTAGACGGCCACTACCGACAACTCAATACTTCCCTGCTGCAGATCGAGAACGAATTCTACGGATCAATTAGGCCCAAACGCCGCATTCAGACGGGAGAACGCCCTATAAATGCGCTGCGTAAAAGAGGCGTTGAATATGTTGAAGTCCGATGTCTTGACCTCAACCCTTTTCTTGAGGTCGGTATCGACGCCGAAACGTTGAGATTTCTGGACGTTTTCTTGTTGGTTTGTTTGCTTTTACCTAGTCCCGACGATACCGCCGACGAGTCGAACGACATTCTGCACAACCAACTTACCACGGTACGCGAAGGCCGGGACCCAAATGCAACCTTAGTTTCCAGTGGAAGGACCAGAAATTTGCGTCAATGGGCGAGCCAACTACTGGACTTGGCTGATCGAGTAGCTTCGGTAATCGACGAGGTATCGGGTACCTCGCAACACCAAGCGAGCACGGGGGCACAACGACATAAGGTTACAGACGCATGCCTTACTCCTTCCGCACGAGTAATCAAGGAAATGAATGACCAACGAGTCTCTTTCTTTCGCTTGATAATGAACCTTTCCGAAAATCACCGCCAAGTCTTTACTAACGAGCCATCAAATTCCGACCTGCGACAACGCTTCGCTTCGCTCGCCGAAAAATCGATACGTGATCAATTGGCGCAAGAAGTTGCCGACACGCAAACATTCGAAGAGTTCCTCGAGAGCTATCTGAGGCTCGACCTAGATTGAACTTCCTTGCTCACTGTTTACTTGGTTATCCAGAAACCGCGTTGATCGCCGGGGGATTTATAGGTGATTTTGTCAAGGGTCCGGTCCCCAGTTCGTTGCCAAGCGATCTCGCTCGAGGCGTTCGGCTGCATAGGCATCTCGACAGTACCAGTAACCGAATGCCCGAAATGCGTAAGAGTTACGTCCACTTTGGGCCTGATCTTCGACGTCCTGCGCCTGTATTGCTGGACCTGATCGCGGATCACGTCCTAGCACTCCAGTGGGGACGCTATGGCATCGGTGAACTCACCGAATTCACCACAACTTGTTACAAAGCAATAGGCCGCTACCCGCTGCCAAAAGATGCCAAGCTATTTTACGACCGCATGAAGGAAACGGATCTTCTGGCCGGATACGCCAAACGAGAGGTAATCGAACGGGCCATGTTCTACATCCTCAAGCGCCTTCGCTTCGACCGTTTCGAACAACAGCTTCATGAAATTCTCAATATAAAATTTGACGACTTTTGTCACGACTTCCACGAATACTTCCCATTGTTAGGCGAAGTTGCAGAAACGTTTATTGCAGAAGAGCATTGACCAAACGTACTCCAGCAGTGACCATCGAACGATGACCAACTACTTGCGATCAATCGATAGTGAAGATTGGAGCATTCTGACCGTTGCGGCAGGGGCTACGTTCCTATTCGTAGCGTTAACACTCGAATACGTCTTCAACCAATTACCCTGTGCGCTCTGCCTCAATCAGAGGATGTGGATGATCTTAGCGACGCTTCTCGCGGCGGGAGGTCTGGCTCATAACCCTCGACTCGGCATCTATCCGTTTCTGTCACTGATATCGAGTATTGTCGGCATCGGATTTGCGCTGCGACAAATTTACTTGCAGATTACGCCATCCGCAGCATCTTCATGTGGACCCGGGCTGGATTACCTCGTGTCCAATCAATTTCCCGTTGCCGATATTTTGAAAGCCCTCACCACGGGCACTGGCGATTGCGCCGAACCTTCCGTTATCCCGATAGCAGCTTTAGCGGCGTTCGTGCTGTTAGGCGCCGGGGCAATCATGCAATGGCGAAACTAATACTGAATCCGGATTAGCTCCGACTCCTCGTCCATGCTCCAAATTCGTAATGTCTTATTAAGGCGCGGCGATCGAATACTCTTCGACTCCATCAACATCACGGTACACCCGGGACATCGCGTCGGGGTGGTGGGTCGCAACGGCGCAGGCAAGACCACCTTATTCGAATTGATCGAGGGACAACTTAGTCCCGAAGAAGGGGACATCTCGATCCCTAAAGATTGGCGTCTCGCCTGGCTAAAACAATCGACTCTACCGTCAGCGCGCAGTGCAATCGAGTACGTAATCGATGGCGATCGTAAACTGCGCCAAATTGAACGCGAAATTCGTGTTGCCGAAAGGTCTGGCGACAACGACCACCTTGCGAACCTCCACGTCGAATATGACGATGCAGGCGGCTACCATGCCAGTGCAAGAGCTGGAGAAATTCTGCACGGCCTAGGATTCGTCGGTCCAGATTTCCACAAACCGCATCGAGCGTTTTCCGGAGGCTGGCAGATTCGTCTTAACCTCGCCCAAACATTAATGAGCCCCTCCGAACTTCTTCTGCTAGATGAGCCCACGAACCACCTCGACCTCGACGCAACCGTGTGGTTAGAAAGATGGCTCCAACGGTATGACGGAACATTATTAACAATCGCCCACGACCGCGACTTTCTTGATGGAACCGTCAACGAAATAGTCCATCTGCACGATACCTCCGCTACAACCTACATTGGGAACTATGCGTCATTCGAACTTCAACGAAACGCCGAGCTCGCACAGCAAGCAAGTTCGCATCGAAAACAAGAAGTCGAACGTGCACGAATACAGCGTTTCGTCGATCGCTTCCGAGCAAAAGCTAGCAAAGCAAAACAGGTACAAAGCCGTCTCCGCGCGCTCGACCGAATGCCGTCAATTGCCTTGTTGCATAGCGAATCGCCTTACCAATTTTCGTTCACGAACCCTGAAAAGACCTCGAATCCCCTAGTTGTCGCAGACGATTCAACGATCGGTTACGGTCAAACGCCGATTCTGAGGAGTCTCACGCTTCGCCTTTACCCCAAAGATCGTATCGGAATTCTGGGCATCAACGGCGCGGGCAAAACGACCCTATTGCGCGGCTTGGCAGGGGAATTGAGTCCTATGAACGGGCAAATCGTACGCGGCAAGAATGCGTCCATCGGATATTTCACGCAGCAACAGCTTGAACGTCTTGAACCCGACGCAACGCCAATGGCAAAACTCAGTGAAATTGAACCGATGTCGGATCAAAATGCTCGAAATTACCTCGGCGGCTGGGGCTTTTCAGGCGATGACATCCATCGACCGGTCAAAACCTTCAGCGGTGGCGAAAAGGCCCGCTTAGTATTGGCGCTCATTGCAACGCAAAAGCCGGCAATCCTTCTTCTCGATGAACCCACCAATCATCTTGACGTTGAAATGCGCCAAGCGCTCACGCTCGCACTCCAGGAGTATGAAGGCGCATTACTGCTGGTATCCCACGATCGCCATCTATTGCGGCACACCGTCGACACGTTTTGGCTGGTCGCGGAGGGCACGGTGACACATTTTGACGACGATCTGGACGCCTATGCCGAATTAGTGAAGCGCAAGTCTGCAAAAAGGAGCACTCCAGTACCAAACCATGCGCAAGAAAGACGTCGGTCGAAAGCAGACGCGCGAATCCGCACCCAATCATTGCGTCAACGCAGAGATCAATTGGATGTGGACATGGCGCTGCTCCAATCTCGAATAGATCTACTAACCGAAAAGCTAGCTAATCCAATGACCTACACGTCCGAAAGCACGGCCAACATCAGAGCATTGTCCGAAGAACACGGGCAACTAAAGAAAAACGTCGCGACGCTGGAGCGATCCTGGCTCGATATTGAAGAGTGCCTAGAACAAAGCAAGAAGCCCTAACTCTGCGTCTGATCGCTATCCCGCTGCTGGGCGTTCGTAAATCGATTTCTCGTTCTTGGCTTCTTCCGAAACTTTACGTCCCAATGACATAAAGGTTGGAATTTCCTCATCCGCAAGCTCTTGCAAGCCCTTCTTTCGAGCCATCGCGGCTTCAATATAAGGCGCCAACTCCTCGAGTTTTGCTTGTTCACGCGCGGGTTCGCGTTCCTTGAATTCAGGCATCACTTCTGTGGCAAAGATCTCCAACGCTTCACAGATATGTTCGTGCTGATTGCGTCCTGCTTGTTGAATGAACGTCACTTGGTCAACACCGCATTTCTCAAATTTCAGCAAGTGTTCGCGAAGATCGTCGGGGGTTCCTATGCCGCCTCGGCTGCCCGCGAGTGCCTGGGTTATATCCATTTCGGCCATATCCCCCCGCGCTTTCTTCACTTCCTCAAATTGCTTCCAGAGGTCAGTTCTGCCCGGTTTGTGTTCGCCAAACGCATACAGGCTACCCAACGCAAAACCGAAGAATTCAAAACCATCCAAACCGCGTTGAATCGCCGTTTCACGATCGTGATGGCAAGAAAAGCTGGAGACCATGCAAATATTCGGATTTACAGCATGGCCGATCGGGATGCACTCATCCGACTTTAAAATAGCGTAGTACTCATCGACCCATTCTTGAGCCTCCATCGGGTCAACGAATGCAAATGTCAGCGCACCGATACCAAGTCGGGCCGCCATCCGTATTGTTTCACGTTGAGAACAAGCTACCCAAAGTGGTGGGTGCGGTCGTTGAACGGGTTTCGGTACCACATTGCGGCAAGGCATGTCGAAATACTGACCTTGATATCCAGGATAAGGGTCCATCGCGAGCATGTTGCAAACCTGTTCTAGCGATTCAAGATAGATCTTGCGTTTCTCCGCAACCGGAATTTTGAATCCCCCCAGTTCTAGCTCCGCCGACGACTCGCCCGTACCAAAATCGATACGACCGTTCGACACCAAATCGAGAGTGGCCACGACTTCTGCCGTACGAGCTGGATGATTATATTGAGGGATTACTTGGCGAATTCCCTGGCCCAAACGAATGTTCTTGGTTCGCTGGGAACATGCTGCCAGGAATACTTCGGGGGCAGACGAATGCGAATATTCTTCCAGAAAATGATGTTCCACCTCCCAGGCGTAGTCGATTCCCAGCCGATCGGCTACTTCGACCTGGTCTAACGCATCGTTAAAAAGTTTCTGCTCATCTCCTTCATTCCAAGGCCGAGGCAACTGATGCTCATAAAAAATACCGAATTTCATAGTAGGCGGACCATATTTCCTAGTTCGTCGATCTAGTCAATCTGATCGACCGAACAAATTCAAGGTCTAAACCTAAATTGCTTCCTGGTTGGACGGTGAGTTATCACTCGATAAACTACCGAACGTTCGTTTCATCTGAGGATTTCAGTGCCACGCTCAACCCTGGTCAGGAAAGAAATCGTAGGGCACCTTTGCGACGTATTCAGATCTCATGGTTACGAAGGAACAACCATGGCTGTGCTATCGCAAGCCACCGGTCTGCAAAAGGCTAGCCTTTACCATCACTTTCCAGGTGGCAAGAACGAAATGCTGGAAACCGCAGTGCTCGCGACGATCGTTGAATTAGAACGGCGAGTATTTCGGTTTCTCGACACCAACGACGACGCCGCTGAACGCATCGCTCAAATACTCGAAGGATTCGAGACATATACGAATGGAGGGCGGCGAAGCTGCCTACTCGCTGTGATTGCACAAAGTTCCGTCGCCGAAAATTTCAAATCCAGAATCGGGGCTCAATTCAGTGCGTGGATCACTCGCCTGAGTATAACGCTCGTTGAATTCGGGCACGGCCCAAAACGCGCCGACACGCTGGCTCTTGAGACTCTCGAAACGCTATACGGCTCTTTGGTTGTTGGCCGTCTGTTGGGTACTTTTGAGATCTTTGACCTTGGTCTCCAACGTTGCAGGACGAATATCGGCCTCGCTGATAAGATTGAATTCTCATAGCCGCATGTAATCGTTCATACGCTGCGAAAGACCCAATAACCTCTCCGAAATATTCTTACGACGCCAAGTACCCGCCGCCAATCTAGCAGCGTCCATCCGCGTCGGATAGACGTGGATCGTCGAGAAGATTTTTCTCAACCCCAATCCATGGGTCATAGCTGTCACATATTCGCTGATAATTTCACCCGCTTCTGGACCGACTACGAGCGCTCCGAGTAAACGATCACTGCCACACGCGGTGATAAGCTTCACGAAACCTTCCGTTTGCCCTTCAGTCTGGGCTCGATCCACGTCGTCCAATTCGTAGTGAGTCACAACGACATCGCGCCCCAAGGCTCGCGCTTGCTCTTCGGACAATCCCACACGCGCGACCTCTGGATCCGTGAAGGTTGCCCATGGCACCACCGATTCGTCTAGCGCATACCGCCAAAAGGGCCTCGCCAAAGCGTTGGCTGCGGCGATCCATGCCTGATGTCCCGCCATATGTGTGAACTGATATGGCCCCACCACATCGCCTGCCGCGTATACGGAGTCGACCGTGGTACGTAAGTATCGATCGACGACCAAAGTGCCATTCGGTTCGGTTCTTATTCCCAGTTTTTCGATACCCATTCCCGTCGTTCGCGGCCGCCGTCCTGTAGCTATTAGAATGCGATCAAAATTAAGCTCCTCTACGGAGATGGATCCCGTGACCGAAAGGCGTTTTCCGACGCATCGGTCGGGTCTATAACCGGTCAAGACCCGGACGCCCTCACGCCGAAAGATATCCGCCATTATTGTTCCGACTTCTTCATCCTCACGCGGAAGCAGCCGGTCCTCGGTTTCAACGAGGGTTACGTCGCTACCTAGACGATTGAAGGCCTGAGCAAGCTCACACCCGATAGGCCCACCGCCTACGACAACCAGCCGCCCAGGTAGTTCTTGTATCGACCAAAGATTCGTTGACGTGACGCAATCGTCTGCGTCGAGTCCTGGTATCGGAAGGACTACCGGTTCAGCGCCGGTGGCTATGACGATGTTTTTGGTTTTGTACCCGACGCCGTCTACAACAACGCAATGCGGATCGGGAATTTCCGCATGGCCGCGGACGCAGGTGACTCCCAGCGACTCATAGCGCGCGATAGAGTCTTTCGGCGCAATGGAGGCGATGACACGGTGCACCCTAGCCATCACCGCTTTAAAATCAACATTACCCTGCACATTACGCAACCCGTAGTTTGTTGCGACGTTTAGTTGATGCACGGCCTTAGCCGATGCAATCAAAGCTTTCGAAGGTACGCAGCCAGTATGGAGGCAATCGCCACCCATCTTGTCACGCTCGACAAGGACTACTCGGGCACGCGCCGTCGACGCCACTAGTGCCGCCACGAGTCCGGCGGAACCCGCCCCGACTACGACTAAATTGTGGTCGTAGCGACTCACCGTGACATCCTTTTAGCGCCGAGCCAATCCAGGAATTTTCGGGCTCCAAAGGGAAATAGCCCAACCAACGCGAACGCCGTGATGAGGCCGGGGTTAAGTATATCCGCGACCGAGTTCAGATTTCCGATACTGGATCCCGCAAATACATACACGCCTGTGCCAGCCAACATACCAATCTGACTGACAACGTAGAAAGGTATTAGTCGCATCCTGGTTAGTCCCATAACGCTATTTACGGCGAAAAAGGGAACCAGCGGTACCATGCGCAAACCAAACAAATAATAGTTACCCTCACGTTCAACACCTTCATTCACACGAATCAGTTGGTCCGCGAATCGTTTTTGGATCCAATCGCCCAAGAAAAATCGGGCGATCACAAAGGCAAACGTTGCTCCGATTGAGCTCGCGAAGGAAACCAGAAATAGTCCCCATTTAAATCCAAATAACGCTCCTGCAGCGAGCGTCATGACCGTCGCACCCGGTATCGAAAGCGCCGTGACGACAATATAGACCAGAAAAAACCCCGCACGAAAAGTCCAAGGGGCTACTTCAACCTCTAAGACCAAATCCGTTCTTACAGTTTGAAAGTACGAAAGCGTCACGTATTCCGTTACGTCGAAGACCACGATGGAAATAATAAGTACCAGCAAGAGGGCCGCGAGAACCGACTTTTTCATCGCGACATATTCAATGACGATAGAAAACGCTTGAACCGACAAATAAAACGCTCACGCTGAGACCGATTTCGCCAAAGCCTCAGAGGAGTTATGCCGATGCCAGCATCTCTGCTACGTGCTTTCCAAAGTACGTCAGGATTCCATCGGCACCGGCCCGTTTACAAGAAACTAGAGACTCCAGAATCACGTTCTCTTCCAACCACCCATTTTCGATAGCAGCCATATGCATCGCGTATTCGCCACTTACCTGATATACAAAAGTTGGTACCGCAAATCGCTCTTTTACTCGCTGGACTACATCGAGGTAGGGCATCCCCGGTTTCACCATCACCATGTCCGCCCCTTCATCCAGATCGAGCGCGATTTCTCGTAGTGCTTCGTCGGTATTGGCGGGGTCCATTTGGTAGTTCATCTTATCGCTATGTCCGAGGCTTGAGGCGGATCCAACGGCGTCACGAAACGGGCCGTAATAGGCGGACGCATACTTCGCGGAATACGCCATAATCTTGGTATTAAAGAACTCATCGGCTTCGAGCCTTTCCCGAATTGCGCCGATTCGCCCATCCATCATGTCTGAGGGCGCAATAACGTCCGCACCCGCTGCCGCACAGATCATTGCTTGTTCGACCAGCACGTCAATCGTCGGGTCGTTAACAACATAGCCCGCGTCATCCAACAATCCATCCTGGCCGTGAGAAGTATAAGGATCCAACGCTGCATCTGTGATTATCCCTAAATCGGGACATGATTCTTTTACGGCGGTGACTGCCCTCGGAATAAGACCCTCGGGATTTGTGGCTTCGCTACCGCCCGGATCCTTGAGACGAGGTTCGATTCTTGGAAATAACGCGATCGCAGGTACGCCGTACTCCACCAGTAACTTCGCTTGCGCAACCAGTCCGTCCAGACTTAGCCGCTCAATGCCGGGCATCGATTCAACGGGTTCACGTAATCCGGTTCCCTCAACAACGAACATCGGATAAATGAGGTCGTTAGTCGACAGCTCGTTCTCGCGTACCAAACGCCGAACAAAATCACTTGAGCGATTTCGGCGCATACGGGTTTTCGGATAGCGCACTGTCATTAAACTACTCACTTTGTCATTCGACTCGCCGCATTGTCTCAGCAGCGTCGCTGTATTTCAGCGCTTTATTGGACGAGGTCCTAAGGCGTCTTTGGTGTGGATCGATATCCGTCCGTATCCGAGTAAATAAATAAAGAGCTACTGTCCGCCGCTTCTGTTCGTTATCGCATTCTTTAACATGATCACAAATGCTATATTGAGACTCATGGAACATGGAGGATTGAATGAGCAACAACATACACCACGTCACCGATGCTAGCTGGGACACGGATGTGCTCGAGGCAGATGGTCCTGTACTAGTTGACTATTGGGCCGAGTGGTGTGGACCCTGCAAAATGATCGCTCCGATCCTCGAAGAAATAGCCAGTGAATACTCTGAAACGCTCAAAGTCTGCAAGATTGATATAGATTCCAATGAAGGGACACCTCCTAAATACGGCATACGCGGAATTCCGACCTTGATGCTTTTTCGTGATGGCCAGGTCGAAGCAACCAAAGTTGGCGCGCTATCGAAATCACAACTTGCAGCGTTTCTTGACAGCAACATCTAATAAGTCGATCGCAAACGGAGTCTATTAGGACTCAATCTAAGATGCCTTTCGAGGGCAGGATTAGGTTCTTGTCGTGACGTTATTGGATCAGACTAGCTCATTCAAAATGCTAGACGCGGGCGTCAACGCGGTGGTACATTCGAGAGCTGGCGGCTAATTCAGCCATCGACTCTATCCCTTTTTCTCCGGTGCCACTGGTATCCGCAAATGTTTGCAACCGACCGGAAGAGAAGCCATGCGTACCACTGAGTACGCGACACACACCACCGATGAATAACGTGAAATGAACTTAACAGACTTGAAAAGAAAACCCGTCGCCGAGCTCGTCGAAATGGCCCATGAAATGGGACTTGAAAATCTAGCTCGGTCACGTAAACAGGAAGTGATCGCCGCGATATTACGCAAACAAGCGCAAAGTGGCGTCGACATTTATGGTAACGGGACCCTCGAAATACTATCCGATGGCTTCGGTTTTCTCCGCTCCCACGATACAAGCTATTTGGCAGGTCCCGACGACATCTACGTTTCTCACAGCCAAATTCGGCGTTTTAATTTGCGTACTGGCGATAGTATCTCGGGAAAGATACGGCCGCCTAAAGATGGCGAACGATACTTCGCTCTCCTCAAAGTTGACGAAATTAACCTTTCCGAGCCCAATGCTAAGCAGCATCAGATCCTTTTTGAGAATTTGACGCCGCTCTTTCCTGAAGAGCGTTTTACCCTCGAACGCGGCAATGGCAGCAGTGAGGATCTGTCTGGTCGAATCGTCGATCTGATAGCACCCATTGGCAAAGGACAACGAGCGCTTATCGTTTCTCCGCCAAAAGCAGGTAAAACTCTGATGCTTCAGGCGATCGCGCAGTCGATTACGTCCAACGACCCAGATGCCATCATGATTGTGCTTTTGATCGACGAACGTCCGGAAGAAGTGACAGAAATGCAACGATTAGTGCAGGGTGAGGTCGTCGCCAGCACCTTTGACGAGCCGCCATCTCGCCATGTCCAAGTCGCTGAAATGGTCATCGAAAAAGCCAAGCGACTAGTCGAACACAAGAAAAACGTTGTAATCCTGCTTGATTCGATTACCCGACTTGCCCGCGCTTACAACACGATTGTGCCTTCTTCGGGCAAAGTCCTTACGGGAGGTGTCGACGCGCACGCACTCGAAAGACCGAAGAGATTTTACGGGGCCGCACGGAATCTCGAAGAAGGTGGAAGCCTAACCATTGTCGCAACGGCGATTGTGGAAACAGGGTCAAAGATGGACGAGGTCATCTACGAAGAATTCAAAGGCACAGGGAACATGGAACTTCACCTCGAACGGAAGATCGCGGAAAAACGCGTTTATCCCGCCATTAACATTCGACGTTCAGGAACACGCCGAGAAGAACTTCTCATGAGCGAAGAAGAGCTCCAACGTGTATGGATACTAAGAAAGCTACTGCACGATATGGACGATATCGCCGCGATCGAATTCATGACCGATAAGCTGAAAGACACAAAGACCAACGAAGAATTCTTTTCGTTGATGAAGGGTGGGCGATAAAACCTCGGTCAACGTAGACGATCTTTAAGAGTCGCTACGACTGTCCGAGGGTCGGCACCATTGCTATTAACAACATTCTTGAAACCAAAAGACGCCGCAACTTCAGCGACGCGACCCGAAGGTACTAAAACTGACAATTGACCCGCGTTAAAATTCGCCTGCCTGAAACATAACTCAGCGATTCTCGAGAGCGCTTCGGCACTTGAGGCGACGATGACATCGCATGCGCCAACGTCCACAACCGGTTCGAGCAAAATGCGGCGGTACGTGATCCATGTACACACGCGAACCCCTCTGTCTGTGAGCCATTGGGCCAAGTCGGTACGTCCATCCGCACCCGCCACTATGAGCGCACTCCCTGCATCAGGGTATTGTTGCTCGAATAGTTCCAAAATCCCCTCGGAAGAGGCTTGTGCGGCCTGAACTGGCTCAAGCCCTATCGATCGAAGAGCCTCAGCGGTCGTCTGACCAACGGCCACCACAGGGCCAACCGAACTCCATTTTCGTTCTATCGCGTGTTTCACGGCATGCTCCGATACAAACACGGTGATATCGAACTCTTCGGGCGGCGCCATTTCTTTCACTATCTCGGTTGTCAAGACAGGCGCGTTTATCGATTCAAACCCCGCCTCGGTTAACGCCCGCTCCAAGCGGGTTGCGCCTGGCTCGGAGCGGGTGATCCAAACGCAAGTCATCCGACGTCAATTAACTCGCGTGCACCCATAGCTAGCAATGTTTCCGCAGCATCTTTGGCTAGAGCAGCACCATCTTCACCCTTTTTCTCGACGCGCAAACATCGGTCACCAGCCTCGGTCAGAAGCACCGCGGTAACGTGGTAACCCGGGTCGAGTGGTCGGCAATAAACACCAAGTGGCGTGGTGCAATCTGCGCCAAGTCGCTTAACTACCAGCCTTTCCGATTCGACCGCCATCGCGACACTATCGATGCACAATGAAGCAGCGATTGCCGCAATGTCTTTGCGTTCCTTCAAAAACTCAACGGCCAATGCACCTTGGCCAGCGGCAGGAACGCAGAAGTCGACATCCAGTCGTTGTCCTACTTCCGAGCTGAGACCGAGACGGTCGAGTCCCGCGCACGCTAGGAGTAGAGCGTCGAATTCACCGCGTCGAAGCTTTTCCAGCCGAGTCCCAACATTTCCTCGAACAGGAACAATGTCCAAATCCCGATTCTGTCTCACCAGTTGTGCGGTCCGTCGTCCGCTCGATGACCCGACTCGACTACCCTTCGGTAACGCTAGGATGCTATCGGCACCAACCAACGCATCACGCACGTCCGCCCTCTCACCCGCCGCCACTACATCAAACAATTCGTCGAGATTTGCTGGAACATCCTTCATGCTGTGAACGGCAAAATCAACCCGTTGCTCAAGCAAACCGTGCTCTAGTTCTTGGGTGAAAAGACCTTTCCCGCCCAGGTCTTGAAGACGCTCGTGCCGGCGAATATCGCCCTCGGTGGTGTAACCAACGATTTCGACGTCTAACTCATTATCGATTTGGGATAATAGTGACCCCACGTGCTTCGCCTGCCATAACGCAAGCTCGCTTTTTCTCGTTGCGATACGAATCTTCTTCATCGCGCGTGGAGGTATCCGTTCAGCCTCATTTATTGATCACTCAGTGCGCCCATCCAAAGGAAGCCGCCATCAAAGCAGTTCGCTCGATTGCTCGACGATACAGCGACCACGCGTTGTTGCGAAGCGCTTCCGGACGCGGTGACCAAAAAAATCGTGTCCCGCACGTTGGACGCGCGTTTGGCGTCGCCCAACCACGTAAATTCGTCAACGAAGAGAAAAAACCTTAGCCAACCGGACGTTGGTATAATCTCGCTTCTTCTCAGCCCCGCTTTACGCAATGGCCAAAATCCCTACCAAACCATGGGGCGGACGTTTTTCAGAGCCCACCAATAAATTCGTGGAACGTTTTTCTGCGTCGGTCAATTTCGACCGTCGGTTATACGCTTACGACATTCTAGGTTCGACCGCTCATGCGGAGATGCTCTCGAAGATCGGCGTTCTAACTGATGCAGAATGCCGCGTCATTACTGACGGATTGCATAAAATTCGTGAGGAAATTGAGGCCGGGAAATTCGAATGGTCGATCGTCCTCGAAGATGTGCACATGAACATCGAAGCTCGCCTGGTCGAACTCGTCGGCGAGCCCGGGAAAAAGCTCCATACCGGCCGTTCGCGAAACGACCAAATCGCGACGGATATGCGCCTTTGGACCCGTGATCAAATCGATCAGATCGCCGCCGACCAAACTGTCATCCTTGGACATCTATTGGATACGGCTGAACGTCACGCGAGCACTATCATGCCTGGGTTTACGCACCTGCAGGTTGCTCAGCCAATCACTTTCGGCCACCACCTATTGGCTTGGTTCGAAATGTTGCATCGGGATCGAGAGCGATTCTTAGAATGTCGTCATCGAGTAAACGTCTCGCCCCTTGGTAGCGCCGCTTTAGCAGGAACCGGTTTTCCGATTGACCGCGAATTTACCGCCAAGAAACTTGGATTTGAGGGCCTCGCACAGAACTCGCTTGACGCAGTGAGTGATCGTGATTTCGCAATCGAGTTTGCTGCGATCGCGAGCATGACGTCGCTGCACCTATCGCGTTGGTGTGAAGAACTCGTGGCGTGGAATTCGCCCGCGTTTGATTTCATTGAACTACCCGACAGTTTTTGCACGGGATCGAGCATCATGCCGCAGAAAAAGAACCCGGACATCCCTGAACTCGTCCGTGGTAAAACCGGCAGAGTCTTGGGTAATCTTTCCAGCTTAATGGTGTTAATGAAAAGCCAGCCGTTGGCGTATAACAGGGATAACCAAGAAGACAAAGAAGCCCTTTTTGATACCGCCGATACCCTTCGAGATTGCCTTTTCGCAATGGGCGAAATCATCGCCGCTATGTCACCTAGGGTGGACAATATGCGCGCATTCGCGGAAAAAGGTTTCGCGACGGCGACGGACTTAGCGGATTACCTTGTCCGAAAGGGCATCCCCTTTAGAGATGCCCATGCTATCGTCGGGCACGCAGTTGCCCACGCATCGGAGAAGGGACTCGCCCTTCATGAAATCGAGCTTTCTCAACTCCAGCAGTTTTCTGACGCCATCGATGCAGACGTTTTCGATTCCCTGACTTTGGAAGGATCGATCGCCGCGCGCAACCACCTTGGCGGGACAGCTCCAGAAGCCGTAATGGCAGCCATCAAAAGCGCTAGAAAAAGACTGTGATCACTCTCGACCGAATTCGCCACACAGCACCACTGTGCCTATACTGCTGCGCCTTTTTTTCACTGGACGTTTAAAATGCGCCTTTTTCTAATCGCCGCGGTCTGTTTGCTGGTCGCGACCTGTGGCCAAAAAGGTCCGCTGACCCTACCCGACGAGACCGTTATCACAGGATAGCTATGTCCCTTGACCGAACGGATGGAATTCTTTGTTTAGACGGCGTACGGCTAGACGAGGTTGCGGACCGCTTTGGCACCCCAACCTATGTCTATAGTTGGAACAATATAGAAGCTCGATACCGAGATCTTGCGGGAGCCCTTGCCGACACCAGGCACCGAATCTGTTATGCCGTGAAAGCGAATAGCAACCTCGCGATACTCCGTCATTTGAGCGAGCTAGGCGCAAATTTTGACATCGTGTCAGGAGGGGAATTGGAGCGCCTCATGGTGGTCGGTATTTCTCCGTCACAGGCAATCTTTTCCGGTGTCGGCAAAAGCGTGGCAGAAATCGACTTCGCCCTAAAAGCAGGGATCGGGTGCATCAATATGGAAAGCACCGCAGAATTAGAAAGGATTGAAGCGCGCTCCGGTCTCCTAGGCAAAATAGCGCCGGTGTCCGTTCGACTCAATCCCGACGTCGATGCCAATACACATCCCTATATTTCGACAGGCTTGAGGAAAAATAAGTTTGGTGTCGCGGAGACAGAAGCGATCGAAATGTGTCGCTATGCACACAAATCGAAGAGCCTGAAAATCTTCGGGCTAGGCTGCCACATCGGTTCCCAAATCAACCAAACTGCACCTTTCATCGAGGCCCTGGATCACCTGATCAGGCTCACCCATCAATTGTCTGATGAAGGAATTGAACTAGCACATCTGGATTTAGGCGGCGGACTTGGAATTCGCTACGCCGATGAAGAGGAACTTGATGTAGCAAGCTACGCAGCAGCCGTATCCGAAAAGCTAGAAGGCCTCAACGTCGAATTACTGATTGAACCGGGTCGTTATCTAGTCGCCGAAGCTGGCCTGCTATTGACCCGAGTCGAGTACCTCAAACCTTCGCGCGTGACTGATCAACCAAATTACGCCATCGTGGACGCAGCAATGAATGACCTCATTCGACCCGCTCTTTATCAGGCGTATCACCCAGTCCTTTCAGTAGGCGCTGATGATCTAGACAGCTGTCGATGGGACATCGTTGGCCCAATTTGCGAGTCCGGCGACTTCCTCGCGTTGCAGCGCGATCTCGACTTGTCGGAGGGTTCCTTGTTGGCAATACTTTCGACGGGTGCATACGGTTTCGTCCAGTCCTCAAACTACAATACGAGAGCGCGATCGGCCGAAGTAATGATCCGCAGTAACGAGTTGCAGCTGGTCCGCGATAGAGAATCCATCAGCGATCTTCTGCGTCTCGAACGGATCTTGTGATCGGATCGGGATTGGGTCATGAAACTTAAGTTTACGAAAATGCACGGATTAGGAAACGACTTCCTGGTCCTCGAACTCGTAACCCAGAACTTTGATCTCACACCAGAACTTATCAGGACGTGGGGAGATCGCAGGACCGGGATCGGTTTCGATCAGCTTTTAATCGTCCGCCCACCCTCAAATCCCGAGACAGATTTCCGCTACCAAATTTTTAATGTTGATGGCACGGAAGCACAACAATGCGGAAACGGCGCTCGTTGTATCGCTAAATATGTGACACACGCGAGACTAACGATCAAGAAATCGCTGCGAATGGATGCGCCTAGTGGAATCGTTAATACATCGATCCTCGAGATTGCGGTAGACAGCCCAAATACCAGTATTGTTCGTGTGGACATGGGCATCCCCTGCACCAAACCATCCGTAATTCCATTTCTTACGGACGAGCCAGCCGTTCAGTACGCGGTCGACATTGGGTCCCAGGAAATCGAGTTTGTTCCGTTATCGATGGGAAACCCCCATGCCGTGGTTATTGTCGACGACGTCAACGATGCACCCATCACGGAGTGGGCACGGATGCTGCAAACCAACGACCGATTTCCCGAGGGCGTCAATGTTGGATTTATGCAAATCGTCGATCGCCAGTTTGTGCACCTTCGTGTAGTTGAACGCGGTGTCGGTGAAACACTTGCTTGTGGTACTGGAGCTTGTGCTGGAGTTGTCGCAGGGCGTTTACTTGGAAAATTGGACGATAGGGTCCAAGTGTCTTTACCAGGAGGTAAAGTACGCGTCGTGTGGCAGGATGAAAGCTCAATCGTTGAAATGATCGGCCCAGCTACTTGGGTATACGACGGCGAACTCCGAATATGACGACAAACTCCGATGGCTCCATTATCGACGACGATGCAGTGGTCGCATACTTGGAAAGTGAGCGCGAGTTTTTTAAGCGCCACCCCGAAGTGATTTCGAAGCTCGAACTACCTCACGAATCTGGATCAGCAACATCGCTTGTTGAGCGTCAAGTATCGCTGTTGAGAGAGCGCAATGTTGACTTGAGGAAACGTTTAAACGAACTCGTCGATAATGCAGGCGTTAACGACGACGTTTTCCTTAAGACGCGCACATTGACATTGGCACTGATGGACACCGTTGATCTCCAGAGCCTCGACCAGGTTCTGGCAACAAGATTGATCGAAGGATTCGACGCGAATCACGGGCTCTGTTACGTGCTCGACTGGCAAACACCAGCCGACTACCAGCACATCGTCGGCGTCCCAGCGAACGACGAGCCACCCATTCCTCGCCTGTTCAGCCAACCTGAACCCGTCTGCGGAATTTATCGACCGAAAGAATATGGAGCCCTGTTCCCGGACTCTCCCTTAACTCAACCAGGTTCCGTGGCGCTCGTCCCCATGCGGCTATCTGGCCTTGAAGCAATTCTTGCGATTGGTTCTAACGATTCACAACGCTTCGTACCAGAGAAGGGAACGTTATTTCTCGAATACATCAGCGACGTTTTAGGTCGCACCTTGAATCGAGTGATGCAATAAAGGTCGGCATGACATCGGACAATAGTTTGCTATTGGAAGATTATTTCAGGCACCTTACAGTCGAACGCCGTCTTTCCTCCCATACGCTAAAAGCTTATTCACGCGACCTCAAAAACTTTTTTCTGGTCTACCCAACGCTGTCCGTCGACGAGATTACATCGGCTGATATCAAGCACCACATTGCTCGATTAAATCAAAGGGGGCTTTCTCCGCGGTCGATAAAGCGCGCGCTCTCGTGCCTAAATTCTTTCTTCGTTTACTTAGTACGAAAAGATCTCTTAGGCAACAATCCGGCCACCGGTGTCAGGGCGCCAAGAATCGCGAAAAAACTTCCACGAGTCCTTGATACCGATCAAACAGCCCAACTACTTATCGGAAGTGTTACGACTCCGATCGAGAAGAGGGACCGCGCCCTGCTCGAACTATTTTATGGCAGCGGTATTCGCCTCGCCGAGCTAGTTGGACTCGATATTCAGGATCTGGATCTCGCAAACGGCAACGCTCGGGTTTTAGGAAAGGGGCGCAAGACTCGAATCGTACCGCTCGGCTCCCACACCGTTACGGCACTTCAAGCATGGTTATCCACCCGATCCGATCAGCAACCGGAGGACCCTGTTTTCGTCGGACGCGGCGACCAACGTATCAGTCCTCGCACGGTTCAGCTTCGCGTCAAACGTGCAGGGATGAAAGCCCTGGGGGTTGATTCAATCCACCCGCACCTATTGCGACACAGCTTTGCCAGCCACTTGTTAGAGTCAAGTGGAGACTTGCGGGCAGTCCAGGAGCTTTTAGGCCATTCAGACATTTCGACAACGCAAATCTATACGCACCTGGACTTCCAACATCTCGCTAAGGTTTACGACATTGCTCACCCCCGAGCACGGGGGAAAAAGGAAGGCGGCAAATGACAATCCGGTTGGTGACCTTCGATTTGGATAACACCCTTTGGCACGTGGACACCGTCATTCGCCGGGCGGAAAAGGAAACGCGTAAGTGGATACAACCCCGAGTTCCAGAGTACGCCAGTTACATGACCACGGAAAACGTCGTATCTCTTCGCGCTCGGGTTATGGAAGAGAATCCGGATATACGGCACGACGTTTCGGCGTTGCGCATTCAGATGATGCGTCGCGCGTTCGAACAGTGCGGTTTACGGCGCACGGAGGCGGATGCCAAGGCGCGTGAGGCGTTTGCCGTGTTTATACGTTGGCGCAATACCATTACGTTTTACGATGGCGCCCAAGACACACTCAATACCCTCTCGCACCGTTATCAACTCGCCGCGCTCACCAACGGGAATGCGGACGTTCGAAAGGTTGGCTTGGACTCTTATTTTTCCTTCGCGATATCTGCAGCCGACGTTGGCTCCAGCAAGCCGAGCCCCGAAATGTTCTTGGAAGCGATGCATCGAGCCGAAGTTTCACCCGACCACGCAGTTCACGTTGGCGACCACCCAATTGACGATATCGAAGGTGCCAATCGTGTAGGTATGCATTCCATTTGGGTTAATTTCGACGGCAAAACGGACCGTGTACCAGCCCATGCAACGGTCACCGATTTACCTTCTCTCGTAGCGGCAATCGCCACGCTCGGGGGCTCGTAGCACGAGCGATCTACTGCTCTCTTATCGGGCGTTCTCGGTCAAATAGTTTTTCACAGCATGCTCGTCAGCAGCCAATACTGTCTTTCGGGTAGCTTGCGAGACCAGTTTCTCAAGTTTGGCGTGGGTTGCGACGTCCTTACCGATGGCTTCATTCACGGCATCGGGAAACTTCGCCGGATGAGCAGTTGCAAGTGAAATCAAAGGACTTGTCAATTTGAATCGCGACGCAGCAGCAACGCCAACAGCACTGTGCGGATCAAGTACGTAGCCGTGTGACGCGTACGTCGACTTGATCGTTTCCACGGTTTCTTCTTCGCCAACGCTGGTAGCCAAAAAAAACGGCTCCACCGAGTCGACATAGTCCACCTTGGCCGAGCCTCGCTCATAGAATGTTTCCAGGAACTCGACTAAACGCTCCGAATCTCCATTGAAATACAAGTACAAGAATCGCTCGAAGTTACTTGCCACCTGAATATCCATCGATGGACTCAGGGTATGTTGGACCGTCCCACGCGCGTACGTACCTGTTTCGAAAAAACGTGCAAGGATGTCGTTTTTGTTGGTTGCAAGCACCAGTCGGTCGATGGGAACACCCATCGACCGAGCAAGATAACCGGCAAACACGTTGCCGAAATTACCCGTGGGTACGCTGAAAGATACCGGCTCTTTGAACTTCAGTGCCGCGTAGATGTAATAAACGACTTGAATCACAATGCGCGCCCAATTCACCGAATTCACGGCTCCTAGCCTATATTTTTCTTTGAACGCTAAATCGTTGAATATACTCTTCATCAGCTCTTGGCAGTCGTCGAAGGTGCCTTCGATTCCAAGGCAATGAACGTTGTCATCCAATACGGTCGTCATTTGCAGTTCTTGCATCAAACTCGTTCGACCGTTCGGGAAAAGCACAAAAATGTCGATATTGGGTCGACCACGAACAGCCGCTATCGCAGCGCTCCCGGTATCCCCGCTCGTCGCCCCTAAAATATTCAAACTGCCCGATTGTCGGCCCAATATATGCTCGAACAATCCGCCAAGGACCTGAAGCGCCACGTCTTTGAATGCAAGCGTAGGCCCATGAAATAACTCCAGTACGTTAAGACCGTCGAGTTGGACAAGGGGAATGGTGTCCTCAGACGCAAACGTCTCGAAGGCGTCTTTGAGTATTTTTTTGAGAACCGCATCATCGATATCGTCGGCAAAAAGACGTACCACTTCGAATGCCAAGTCTTCAAACGCAAGTCCTCGCCAACCCTCCAAATCCGACGAGACATCCGGTAAAAGCTCGGGCAAAAGTAGTCCGCCATCCGGCGCCTGACCAATGATCACGGCTTCCCGAAACCTTACGGGATCCATGCCACCGCGTGTGGAAATGTATCGCATCAAAGACTGGCCGCATTCGTTCCGGAACAGATTCTAACCATCGTCACGCCGATCGTTCATGCAAAAAGCTCACCGTCAAGTTTCCAAGAAGGCGCCGGCCAACGCTGTCCTGCCTCAATGCTAGCCTCACTTAGTTTGATGCGTCGAATAGCTCCCGTCCAATCAACATCCTTCGAATCTCGCTGGTTCCAGCACCAATCTCATACAACTTCGCATCCCGCAACAATCGGCCCGTTGAGTATTCATTGGTGTACCCATTGCCTCCCAGGGCTTGGATCGCATCCAGCGCAACTTGAGTTGCTTTTTCCGCGGCATACAGAATGCAACCCGCGGCGTCGAACCGCGTGGTCCGGCCACCATCACATGCATTGGCTACCGTGTAGACGTACGCCCGGCTGGCATTCAGCGTGGTGTACATGTCCGCGATTTTCCCCTGCATCAGCTGAAACGTTCCAATCGGTTGACCAAATTGTCTACGTTCATGGATATACGGAAGCACCACATCCAAGCAAGCTTGCATAATACCGACCGGGCCCGCCGCAAGAACGACGCGTTCGTAGTCCAATCCGCTCATAAGAACGCCAACGCCGCCGCCAGCGACTCCAAGCACAAGCGACTTGGGAACGTGCACGTCTTTAAAGACAAGTTCAGAAGTATCCGAACCACGCATCCCTAGCTTGTCGAGTTTAGGTTGTGGTTCATAGCCAGGCATGCCTTTCTCGACGATAAACGCTGTAATGCCCTTGGCTCCCGCCGTTGGATCCAAGGTGGCGTATACGATCACAACGTCGGCGTCCGGACCGTTGGTAATCCACATCTTGCTACCGTTGAGCAAATAATAATCACCACGATCCTCCGCTTTTAGACGCATGTTTACGACATCCGAGCCCGCCCCCGACTCGCTCATCGCGAGTGCCCCCAGGGAGGTTCCGGAAATGAGATCCGGCAGGAACTTCTGCTTTTGCTCGTCCGTTCCAAATCGACACAGTTGATTGACGCATAAATTCGAATGCGCGCCGTACGAAAGACCCACCGCCCCAGATGCTCGGCTAATTTCCTCCATCACCACACAGTGCGCCAGATAACCGAGACCCGCACCACCGTATTTTTCTTCAGCCGTGATACCGAGTACCCCAAGTTCGCCGAGCAGGGGCCATAGTGGGCGAGGAAATTCGTTTGATTGATCAACGCGCTCAGCAATGGGAACAATTTTTCGCTCGCAAAAATCGCGGACCGAACGTCGCAGCATGTCGATTGTTTCTCCAAGACCAAAGTCGAAATCCGTCAGCATTTTGGGCACCGTTTCTCTGACATGCTTTGAGTGTCGCAACTGCAACCCAAGCTGGCAAACAGCCCCCTGACAGTTATTGTTTCGGCGTTACAATGTTCGACGTTTCACATGGAACGCCGAGATTATGAGATTTCGCGAAGCGGCACGTGACTGGCTAAAAATCAACTGTCCCGAAAGTATGCGGACCCCAACACCTGGGGGTGAATACATTAGCGGTGGCCGACGCGCCAAATACATCAATCCCGAGTCGAGACTCTGGATGGATCGAATGGCAGAGCAAGGTTGGACCGCGCCAACTTGGCCGACCGAGTATGGAGGGGGAGGTCTGACCCAAGAGGAAAATCAAACCCTCATGGATGAAATGCGTCGCATCAACGCACGCTCACCCTTGGGTGGTCACGGATTGACCATGATCGGACCCGCCATTCTTGAATTTGGTACCCCCGAACAATGCTTCGAGCATTTACCGCGGATCGTCAGCGGTGAAATCAAGTGGTGTCAAGGCTACAGTGAACCCGGTGCCGGGTCGGATCTTGCGAGTCTACAAACGAAAGCTGTCGAGGATGGCGACGACTACATCATCAACGGGTCGAAAATCTGGACTTCTGGTGCCGACCAAGCGGACTGGATTTTTTGTCTAGTTCGCACGAACCCGAATGTATCCAAGCAAGAAGGTATTTCATTCATTGTCTTCGATATGGAAACGCCGGGCGTTACCATATCTCCGATTGAACTAATCAGCGGATCATCGGAGTTTTGTCAGACCTTTTTTGACGACGTCCGTGTACCGAAACGCTTTCTTATTGGTGAACCAGGACAGGGTTGGACCGTTGGAAAACGATTACTTCAATATGAGCGAAGTTCCATCGGGGGTGTTGGCGGAGCACGCCAAAAGGTTGCGACTCTCGATGAAGTCGCGGCGTCCTACGCCGGTCGTATCAGGGGACGCATTGGCGATTCGACCGTACGTACCAACGTGCTCGCTTACAACATGGATCAGCGTGCCTACCAACTAACCATGCGTCGCGCGGCTGACGAAGCTGCTAATAGCCGAGCACCAACTTTCCTATCTTCGTTCTTCAAGCTATACGGGACCGAGCAAAATATGCGCCGAAGTGACCTTGTCGTTTCTATCATGGGGTCCAAGGGGTTGGGTTGGTCAGGTGATGGGTTCGAAGCGAGCGAGCGAGCGAATACTCGGGGCTGGCTGCGCTCTAAAGCCAATTCCATTGAAGGTGGAAGTTCTGAAGTCCAGCGTAACATCATCGCAAAGCGCATTTTGGGCTTACCGGACTAACGGGTGTTCAACCCGAGAACACCGGTACTCGTCGGCGCGGGCCAGGTCCTTAATCGAATTGAAAAACTAGAGGACGCCAAAGAACCTCTAGAAATGATGATGACCGCTATCGTTATGGCCGAAGAAGATACGGGCGTCGGTAGCCTACTTGCTCAAACGCAGTCGGTCCGGGTAGTTCGCGGGATGTGGGGCTACGAGAATCCGGCAAAACTCATCGCTGAACGTATTGGCGCCGTTGGGGCTGAATCCATCGGCACCTTAATTGGCGGCAATCAAAACCAAGTCGTCATCAACGAAACCGCCTTGGCAATTCTCCACGAGGGCCTAGATCTTGCCGTTATCACAGGCGCAGAAAACGGCAACAGCGCGGGTAAAGCCCGAAAAGCCAGCGTCACTCTCACGGAAACGCCCGCTCCGGGTAAATACGATCGCGTGATTGGCGCGGCACAGCAGCCCGAACACCACGAATTTGAGCGGGCTCGAGGGATCATGCGCGCGATCCAAATATATCCAATGTACGACAATGCAATTAGGCAAGCGCGCAGGGAATCCATTGACCAACATGCCGAACGGGTTTCCGAATTGTGGTCCCGATTTAACGATGTCGCCCAACGCAATCCCAACGCTTGGGTCCAGCACAATATGACGGCGGAGGAAATTCGCACACCTTCGCAAACCAATCGACGTATTAGTTTCCCATACACCAAATTCATGAATGCCAACATGTCCGTCGATATGGGTGCCGCGCTAATCATGTGTTCAGCGGCCAAGGCAAGCTCTCTAGGTATAGCGAAAGACCGTTGGATTTATCCTTGTGCTGGTGTCACCGGCTACGACCACTTTTCTGCTTCGGTACGAGACAACTTTTATTCGTCACCGGGAATCCGACTGATCGGCCGCCGTCTCCTTGAACTCACCGATACGACGGTCGACAAACTTGATTTCGTTGATCTCTACAGTTGTTTTCCATCGGCTGTACAGATTGCAGCTAAGGAATACGGTTTAGACGAAGAACGGGATCTGACGGTTACCGGCGGTTTGACTTTCGGCGGCGGACCCCTGAATAACTACGTCATGCACAGCGTTGCTAGGACGGTCGAGCTATTACGTGAAAAACAAGGTGCTCGCGCGCTCATCACGGCCAACGGCGGAAATCTTTACAAACACGCACACGGTATTTACAGCAGTGACGCTCCAAGCTACGACTTCTCAGTTGAAAACGTTCAAGCGGACATTGACGCACTTCCGTCTCGTCAATGCTTAGCGGAGTTCGTGGGCGATGCGACCATAGAATCGTATACCGTTATGTTCAATGGAGCTGACCCCTCCATCGCGCATCTGGCTTGCAGAACCGCTGATGACGCCAGAACGTGGGTGAACACTCAAGATCTCGACATCATGAATGCGATGCTCGTCGAAGAATTTTGCGCCCGCCCGGTCCACATCAAAGGATCCGACGAGCTAACGGTTCTCGCTTAGAACCTCGCTTAAATATCTTCAATCTAGCGTGTTTGCATAAGCCAAAGTGTCGGCGAGCCCTTGCTCGAATTTGCCGAACAGCTCGTCAATCTGCATATCGTCGATAACGAGCGGCGGGCAAAAAGCAATCGTGTCGCCAAGGGCACGCACAATGAGCCCATGCTCCAAACAACGATCCATACAGAAGGCACCGACTGCATGCGACCCATCAAACTTCTGGCCCGTCTCCCTATTCGCCACTAATTCAACCGCACCGATCAAGCCAGCGCCTCGGGTATTTCCCACCAAGGGATGTTCACCGTATTGGTTCAGCCGCGATTGGAATATTTCGCCCATCTTTGCGGCGTGAGCAAACACCTGCCGTTCTTCGATGAGTTCCAAGTTGCGCAATGCAACCGCCGCACAGACCGGGTGACCCGAATACGTGAATCCGTGAGCAAAATTACCTAATTCCGAACTGGCCTCTACAAATGGTTGATACATCGAATCCGGAACGATGACGGCGCTGATCGGTAAATAGGCGGACGAAAGCGCTTTAGCCACGCTCATGGTCGTCGGCTTTATGCCCATGGTTTGGCAACCAAAGGGGTTGCCGGTTCGACCGAATCCACAAATGACTTCATCATCGATAAAAAGTACGCCATGACGCTCGAGAACTGCTTGAATCTTTTCGTAATATCCATCCGGAGGCACGATCACGCCACCCGCGCCCAATACCGGTTCGGCGATAAACGCCGCGATGGTTTCGGGTCCTTCTTCCTCGATTAGGTCCGACAGACTGTTGGCTAATCGGGTGGTGAATTGGTCCTCGGTCTCTCCTTCGTGAGCTTCCCGATAGTAGTGAGGCGATTGTGTGTGGAGAATGCCTTGAATCGGCAGATCAAAGGCTTTGTGAAAAGGCGCTAAGCCGGTGAGGCTTCCGCTCGCCACCGTGACGCCGTGATACCCGCTCCAGCGCGAGATGATTTTCTTCTTTTCTGGTCGACCCATGAGATTGTGGTAGTACCACATGAGCTTGATTTGAGTGTCGTTCGCGTCCGAGCCCGTAAGCCCAAAAAAAACGCGTCCCCCTTCGATAGGAACAATCTCCATCAACTTTTCAGCGAGTAGCACGCTCGGCTCGTTGGTCTTACCACCGAAAAGCTGCGAATAGGACAACTTTTTAAGTTGTGCATTCGCGGCGTCGGCTAGTTCCTCAACTCCATACCCCAGTGCTGTGCACCAGAGGCCAGCCATTCCCTCCAAGTACTGCTTACCGTGGTTGTCCCAAAGATAAACGCCTTTAGCTTCGGAATGCACCGCGGGGCCTTGACGGTGCAGCTCGCCTAAGTTCGTGTTTGGATGCAACAAGTGCCGAAGATCGCGGGCCTCAATTGAATCTGGCGCCAATTCGTTATGAAGGGGTTCGCTCACGTTTTTCATTCTCCCTTTTTGAAATCCATTGTGATGCGCACGCGTGTGAAAACATGCTGACACTTTCCTACAAAACGGAACAACGAGTTGATGTCATCCAACAACCTAGTTGCCCAACGTCTTGTCGTTGGTACCAGGAGCGCACGATTTATCGATCGAACTATTCTGTTCAGATCAGATCCGCGGGTTCAAGTGAAAATTCTTTGATGACTTGATCCGCATAATCGATGCGTCCGGTCAGGCTCTTGGCGTCTCCGTAACACAACCGCAAACATGCTTCCGCCATATGCTCCACGGGCGTTACTCGATCCTTATTGTTTTCGTTAATCAGTTTGTGGTGTACCACGCCCGGGGTTGCGACAAGCCCAGGAGAAATCACATTTACGCCAACGCCAGCATCGTAGACTTCTTGCGCAAGCCCGGTGGTAAACCGCTCAAGCGCGGCTTTGCACATACCGTACACGGTGCCGCCATGTCCGCCCGGGGCCCGCGCTTCAGGGTGAATTGCGGCGTGCGAGGAAATATTCAAGATCCAGCCGTCACCCCGCTCCAGCATCGAAGGTAAACACGCCTGAGCGAGCTCGAATGGCGCCCACACTTGAACATCCATCATTGTGCGAAACCGCTTCTCCGAAAAATCGTGGACGGGAACGAACCACGTCACCGCGGCGTTGTTAACGAGGATATCAACGGGTCCAAACCGTTCCCGCGTTTCCGCTATAAGATTCTCTCTATCCTCGGCAACCGCCAAATCGGATTTGATCGCAACGGCCTCACCGCCGGCATCGGTAATCTTTTTCACGGTTGCTTTAATCGTGCCCGGTAAAAAATGATCCGCTTCTTCCACCGTGCGAGCTGAAACGACCACCCGAGCACCTTCCATCGCAAACCTGACCGCGATCGCCTCTCCTATACCCCGACTAGCGCCCGTAACCACCGCAACTTTTCCAGCGAGCACGCCATTTTTGTTGATCGATGTCATCTCATCCCCCAGGTAAATAACTTTTCCGAAACACGATCTTTAAGACTACACGTATACGCGCGAAACGCGTGGCCCTATGCGGGAAAGAATTTCGTAGCCCGACGTCCCCGTCATCTCCGCCACTTCGTCCAGCGTGACCGTGGCACCGAATACTTCGAGCCAATCGCCAACGGAAATACTGGGATCGTCGGTCACATCAACGTGTATCAGATCCATACCTATTTCACCTAAGACAGACAAACGCGCACCGTTGTGGGCAAGCTGTCCTTTCCCTGAGAGAACCCGTGACACGCCATCCGCATAGCCGACGCCAACAATGGCGATTTCGACATTATGTGGTGCGACATACTTTGCCCCATACCCTACCGATTCACCCGCATTGACCCGACGCCGTTGAACGACCTGCGCTTCAAACACGGCAGCATTACGAAAATCGTTAGCTTTATCGAGGTATGGATTACCACCGTACAACCCGATACCAGGCCGAGTTATCCCGCCTTGATATTGAGTACCATTTAGCGTTCCAGCCGAATTGCCGAAGCTTGTTTCTATCCCTGGAAAGTCTTCGCAAACGCGGCTGAATATATATACCTGCTTTTCATTTTGTGGGTGTTGAGGCTCGTTCGCGCACGCGAGGTGGCTCATCAAAAGCACCAATTCGATGCCTTCGAGCATCGTCGGCGCAAGCTCTTCCGGGTCAAAGCCAAGCCTTTGCATTCCGGTATCCACCTGCAGCGCCGCCGGCGCCCCGTTTTGTCGCTTCCATAATCCGATTTGTTCGCGTGAATTAAGCACGGGAACAATGTTCGCCAACGCGAAAGCCATCGCTGTATCCGCATCGGGGGGCCCCGAAAACACGTAAACAGCACCTTCGTTGACGACCGACTTCAACGCAAAACCTTCTTCTGGTGTCGCTACAAAAAAATGTTCGCAACCTTCCGTTTTTAACCGTTGGGCAACCGCTTCCATACCCAACCCGTACGCGTCCGCTTTCACTACAGCGCCAGCCAGCCCAGCTGAAGCATCCACAAATCGACGATAATTCGCCGACACCGAATCCAGATCGACGACAAGGCGGGCAAAGCTCATGGGTCGTGTCTCGAATGAAAGCCCAGTAGCGTATTAGGAATCGAAAAGAACACCTGGATTTAGTATCCCGCGAGGATCCAGTGAATGTTTAGCCGCACGAAGAACCTCGCCAAAAAGCTCTGGTCGCTGCCGTTCCCAGCCATCTCGGTGCATCCGGCCCACCGCGTGGTGGTGGGTGACTGTACCGCCTGCATCGATGACTGCATCCACGGCAGCGTTTTTAATGACTTGCCAACGCTCCATTTCGCCACCTATTTCGACGGGTCCACTAAATGAATAGTAAGGGGCAGGCCCATCGGCATAGACGTGGGTAAAACGACAAGAAAGTTGGGCATCCTCACCGAGCGTCTCCCGCAGTGCCCGACCTACCCGCTCTCGAACTTCGCCATCAAAAGCGGGCCATTGATCCCAAGTAATTGCCGTTTCAAACGTATCCGAGAGCAATCCCAAGCCCGCGGTGAGGCCAGCGTTTACACCAATAAATGCGTCGCGCCAGGCACCGACAGCTCCCTGCCGACCCGTGGCACTCCCACCACCGTCGTCGATGTGGACATCGTCATCATCCACGACTCCACCAAATTCACGGGCAATGTTGATGGCAGCCCTCATATTTTCTCCTTGGCGTACATCGCCGGATTCAAAGCCCACGATGAGGAGAGCAGTTTCACCATCCATGCCCGCAGCGTTGGCTGCTTCCAACGGATCGAGGATGCGCAAATTGGCGGGCCAAAGTTTCGTCTGTACGATATGACGAACGGCCTCGGCACCCGCCTGCCAAGACGAGAACGCGACCCCAGCGGTGGCCCGATAAACAGGGCGCTTCTGCAGTCGCAACCAACAATCGCTAATCAGCCCAAGCGTGCCCTCCGATCCGATCACAAGTCGATCAGGACTTGGACCGGCGCCACTACCAGGCAGGCGCCGCGATTCAAACCACCCTTTAGGGGTTAGCATTCGTGTCGACTCGACAAAATCGTCAATGTGGGTCTGGTTGGTAGCGTAGTGGCCACCCGACCGTGTCGCTACCCAACCACCAACAGTCGACCACGGAAAACTCTGAGGAAAATGCCGCAGTGTCAATCCATGCGGCTTAAGTGTGGCTTCAACATCGGGTCCCAGCATGCCGGCCTGAAATCGTCCCGCGCGCGACGTTTCGTCGAGCTCTAACATAGTATTCATTTCGTCCAGGTCAACGGTCACCGCAGTATCTCGATCGAGCGGAGCGTTGACGCCCCAAACGACGCTGGTGCCTCCGCCGTATGGGATTACCGCGTGTTCCGAGTTATCGCACCATTCGAGTACGGCTTCTAGTTCATCCTCGTTTCGTGGATGTGCGACTGCATCCGGCGGGTTGTCAAAAATACCTCGCAACGCCGCAAGCAATTCCAGTGAGTGGCCACCGTGGGTGTGGGTAATTCGTTCCACTTGCGACGCCGATACGAATTCTTCCAGCTTCTCTGGAATCTTAAGGCGAGGTAACCGTAGCTTTATCGCATCAACATCCGGAATCGGCGGGGGTTCACTCACACGCCCCGTGCGTCTAGAAATCCGTTCGGCTGCGGCTCGGCGTTCGTTCTCCGACGGTTCATCCGATTGATAGCCCCAGGTCCAAAAACTTCGCCGTTCCTTCCTAGCTGCCATTTAGATAATGCCAGTTACCGTGAAAACCGTAGGGAACCCTATGCGGAAGTTGTCCGACGGCCACTGGGCCCAGAGCGACGTCTCGCGCATCAAACACGGCAAGATCGCTCCGGTTTTCGGCACCCCGATAAATAAGCGTCAGCAAGAATCCTGCGCCTTCTTCTGCACCTTCGGCTTCCGGAACAAATACCGGTTCACCTAAATAATCCCCGGCGTCAAGCTCATAACGGGTGGCGACGTCTTTTGCAAAATCGTGATGCACCAACGCGTTGAAACCCATACTGCCCTCACGACCCGTCGACGCAGCATAGTATCCGTGTCGATATTCGAGCCCGGCGCGGCGCTCATCAAGCCTTGGAAATTCGCCGGTAATATCGTCCAGATAGGTCCTTTTGACCCCGCGCGCATTATCGGCGAGATCAATTTCCCATTCGCACAAACGCGCATTTGCCTTTTTAGGATCGGCCGCACTGCCGTCCGCGTGCGGGAAGAGCGGCGCCTCTTCAAACTGCATTACGTGTGCACGGATCGTATTCCCCGACGTCATCGCATTCATCGAATGAAAGACATAACAAGGATCGGTTTCGTACCAACGGATGTCCTTCACGGAACCGTCGCGAGGCATTACGCCAATATGGCTGCCTTTCTCGGGCTCCCAGGCAAAGGCCGGTTCACCTCGCATCGCTCTTTGGACGCTTCCAGTAAGCGGCAGAATCGGAAAAATAACGTGCTCTGACGTCACGATGAAATCGTGGACCATACTGCTAATCGGTGCTTCAAATCGTTCCGATCGAGTCAGCACGCCATCCGCGTTAACGACTTGGTATGAGAGGCCCTTGCCTAGCAAGCCATCGACCATGTAACCGAAAAACATCATTTCGCCGGTTACCGGGTCTATTTTGGGATGCGCGGTCATCGGACCCTCAAACGTGTCGTCAAAGCGCCAAGGTCCTATCGATTCGAGCGTTTTCGAGTCGACTTCAAAAGGTGCGTGCCCTTCTTCCAAGGCGAGAAGACGTCCGCCGTGCCAAATCACATTGGTGTTAGCCACGCCATCGGTCTCAATACCGGCTACCGAAGGATCGGCGTCCATTGGGTTAAAAGCACCGAAAAGTGAGCGCCCGGCGTCACGCTCTTTATGCCATTTGATGGTTCGTAACCAACGATTGCGGTATCGCACCTTGCCTTCGGCAATGACGAACTGGTGCAACATGCCATCCCCCGTGAACCAATGATGCTCTCCCCGCGGTGGGAATTGAGGGTCCGGGCCATTGCGGTAATATGCAACTTCAAGCGATCGTGGTAGCTCTCCCTCGATAACCAGGTCATCGATATCGGCCTCCATACGAATCGGTGCAAAATTACCTTGTAACTGGGGGTGTACCGGATAGGGTTGTGTCATTGCATCGCTCCTTTATTGGTGCGGTTGGAGAAATTCTCTCACCACACGATTGAATTTATCGGGTATCTCAAAATATGACGAGTGGCCAGCGTCACCGAGATTGACGAACGTCGCGCCGGGAACCATCGCTGCTCCAATTTCAACGACCCTCGATGGTACAACGACATCCTTATCCGCGGTGATGAACAACGTGGGCGTTTTGAAGGCCTTCATTTCGGCTAAATCGATTTGTTTACCGCGATTACGCAACCCGCCCAAACCGACACGAGAGAAGTCGAGGTTCATCGCACCAATGCAATTATAGAGGTGCGAAAGCGGCCGATTCTTCTCAGGCAGATCCAACGCAACGGCCCAACTGCCGAAGGGTTGGGTCGGTTGCGGCCGTATGTGTTCGCGGCGAACGTCGTCGATGGCCTCGCTACTTAGGCCGCCCACCGTATGGCTCATCACGAGTGCTGACACTCGATCCGGTTCGGATAGGGCGAAATCGAGTCCCGTTCGACCCCCCATCGATTGGCAACAAAGCGCCGTCCGACGAATCCCCTCCGCGTCGAGAACGGACCTCAAATCAGCAACGAATAGATCGGGATCAAAATCCTCGTCGCGGCATCGCGACCGTCCAAAAGCTCGATGGTCAAAGGTCACGATGTCGTAGTCATCGAAGAAAGAAGGAACCTGTTGCCACCAGCTTGCCGCGTTGCCACCAGCGCCGTGCGCAAACGTCAACCACGGCCGACTGTTTTCATCGTCTTCTCGATACACGTCGTAGTGGATATCAATGCCATCATTCGAGACAAAACTCATGCCAACCCCGGCCCCCTAGCCAATCGCAGGCCGCAAGACCCCGCTGAGTCGCTACGCATAGTTGATCCCATCTCCCGCCAAACCAACCTTAGATGTAGATCGAGAGCATTAAACATCACCAACAACCTCGCGCCCTGAGATCGTCGACTGGATACGCCGGATACATCGTCATGTCTTTGTAGATTGCGCATTTTTCGTCGTCGGTCAGATACTGATCTGCCCAGAGATTGAGGTGAACCGTGCGAATATCAATTGCAGCCGATTCCATGCGAATGCCACCATCCGGTTTAGCGTCGAACACCAGTTTTTGTTCACCATTCCAGAGCTCCCACCTGGGTAGGGTACCGTTTCGACCACGACCGGGATTGCCAGTGCGCGCGAACTGAGTCCAATAAGATCGAATCGAAGCTGAAAGTTCAATCCTTCCCTCGTTATTGGACTCATCGAAAAGCTCATCCGGCAAAAAGCCCATACGAAAGTTGCCAAAGACGAAGGGGATTTCCAATCCGTGGGCTGCGCCCATGATTTGCGGCCAATCCCGATCCGGAGTCGCACCCAGGTCATCCCAGTCGAATCGATAGGCGTATACCGGCCCCGTCGCCATATTCGCCACCTGATCGACCCCATCAAAGTTCAACCAGTGGGAGTAATAACGATTAAACGCTTCGTATCGCTGGGTATCGATTATTTGCGCTTTCGTGCCGGTCCATCGAACCAGAGACGTATCGTAGATCTGAAATAACTTCTGCTCGTCTCGATTCGCACCCACAAGCAACGGTTTCGCTGCTGCAGATCTTGGGGTCGCTGGCATCAATAGGCCGTCATAGACGACGCTCGGGATGTTGTACATCAAATTACTTTTGTCTCGATACGCTTCCAGGATCGTTTCGTTAGGCAATTGACGCAGCCACTCGCCGATTCCTTCGTCGTGGCCTGCTAGCTCTTCGCCCGCTTCTCGAGTTTGCACGCGCCCCTCACCGAGCAGGAGATCAATCACGATTTCGGTTGCGCTCGCGGGTGTTCCTGGCGGATCGCCGGACACGGTATTCGTGGCCTGCCCAGGATTCATATTCCAGAATCCACCACTTTGAACGATCGCCTTGTCGAACAAATTTTCGGCAGCGGGCGCCATGTATAGCGCCAGTACATTTTGTGCGCCCGCCGACTCGCCAAAGATCGTGATATTCAACGGATCCCCACCAAAGCCAGCGGCATTTCTACGCACCCACGCAAGCGCCGCCATGAGATCGTAAAGGGCAAAATGTCCGCTCGCGCCCTCGGGAATGACGGAAGGATGGTGAAACCATCCGAACGGGCCGACTCGGTAGTTGGTCACGATGACGACCACTCCATTTTCCGCGGCCAGTCTTGAGCCATCGTAGGCTCGAGACGATCCGCTCGTTTGGCCCCCCCCATATATCCAGAACATCACGGGTAGTCTTGCGTCGGGATCGGCTCCAACCGGTGCGTAAATATCGACGTACAGACAATCTTCCGACCCCACCACCGGTTTAGATCGAGAATCACCAGCGAGTTGAAGTGGAGGTTCACGAAAGTTGGTTGCGGCCAACGACCCCGCCCTCGAACGGGGCGGTTTCGGTACCATCCAACGCTCGGCAACGTCCGCAAACGGCACTCCCAACCACGCGATCGCACCCGGTCCCG
>DCBA01000055.1 GCA_002313255.1 Gammaproteobacteria bacterium UBA1119 | reverse complement strand
TTGGCGAATGCAGATTCTCAGGATTTGACGACTGCGCCACTTTCATTTTCGGTCGATGCAGGATCCACCGGCCTCGAGGTCACCGTCAGTTACGACACGACGCCTACGGGCCTGCAGACTACGGGCGCCGGCATCTCTGTTTTTTACGACAGTTCTAAACTGACTTTTGTTTCTCTCGCCGAAACCTATGATGAAGATCTGACCCAAGCGACCCGCACCCCGGATTCGGTCGTTGCAGATTCTGCAAATTTGGATGACAACACCGCGACAGATAAGCGCGCGATCATTGCCTATACCAGCTTTACTGGTGCATGGCCTGACGAGGATGACTCGGATCGACCCCTCGAACTCTTCAAGGTGACCTTCGATGCCGCGAGCGCTAGTTGGGCTGGGGAAACGCCGATCAATCTTGTCATCACATCAGGGGCGGCCGGGTACACCGCCACCAACCCCTCGGTGACTGTCGAGTTCTTGCCGGATCAAGTGCTGCCGGAGATTACGGCGCCATCTGCCATCTCGGTTGAGGCGGAAGGATCCACGGGCACCGCGGCAACCAATACCACGATTGCTGCTTTTCTCACGGGGGCGACGGCATCGGACAACATTGATGGCGATGTGAGTGCAAACATCACGACGGATGCACCGACGACGTTCGCCGTTGGCGCAACCACTGTCACGTTTACGATTCTAGACAGCAGCAGCAATTCGGCGACAGCTACTGCAACGGTCACCGTTGTTGATACCACGGGCCCCATCGTGTCGGCGCCGGCGGCGCTTACGGTTGCTGCGACGGATGCTGCCGGTACCGCAGCGACAGATACGTCTCTCGCAAGCTATCTCACCTCGGGGACTGCGTTGGATCTTGTTAACGGCGAAGTCGCCGTGACCACAAATGCGCCAAGCGTATTTCCGTTGGGAAGCACAACTGTCACATTTTCCGCGAGCGATTCCTCCGGAAATGGTGGTTCGGCCACGTCGACGGTGACGGTCTCCGACCAAACGGCGCCTTCGATCACGGCAGCGGCGATAACGATTGAGGCGACCAGCTCCGCTGGCGCTAGTCTCACGGCAACAAATATAGCGGCCGCAACCACGGTTTCGGATAATGTTGATGGCACGGACGTCACGGTGACCTCGGATGCGGCTGCGACCCTTCCGCTTGACGTCGCGACGACCGTTACCTATACGGCCACGGATTCTGCGAGTAACGCCGGTAGCGCGTCGGCCACCGTTACGGTCGAAGACACAACGGCTCCTGTTATTACCGTGGCCGAACGTGCGGTGGTGACGTTGGATGTCGCGGCCGTTGTGCCTGCGACCAACGCAATCATTGCTGATTATTTAGCTTCTGCAACCGCCACGGACTTAGTGGATGGCTCGGTCACGGTGAGCAACGACGCAACGGCGGATTCCTACAACGTTGGAACCGTATCGGTGACCTTTACGGCAACGGACGCACACGGGAACACCACAACGGCGTCCGGCTCCATCGTGGTTGACGTCGGAGCGACTATCACGGTCCCGGCGTCTATCGTGGTTGTCTCAGCCGACGGTTCTGCACTCGACACGACACAACCGCTGATTGCCGCATACTTTTCCGGCGTGTCCGCGACCGATGTCGAAGACGGAGCCGTTGACGTCACCAACGACGCACCGGCCACGTTCGCGGTCGGCGTGACCACGATTACCTTTAGCGCAACGAATAGCCGAGATAAAACGACCACACTAACGGGCACCATAACCGTCGTCACGCCGGCATCCGATGCCGATACCGATGGGGATGGAATTGACGATTTATTTGAGACCGACAACGGTCTTGATCCGAACCTCGATGACGCGTCGGTGGACGCTGATAGCGATGGTCGAACCAATCTCAATGAGTACTTAGAAGGCAAAGATCCGAACGCGGACGATGTCGATCCCGTCGTAACTCCGCCCACCGACCTCACCGTGGATGCGACAGGACGGCTCTCGACGGTGGATCTTGGAACCGCTTCTGCGACCGATGTGCTTGACGGAAGTTTGACTCCGTCCTCGGACTTGTCGGGTGCGTTTGCACCGGGTACCCACACGATTACTTGGTCTGCGGCGGACGCGGCTGGCAATACGGGAACCTCGACTCAGACACTTAAAGTCCGTCCGTTGGTCGAAGTTGCGTCGAAAGGCAGAACGGCCGAGGGCGATACCTTTAGCCTTGGAATTCATTTAAATGGGGCGGCGCCAGACTATCCCGTTTCGGTGCCCGTCACTGTATCCGGTACGGCGACGGTTGGCGCGGACTATTCGGCTGTTGCAGAGACCGTGACGATCGCAAGCGGACGCTCGGGTAGTTTGTCAATCGTGATTTTGGATGACGGTGTCTCGAATGAAGATGTCGAAACCGTCGTGGTCACGTTGGGGACGCCGCAGAATGGCAATGCCGCGTTGGGACCCTCGATCGTGTCGACCGTTTCTATTGTGGAGGCTGCAGTACCTCCGTCCCTATCCATTTCGGTTAGCCAGGCTGGGGTAAAAGGTAAAACCGTCGCTGCAACTGGCGGCGAGGTCAGTGCCGTCGTGACGGTCACGGATCCAAATGGGAATCACACCTACGATTGGAGTCGATCGGATAACAACGTAGTTGGGACGTCCACCACGTCCGCGACCTTCAGTTTTGATCCGACGAGCCTCGTCGGTGTATACGAAGTGGTCGTGGACGTCACAGATGATGGAATTGCCGATACGACCTACGCGGCGAGCGCTTTAATTAAAGTGGCGGCCTCTGCAGAGGCCGACTCGGATGAAGATGGTATTCCTGATTCGAGTGATACCACCGAGGCGGCTAATGAGCTTTCAGTCGATGCTGGTTCCGATGATGATGCAACGATATCGGCGGATCCTGGCGTCAAGCTGGTGGTCGGCGGCGCGGCCTTTGCTAATGGGGTTGCCGGTGCCGCCGTCGACGAGTCGATCATTGCAGCCGGAGGTGAAGACGGGGGTGACCAACCGACGAACGGTGAGGACGCGCTCTTCGTTTTCCCGGGCGGTATATACGACTTTGAGATTCAGGAACTGCCGGAACCCGGTCAGTCAGTCAACGTGTTGATTCCGCTGTCGACGCCCATTCCTGCTGACGGAAGTTACCGGAAATACACGGAGGCCGGTGGTTGGGTCGAGTTCGTGACGGACACGAAAAACGCGCTTGCAAGCGCAGCCGGCGGAGCGGGCGATGCGTGTCCACAAGCAGGCTCGTCAAGCTATCAAAGCGGACTGAATGCGGGACATCTTTGCTTGCAGTTGACACTCGAGGATGGTGGTCCCAACGATGCCGATGGCCAGGTGAATGGCGTGATCGATGACCCGGGCGGTATTGCTGCTCCGGATGCCGACAGCGATGGAGTTGCCGATAGCGACGACACGGACGACGATAACGACGGCGTGGCCGACGTGTCGGATGCCTTCCCATTCGATCCGGCGGAGTCGGTCGATACCGACAGTGATGGCATTGGCAATAACGCTGATACCGACGACGATGGAGATGGCGTCCTAGACGCTGACGATGCCCTTCCGTTGGACGCGACTGAAACCGTTGATACGGACGGCGATGGCATCGGCAATAACGCGGATAACGACGACGACGGCGACGGCACATCCGATGCCGCGGATGCGTTCCCGCTGGATTCGATGGAGAGTGTCGATACCGACGGTGACGGCATCGGAAATAACGCCGACTCAGACGATGACAATGATGGTGTTCCTGATGCCACAGACATAGCCCCGTTGGATTCGACACGACATACGAAAAGCGAAGGAGGCGGCGCCGGCAGTATTTTTGGATGCTCCGTGGGTAACGGTGGTGGTAGCGATGCGTCGTTGCCGATCTTGTTGTTACTTTCCGGACTATGGTTTGTTCGCCGACGTAAGTTATCGCTGGACGGTGGATTGACTGAGAGTTGAAGTTGACAAGGTCGTAAGAGACCCGCTTTTTTGGGGCGCCATGATTGGCGCCCCAGTTGTATGGGGCGGAATCGTTTGGATCTTCGGATTCGGTCTCGACTTCGGCTCGTTTGCGCGTTCGTCCTTCAGGACTGCCGCGATTCTGTTGATATTTCCCGTGCTTGAAGAGATAGTTTTTCGAGGTCTAATTCAAGATTATTTATCAAATAAAACAAAAGGTTGGGATTCTTTTCTAGGAATTACATGGGCTAACTGGCTAACGACGTTGTTATTCTGCGCGACGCACCTGGTGACGCGCTCATTGCTGGTCGCGTCGCTAGTCATTGTTCCCTCGTTGCTCTTAGGTGCGCTTCGTGACAGAGGGTTTTCGATTAAGGCCTTGGCCGCAATTCACGTGTACTGGAATGGCGGCGTGTATCTTTTGATCGGGCTTCCGAGCAGTTAACTATTGCGACAGTGTCTTTGCCTTGGTGTTGAGCTTTTTCAAAATTGGTCTGAAACCCGTTCTCGCAAAGTAAATCGATGGTTCCATCCACGACCTGAGTGCGGCAGGCTTCAGTTGGGGGTACACCGAATGGATCACGTCCAAGAATATTGGCAAATACGCAAAGCCGCTGTTCGAGGAAATAACGGTCTTATCGCAACGCAACATTATCGAGCTTCAGAAGTTGGCGCGGAGATATTGAGGGCGGGCGGTAATGCAGTCGATGCAGCCGTCGCGGCGGGTCTAACGCTCGGTACAGTCGAACCGTGGATGAGCGGAATCGGTGGCGGCGGTTACATGACTGTGTACCTTGCTAAAGAAGAACGCGTGCAAGTTGTGGAATTTGGGATGCGTGCACCTTTTGCTGCCAGCGCAGAAGATTATCCGATCGTCGGGGAAGAGACGGGAACCGATACGTTTAATTGGCCCCGCGTCGAAGGAGATGCAAACGTACATGGGCCACTTTCGACCGCCGTTCCGGGGTATTTGAAGGGGGTCAGTTTGGCTTTAGAGACGTTCGGCACGATGGAATGGTCTGATGTCATTGCGCCTGCGGTTGTCAGCGCGGAAGAGGGTGTCCCGATCGATTGGTATTCGACCCATATGATCACAGGGGCCGCGCGGGGACTTCGTTTATACGCTCAAACGCGAGAGACGTATCTACGTGATGGGTTGCCACCAACCCTTGGAATTGACGGTACCCGGGGACGGCTAAAACTCGGCCAGCTCGCGGACACCTTCCGGGTGATACAGAAGGAAGGGCAGAGTGCGTTGTACGGTGGCGAGGTTGGGGAGCGTCTGGCCGCGGATATGGAAGCTGCTGGGTCGCGGATCCGACACGACGATTTTGTCGAATATGAAGCCCGATTGGGTAAGCCTGCGACGACGCAATATCGGGGATCTTCGGTCTACTGCGCGGGTCACTTGACGGCGGGCCCAACGCTGATGAGGACGCTCAACGATTTGGCAGAACGGTGGGCTGCGTCGGGCGAAGTTCCGGATATCAACGCGTATTCGAGTTATGCCGATACGCTTCTCGCGGCATATGAATATCGATTGAAAAACCTTGGTGAAGGTTCTCAAACCAGTCGACCCACCAACACGACACACCTTTGCGTTTCCGACCGGTTCGGTAACGTGGTATCGCTAACTCAGACGATCATGTCCGGATTCGGCTCCCGGATCATGTCCCCGAGCACGGGTATTTTGATGAACAACGGCATGATGTGGTTTGATCCTAGGCCCGGTGGTCCAAATTCGGTCGTCGGGGGACGACATCCGCTTTGCAACATGTGTCCGACGATTGCCAAGCGATCGGATGGTGCGATCCTGGCGTTGGGCGCATGCGGTGGGCGCCATATTTTTCCGGCGGTTTTCCAATTGCTTTCCTTCTTGTTGGACTACGAGATGGATGTCGATGAAGCCGTTCACCAAGCGCGTTTAGATGTATCAGGAACGGATGTGGTTACCTTAATGTCGTCGATGGATGAGATTTTTAAGACGGCACTTGCAGACCGATATCCCGATTCCCGAATTCGCCCAAACGGTGTTTCGCCCATGTTTTTCGGTTTGCCGCAGGTG
>DCBA01000081.1:17485-21650 GCA_002313255.1 Gammaproteobacteria bacterium UBA1119 | reverse complement strand
GGATTGTTACGTCGTCGGCGAAGCAGATGACAGTAAAATAACGTTAGAGGGCCTAGGAAAACGAATGGATGGCGTACACGATTTGGGTGGGAAGCATGGGTTCGGTGCGGTCAACCCGGAACCGAATGAACCTGTGTTTCACGAACGTTGGGAAGCCCGAGTGTTCGCCATGTACCTTCAACTGGGCGGTAACCTTGATCGTTCACGCCACGCGATTGAACGGATTGACCCCATTAGTTATCTAGCCGACACATATTACGGACGATGGCTAGGTGGGCTCGAAACAAGGTTGGTCGAAGACGGTGTGTTGAGTCAGTCCGAAATTACCGAAAGAGCACAAGCGCTTGGTGCCCGTCTTGACGATCGGGTGGCGGCGCGACCGAGTTTTACGCGGGATCATTTGCCTGATGAAAAACCGTCGACGGATCGGATTGGGACGGCCGAGCGGCCGCTCGAGACATCACCGCGTTTCGCGTTGGGTGATCGGGTGCGCGCTAAAACCACGTCGGTCGAGGGACATACCCGCATGCCAGCGTACGTGCGTGGTCGCATCGGTCAGGTAATAGGGCTCCATGGTGGTTGGGTATTTCCTGACAGCCACGCCCACGGACATGGTGAGGGTGCTGAGCACCTCTATACCGTTCGTTTCGCGACCGAAACGCTTTGGGGTGGCGGAGGAGAGGAAAACGTCGAGCTCAGCATCGATCTCTTTGAGCCCTACCTCGACATGGTGGACGATGATGACTGATTCTCGGATGGCAGTTCGAGCTGAGGCTTTGGAAAGCCTGTTGACTGAGAAGGGTTTGGTTGACGCCGACCGGATTGACGAGACGATTACCTTTTATAACGAGCGCGTTGGTCCAATGAACGGTGCGCAAGTCGTCGCGCGCGCATGGCGGGATGCAGACTTCAAGGTACGACTGCTGGCCGACGGCACTGCTGCGATTGATGAATTCGGATTTTCCGGTGGACAGGTTGACAAGTTAGTTGTTGTGGAGAACACGCCAGATACGCACAACGTGGTGGTTTGTACGCTGTGTTCCTGTTATCCGTGGGCCGTACTGGGATTACCTCCACGTTGGTATAAAGATCCGGCGTATCGATCCCGCGTGGTCCGGGAACCAAGGGCCGTGTTGAAGGAGTTTGGTACCGCGATTCCTGGCGACACGACCGTTCAAGTATGGGATTCATCCGCCGAGATTCGCTACATGGTTCTGCCGGCAATGCCTTCAACCTGGGCCGGGCAGTCGCTCGATGTCCTGGCAGCCAAGGTATCGAGGGACAGCATGATTGGCGTTGAAGTGCTTTCGGATTAGTCGTTTATTGGTCCGACGACGGCGAATAGGAGTTGAATGGTGGACGATGTCGGTGAGCTTCCTTTGCGCGTGGAATTCCAACCGCCGATGGCCAACGGTGAAGTCCTCTTTAATGAACCATGGCAGGGGCGGGTGTTTGCGATGGCGCTCTTGCTAGTGGAACAAGGCTGTTTCGCGTGGGACGAATTTCAAGCAGAGCTCATTGAGGTGATCCATGCCTGGGAAGCGTCCGACGATCAGACGGGGGTATATGCCTATTATGAGCATTTTCAAGAGGCGTTGAGACGCGTATTGGCATCAGGAAACGTTGTGGATTCGGTGGAACTTAACGCACGAATGGCTGAATTTTCCGCGCGAACACACGGTCATGACCACTAGCGAATATGGTGATTGGTACGTCGGTACTAACGGATGCAGAGTAGATGCAAACCGCAATTCGCTAAGGGAAACTACCGAAGGTTCGGCATAACCTCTTCGCTTAACCGCATGAATGTTTCGTGGCTCAGAATTGACGCCATCAAGTAATCGAGAGGCATCGTTTCTTCCAGTTCCTTAAGCTTGTCGGTCACCGTCGACGGACTGCCATGAATGATAATCTCGTTAACGTAGCGATCGACGCGATCCTCGGTCGAGAATCCACTCATCATGCCGCTCCCGGATTTTGGATTCGCGTAACTGCCAACCGTCCACTGGGCGCCCGCGCGGGCAACGGCTTCGGCCTTTTCATCAGTATCAGCAATCGCAAGCAAACGCGCTATCGGTGTATCGCGTGCCTCGTTGTGACCGTGTTCGGCGAGTTGATCTCGATACGACCGATATTTATGTGCAATTTCTTGATGTGTTGAGTGTGGATCCATGAGGATGGCGTGACCTTGGCTCGCCGACCAGGCGATCGCGTCGGGTGATGACGAAGCGATCCACGTCGGCATCGGATTCTGGATTGGTTTGGGCAAGACTTCGATGTTGTCAAAGTGATTGTATTCGCCATGAAATGTCAGCCGTTCGTTGTTCCATGCGGCAAGCACGACGTCGACATTTTCGTGGAACCGCGCACGCGACTCGTCGGCCTCGACACCAAAGGCAGTCATTTCAGTTTTGTCAAACCCTCGGCCCGCGCCCCAATTGATGCGCCCACCGCTGAGGTTATCGAGCAGCGCGACCTCTTCGGCGAGTCGAAGAGGATGGTAAAAAGCGGCTAGTGAAACGCCCGTGCCAATACGTATATTTTCCGTGGTGTCGGCGATGTGCATGCCCATGAGATGGATCGATGGACAAACGCTGTAGGTGGAAAAATGATGTTCGGCCAACCACACTGCGTCGTAGCCGGTTTTGTCCATGATTTGCACACGCTCAAGCGCCCGCTCGTACACCTTGCCCAGCGGTACGCGACGCTCCGGCCAGCTGAAAAATTGGAGTACTGCGAATTTCATCTAAGGCTTGTCACCATAACCTATCCGCGTGGCAGTGGGCATCGGCGTAGTAGCTCTTAGCGGATGGGCGTTCACGTTAATGGATGTTGTCGTCTGTGCTCGTTGGTTCCCCAGCCGTCCCGTTCGTGATTAAGCGGTCAATTTCCGTACCATCGATCCCGAGCTCGGTTAAGACTTCGCGTGTTTGTGCGCCGATGTCGGGAGCTCTTCGGGGCGGGCGTTTTGGTTCCTCTTCGATTTGTATAGGACTCATGATGGTGCGGTGGTAGTCGTCCCCAGGGTCGTTGGTTTGGACAATGATCTCATTGGCAGCAAGCTGTGGGTCGTCAACCACCTGACCCATGGGGCGGACGTGACCGTACGTGATTTCGTGCTGGTCTAGAGTTTTTAGGGTCTGTCCGATTGTCATGGAACCAATCACCTCTTGAATGAGATCGATCAATTCCAACCGATTTATGATCAAAGTCGGCATGTCAAGAAAGCGTGGATCACTGGTCCATTCTGAACGTCCCATGGCGGCCGCTAACTGAGGCCACTCGCGTTCAGCATTGATCATGACGAACAATACGTAATGGCCATCGGAGGTGCGATAGACGTGTCCGAAGGGATTGTGTACGCCGTGCTCTTGCTTGCGTTTACCCACGTCCATGCCTTCCAGCACGCCTTGTAACGCCATGCCATTAGACCAAACGCCGTTGGCGATGAGAGAAGTACTTACGAGTGCTCCTTCGCCCGTTTTCTCACGCCGGTAAAGTCCGGTCATGATGGCTGCAAAGAGCGACATCGAGGTCGCTTGATCGCCCATACCAGGAGCTGATGCAACCGGGTCGGAGCCTTGACCTCGAATGAATTCCATTAACCCGGAGCGTGCCCACCAAGCCGTCGCATCAAAAGCGCGGCGCTGGACTTCTGGACCTTCGGTACCGTAGCCGGAGATGTGCGCGTAGATGAGACGGGGATTGAGTTCTTTTAAACGGTCGTATTCGAGTTCGTATTTAGCGAGCTGTGTGCCGATAAAGTTGGTTAAGAAAACATCGGCTCCGCGCGCGAGCCGGTGCACGATTTCGCGTGCTTCGGGGTGGCCGAGATCGAGTGCGACGCTGCGTTTGTTTCTTGACGTCAGCAGCCAGTTGTAGTCAATAGGGAATGCACCTTTGAGCTTGCGGTAACCGTCACCCGAAAGCGCCTCGATTTTGATGACATCTGCACCGTAGTCCGCGAGGACGGTCGCTGCGCCGGGACCGGCGAGATAAGAAGCTGCGTCGATGACGCGGACGCCGTCGAGTAAGTAGCTGATGATGGCCTCCCTGCTGTACGTTGTCTTTACCCAAAACTATCAGATCATAGAGGTTGGATGTGCGCGAGCGAAGTAATTCCTATGACGAGCGTATGATCCGTCGAAGAGTCGAAGAGTCGAAG
>DCBA01000081.1:0-17157 GCA_002313255.1 Gammaproteobacteria bacterium UBA1119 | reverse complement strand
GTCGAATATCTGTTGCAAGACGAAACCTCGCATACAGACGTAGGTAGTAGTTGGAGACGTTGGTGAAAAATACCTATCCCGAACTTAATGATCGCGCGCGCGGTTGGCTGCATTTTCTTTGGGAAAAAGCGGGGACAGAGGACGATTGGAGCAGCTCCGGAGAACCGCATCCATGGTGGGATCGTTACTCGACTCCGCCAATGACCAATTTCCCGCGCTTTGATCTGGCCGATTCATGCTATGCGGTTGCGCTAATGGCTGATAAGACGCCGGCTTGGCGGGAGGCTTATTCCCAAATCCTTGACCAATTGGTTGACCGCCACAGAACCTTTTGGGCGGCTGTGGATTGGTTAACTCAGTTTGGTAGTGACCCCGATCGGGACAAGTACCCGGACGTGTGGAAGGGAACGCTCATTCCCGAACACTTGTGGGGACGATACGATTCGCCCGGGTGGACGGCGAACGGAGTCGAGCCTTGGGGACTCCAAAAAGATCCCGTAGGTGCGGATGGCATGCTGTTCTTCAAGGGATTCTTCAATTTGGTGATGTCGCTGCATCGGTATGTTAGCGGTGACCGCAAATGGGACGATCCGTTTAAAGTGGTGGGCGTTGATGACACGCATTTTCAGTGGACCCATAGTCGCGTCGCCGAACACTTGACTGAGCAATGGCGCCGCCACCCAGAGGGCCCGCACTGCGAGAACACCAAGATTTGGCCATACTGTCTTAGCGCTGCCGGTCTCGGGCTGCAAATGTTCGATCGACTCGTCGGGACCGATAAGCACAGCGTTTTCGATGAGTGGACCGATTATGCCAAACGTCACTATCTTGAGGTTGAAGACGGTTTACTGAAGTGGGTTGCGTTGTACTACGACCCGATCGTCGACCATGTACACAAAGTGGGTTCGGGCGGTGGGACGGGCGTGGCTTGGTACGCGTTACCGCAACATCCCGAGTTGGCGGAATTATTTTATCGCGCTTCTCTCTCGGCGACGGGTTGGGATGATCCGGCCGTACCCGTTACGGTGCCGTCGGATCCCCGAGGACTGGTGATGACGGCGATGCTAGCCAATGAGTTTGGTGATGCGGTCACGCATGCACGCTTGTCGGACACGCTTGAACAATTTGCCGAGCCTAGATATTTTGGCTCTGAGTCAGAGCACTTTGGTTATTGGTTTCATTTGGGCGAACCGTGGCCGCGTGGCCAAATGAGCGCGAGTCTCATGGTGACGGATGTGGCCGATCCCGGGGACTGGCAACGTCTTTTTATTTCGCCGAACTTAGCGAAATTTGAGCAACCGACGGTTGAGGGCATTGAGTTCCCAAGGTTGGGTCTGAGTCAGGCGTGGAATGATCTTGCCCATGGGATGCTTCAGGTTACGACGTACGCCGTGAAGCCGTCATTGGCAGGAGAGCAAACCGCTTTTCGCGTCACCGGGATACCCGATCAGAAGGATTCCATTTTCGTCCGATGTGACGGGTCTGAGTACTCCAACTGGAAAAGTGTAGGGTCTGACACGATCGAAATTAGGACGGAGATTGGCACCCATTCGTTTCAGATCTATACAGGCTATCGGGAAAGTACGGTCGACGTCGATCAACGCACGAGGACCAAAGCCGTTCAATCGGAGTCGCGGCATTCCAACGCTTCCGTAAGTGGCATCATTCGAGCAGGAAGCTTTAGTGGTTTGGCCGGGTGCCCTTGTTGTAATTAATTTCCTCGGGCCTCGTGGAAGAGCGATGCCGGTGCATGGTTGTATAACGCGTACTATTCTTGTGTGGATCTGAGTTAGGGAGAGATCGATGTATCCCGGATATTATGCGGCTAGTGCTCCGGATCATCCGGCTGCGATCAACGCTGCGACCAACGAGGTCCTAACGTACGGACAGCTCGACGCTCGTTCAAATCAACTAGCACATCTCTTCTACGAGAGCGGTTTACGGCGCAACGACCACGTTGCCGTATTCATGGAAAATAACCTGCGTTTTTTCGAGGTCGCGTGGGCAGCATTACGATCCGGCCTTTACGTCACGACCATCAATCGCTACTTAACCGCGGAAGAGGCCGCATATATCGTCGATGACAGTGGCGCCAAGGCGCTGGTGTCATCCCACGCCATGAACACTGCTGCTGCTGAATTGGGATCATTAATTCCAGATTGCACCATTTTGCTCATGACGGACGGGTCAATCGAAGGCTGGAGTTCGTACGAGGAGCAAATAGACGCCTACCTAGACACCCCTATTGATGAGCAGTGGCAAGGCGGTTCCATGCTGTACAGTTCTGGGACTACTGGACGACCGAAGGGGATTCTTAGAGCGCTGCCCGAGATCAAGGTGACGGACATTGAGCCAACTGCCCCTGGGATCGGGTCGGTTTATGGATTTGACCGCGAAACGATCTATCTGTCGCCGGCCCCACTCTATCACGCAGCTCCGTTTGGGTTTACGACGGGGGTTCAGAGGCTCGGGGGTACGGTGGTGGTCATGCCACGATTTGATCCGCTTGATGCCCTCCGTTATATCGAGGAATTTGAGGTCACTCATAGTCAGTGGGTGCCAACTATGTTCGTCCGAATGCTCAAGCTCAGTGACGCCGAGCGCTCTCGGTATCAACTTGTGTCGCACCGGGTGGCGGTTCACGCAGCAGCTCCGTGTCCGGTGGATGTCAAACGTCGAATGATCGAGTGGTGGGGACCGATTCTCGAGGAGTACTACGCGGGCACGGAAGGTAACGGCTCGACGGCGATCGGAAGTAAAGAATGGCTGGAACACCCTGGTTCAGTAGGTCAGTCAAGGAGCGGCGTACTACACGTCTGTGACGATGATGGCAAAGAACTTCCGCCAGGCAAGCCTGGCGTCATCTACTTTGAGCAGCCCGTCATGTCGTTCAGTTATCACAACGCTCCGGAGAAAACCCGCGAGGCGCAGCACCCGGAGTACCCCAACTGGTCGGCGCTCGGTGACGTCGGATATCTTGATGAGGAAGGGTATTTGTATCTGACCGATCGAAAGTCGTTCATGATTATTTCAGGGGGCGTCAACATCTATCCCCAAGAAATAGAGAACGCGTTGGTTATGCACCCGAGTGTTATCGATGTCGCGGTATTTGGTGTCCCAAACGACGATTTCGGTGAGGAAGTAAAGGCGGTCATTCAACTAGCCGACGACGTGGAAGGCAACGAGTCCACCGCCGAAGATTTACTTGAATATTCGAGGGAACATCTTGCCAACTACATGGTGCCGCGTTCCATTGATTTTATTGAGGAGATGCCGCGTTTGCCGACCGGGAAGTTGTACAAACGTCTGCTGCGAGATAAATACTGGGGGAAGCGTGACTCGCGCATCGTCTGACGCCGCGAGTACGATCACGCGATCCGTGACCGCGGTGACCGAGCCTTGGCATTCGTGGATGACGTTTCGGCGAAGACAAAGGACACGGCAGTGGAATTGACATCCGCCGACATAACGCAATACGAGGAGGACGGCTATCTCGTGGTCCGAGATGCGTTGGACGCCGCGGAACTGAATCGTTTCGACAAGGCGTTTCGGACGCATCTAGAAGAATTGCATCCGAGTGAGCTGAAATATCCCGACCCTGGCCGATATACCTTGGCTAAAAGCTGCATGGCCGATCCGGATCTCGCGTTCGTTGTCGAGCATCCCAATATCGTCGAGCCAGCGAGTTGCTTATTGCAAGAAGCCCCGATCCTTACCGCATTCGTTATTTACGATAGAACGCCGGGTGGTCCAGGAATTCCTGCGCACAACGACTACAAGCGTTGGCGTCCTGTCGGGTCGTCTATGAATTGGCTGTTTACGATTGTCCCGTTGTGCGATTTTGATGAAACGCGTGGTCAGCTGTTTGTTGCGCCGGGGTCGCATCGACTCGAGCGCGTGCACCCCGGTCCAGGGCGTGCGCGGGAAGTGGCCGAAGCGGTCCGTCCTGATAACGAAGCGTTTATCGACCCGGAGCTCTGCCGTGGTGACTTGCTGATTATGAATATGCACTGTTGGCATCGCGCTGGGCCGAATCACAGCGCTGACCATCGCGTGGGTTTCTTCAATAAATATGCGGGAATTTCTTGTCCTCCAGCGACGGGCTATTACCTTTTCAATGACGATGCATTTAATGCCTTGTCGACTGCAGGCCGGCGCTATATTGCCGTGCATAGCGATCGGCCGATCTCGCGGGCGCGGATGTTATTGCAGCGAGGCGACCGATATCTATTTACAGAAGGCGAGGATGGTCTCTATTTGCCCGGCGGACCGACGTGGCGGGAAAGTGCGATCCCTGATTGGGACATCGGAAATTACATTGCGTCGGTGCATGGGCATATGCGGGATCAGGTGAGGGTTGAAACGCCCTGGGCGAGCTATGTCGGTGATTATTACGAAGACGGTGATCTTTGCCGCGTGTACGGTTACGAACTGAACGACAACGGTTTCCCAGTTGCGTACGAAGGCGAGTGGCTAGATCTCGACAACGTCCAGGAACGAGCAACCCAAGGCTATGAGCTGGAAGCAATTGCAACATGGAATCGACCGGACCTGACGCGGGGTAAAGGCGTGACACAAGCTCAGGCACGCATTGATCAATATGCGTACTGACATATACGTCGATGTCGCGACTGGGATTTCAGCATAGCGATAGACGGGCTCGGCCCTGTTAGTTCAATTGAAGAGAATGTTCTTAATGATGAAAGCGGAGAGAATCGCTTGCACAAAAAAGATCACAAAGATGCAGGCCGTGACCCATACGCGCGGGCGAATACGCTGATCCATTTGTTTGGCCTGTAGATACAGAGTCATGAAACTCTGAACCGGTAGCATAAACGCGCCGAAGGTAGCGCCGAAAATCACCAACGTGATGGGTTCCTGGTAGAACACATAAATAAGGGTGCTGATGATGGGCATCGCAACGATATAACCGCGGGTCCATTTCTTTCGCCCCGCGAGGTTTTGGCGGTCAATAAAGCCGAACGTCACCATGAGATCTGGGAAAGACCGGGATCCGGCACCAATTCCGGAGAGGGTTGTTGAGAACAGAATGCAGAATGCACCGAAGGTAAATAGCCAAAATGCCCAGGGCCCGAACGTCTTTGTGTACATACTCGAGAGCATCGCGATGGTTTCGCGCCCGGAGGGAATCTCCCCGAGTCGGTTCAAGACGCCCGCCCCCAAGAAGTAAAACGATAACGTCGCAAACGTCAGGATGATGAGCGTGACCCATACATCCGTTTGCACTACCCGTATCCATCCTTTCGCGCGTTCGAGCCATTGGGGATCATCCGGATCGCCGCCTACGTAGCTCGGATACCCCTTCTCGACACACCAGTAAGTGTAGGCGGATATTTCGCTGGCGGCGACGCCGGTGGCTCCATACATGCCAATTGCGAGCACCCAATGTTCGCTAAGACCTTCGAATCGGAGACCTTCCATAAGGTTCGCTGGCGTCGCCGCATATTCTGTCGACTGCATCAGCAAAGCGGAGACAATGGTCGCGAAGGAGAAACTCAGAACCATTGCCAGCATGACTTTTTCGAATCGGCCATAGTCACCGCTGCCCAAGATTGCCATGACGATGAGGGCCGCAATCACCGTAGCCCACGCACCGTCGACGACGGGCAGCATGAGCCCCAGCGCTTGGCCAGCGCCGCCGATAATTCCGCCGGACGTTAATATCCCGGGTACGAAGCCGATGAGACCCAGCCATATCGGCCACGAAATAGGACCGTTAGGTCCGGGGATTTTCCCAGGCACTCGATTGAGAGCCCGAAGATAGGTATCACCGCTGGTGACAACGTAGCGGGCGAGCTCCGCTTGTATCAGCGATTTAACCCAGCAAGAGAATAAAACCCACCACAAAAGCGTGAATCCCGCGGCGGCGCCCAGGCCAGCTGTCAACAGGATCTCGCCTGATCCCACGATTGAGCCGGAGACGACAATCCCAGGCCCCAAATTTTTCAGTCTGCCGGCCCAGGTGGTCGGCGGCTGTCTGGTCGCTCCTGGTTCAATGGTATAAGGATCGTCGCTCATGGTCCGAGCATAACGCGATGTGCCGTGCAGTATGAATGGCGCACGGTGTCCTTGATTACCTTGTGGGTAATCGAACGGCGCGTTGCGGCTGGTGTGAGTTGCATTCGCATTCTAGACTGCCGTCTATGCAAGCGGTCACTGATTTAAGAGTCGTTGCCGATTATGACCCCGCCGGCGATCAACCCGAGGCGATTGCCGGCCTACTTGAAGGGCTCGACAGTGGGCTCGCGCAACAGACGTTACTTGGTGTTACCGGTTCGGGGAAAACGTTCACAATCGCGAACGTCATCGAGAATGTCCAACGCCCAACCTTAGTCCTAGCGCCAAACAAGACACTTGCGGCACAGCTCTACGGAGAATTTCGAGAGTTTTTCCCTGAGAACGCGGTGGAGTATTTCGTCTCGTATTACGATTACTACCAACCCGAAGCTTATGTGCCTTCCTCTGATACTTATATCGAGAAGGATGCTTCCATCAACGCGCATATCGAACGGATGCGCCTATCGGCGACGAAAGCAATCCTTGAACGTCGAGACACAGTCATTGTTGCGTCTGTTTCCGCCATCTATGGACTGGGAGACCCACAATCATACTTACAGATGGTTTTGCACTTGGATCGTGGCGATCGGATTGATCAGCGATACATCCTAATGCGATTGGCCGAGCTGCAATACACCCGCAATGATATGGCGTTTGAGCGGGGCACCTATCGCGTACGAGGCGACGTCATCGATATCTTTCCAGCCGAATCAGAACGCGAAGGGGTTCGGATCGAACTCCTCGACGATGAGATCGAAAACCTTTCGACGTTCGATCCACTGACGGGAGAAGTTTCGAATCGTGTACCTCGTTATACAGTCTTTCCTAAAACGCATTACGTTACGCCGCGCGAAAAAATCCTGAGCGTTTTAGACGAAATCAACGAGGAACTAAAAGAGCGACTCGCACTACTTAAGTCGAACGACAAACTCGTGGAAGCGCAACGTCTGGAACAGCGGACTCGTTTTGATCTCGAAATGATTAAAGAGCTGGGCTATTGCAGTGGTATCGAGAATTACTCTCGCTATCTGTCTGGGCGAAAGGAGGGCGAACCGCCACCGACGCTGTTTGATTACCTCCCGGCGGATGCGCTTCTCATTATTGATGAGTCTCACGTGACCGTGCCTCAGCTTGGAGGTATGTACAAGGGCGACCGCTCGCGGAAGGAAACACTGGTGGAATACGGCTTTCGATTGCCGTCAGCGCTCGACAACCGGCCTTTACGGTTTGATGAATGGGAAGGACTCGCACCACAAATGATCTTTGTTTCGGCGACGCCGGGACCCTATGAGGCTGAACATGCCGGTAGCGTCGTTGAACAAGTAGTTCGGCCGACGGGACTTGTGGATCCGCAGATTTCGGTACGGCCGGCTACATCGCAGGTTGATGATCTCTTCGAGGAAATTCGTATCACCGTCGATGTTGGTGAGCGCGTGCTCGTTACAACCTTAACGAAGCGGATGGCAGAGGATTTAACCGAATACTTGGACGAACACGGTGTTCGAGTCAGATATTTGCACTCGGACATCGAGACCGTCGAACGGATGGAGATTATCCGCGATTTGAGACTCGGCAAGTTCGATGTTTTGGTCGGTATCAATCTCCTACGAGAAGGATTGGATATGCCCGAAGTTTCGCTGGTAGCCATTCTCGATGCGGACAAAGAAGGTTTCTTACGTTCAGAACGCTCGCTGATCCAAACCATCGGTCGTGCGGCACGGAATGTAAACGGGCGAGCGATCCTCTATGCCGACAAGGTTACGGGCTCTATGGAGCGAGCGATTGCGGAGACGGATCGACGGCGAACCAAACAGCAGATCTTTAATAAGGAACACGACATTACTCCGAAGACGGTCGAGAAGGGCGTGACCGATGTCATGGAAGGGGCGCGATCGCAGTCGGGTGGTCGCGGAAAATCTCGTCGTTTTGAACGGACCGCGCCTAACAGGACTCATGCGGTCCCGGATGATCCGAAGGCGCTCGGGAAGCTTCTTAAGAAACTTGAAAAAGAGATGTTGGAAAGTGCGCGCAATTTGGAATTCGAAGAAGCTGCGGCTCTTCGTGACGAGATCGAAGATATTCGCGTGCAGCGATTCCTATGAAGTTGGGTCCAACGCGTGTTGTATCGACCGCGAGGCTCTGCTAAACACGATCTATGCGGATTCGTAAGGCAGCGGCGAGTATTAGCGCGGACATCGATGGGGTCGATCTCGCCGATCTCGACAGCACCGAGTTTCGGGATATTTATGGTGCGTGGCTGGAATCTTCCGTTCTAAGGTTTCGAGACCAGGAGCTCACGAAAGATGAACTGCAGGGGTTTAGCGAACGTTTTGGGCCGCTGGAATACGCACCCATGGGTAACATCACAGCAGAGCAGCGTGCAAGTGTTCCGAATCCTTTTGTGACCAACATCTCGAATATTATCGAGGACGGTCGTCCGATCGGGGGCCTCGGGTCAGGGGAGGCAAACTGGCACACGGATATGTCCTACATCGAACGTCCACCGACCGCGAGTATTCTGATGGCGGTCGAGGTGCCTGAGGTAGGCGGTGATACGGAGTACTGTGATATGCACGCGGCGTTTGAATCGCTTCCTACCGGATTAAGTGATCGTGCGCGCACATTGTCCATTAAGCACGACGCTGCTCACGACAGCGTTGGTAACTTACGGCGAGGGTTTGATCATGCGGTATCCCCCGTGGATGCACCGGGGTGTGTCCATCCGATGGTGCGGAGGCACGAAGAAACGGGTCGCGATGCGCTCTTCTTGGGCCGACGACAAGACGCGTACATACCGCAAATGGACTTGGATAAAAGCGAAGCGTTGCTGGACGAGATTTGGGACTATGTTGCGCTCGAGGGGCATTCCTGGGTTCAGCAATGGCAGAAAGGCGATGTGGTGATGTGGGACAACCGGTCGGTGATGCATCGGCGCATGTCGTTCCGCGCATCAAGTCGACGGCTGATGCATCGTACCCAAGTTCGCCCTGTACTTTAGATTGGATTAAGTCGCACTTTAGTTTCGGCGCGTCGATCGCCGGTACGAGCAGCGAGTAGTCGATGAGTGAAGCTCGATTTCAGGTCAATCTCCCGGGTGATCCCGATGTCGAAGATACGCCACGGATTACAGGACGACGGATTCTAGAACTGGCTGCCAAGACCTGGCCTTTTCTTCGTCCTCTGAAGATGCACCTGATCTTCTACCTCATTTTGATCGGATTGTCGGGGTTAGTAGGGACCGTCGCATACACTCAAGGGTTAGACCTCTTGTCGAACAAGGTGTTGGTGGGGGAGGAAAAGTTATTGCCCCTACAAGCGTCACTATTGTGGCTCGACGACTCGTTCGGAGATGCGGGTGCAGGGCTGGAAGTTCCCACGGACGAGCAGCGAAAAATTGTTCTTGATCGGTTGCTCATCTGGATGGCGATACTGCTGGTTGTCGGTATCGGTTCCTTTATTGCAATTTGGTACTGGGGCACTTGGATTTGGCATAGCGTAAACCAATCCTTGCGCGTCGCGATGGTGGAACGTTCGCAACACCTTTCGCTTCGCCACCACAGCGATACGCGAGTTGGAGACACGGTGTTTCGTGTCTACCAGGACAGTGCGCAAATTATCAATCTGATACAGGAGGGACTGATCGGTCCAATGGGTCTGTTATTTGGACTCATTTGGGCCATCGTGCTGATCGTGTTGCTCGCCCCCAGTCTTTTGCTCGCGTTGTTGATCGTGGTGGTACCAACGGTCTGGTTGACGATCGCTTTTACCCCGAGGATTCGACGCAGAGCGCTAGCTAATCGCGTGGCCAATAGTGATCTCACGTCGCGACTACAAGAAACTTTCGTGGCAGCGAAGATTATCAAGGCGAATCGGGCTGAAGATGGAGCATTGCAACGTTTCGACAAGGATTCGCATCGGGCGCTCGATGCGGCGTTTAGAGTTCGATTGGAGATGATCGTTTTGAGTTTGCTCGTGATGATGATGGGCGGACTCTGTGTGATCTCGACCGAGTACGTCATGGCCTCGTGGTCCAACGAGCGTTTGGGCCTGAATGTCCCCGCCGTCATGGCTTTTTTGGTCCCGTTTGTTGCCTGGAACCTTGGAGCGTTTCAATTCGGGCGTGATCAGACGGGAGGTGCTATCGGGCAAGGCTACGGTGCGGTGCGAATGTGGAGCCAGCTGCAGGATCTCTTCATCGCGTTGGAACGAGCCTTTTTTATTCTTGACCTTGAGCCTGAAGTGGAAAGCCCGGATAACCCGGAACCTTTCCCTGTGGAAGTCGAGCGGCTTGAGTGGCGCGGGGTCGATTTTGCGTATGAACCAAGTCACCCCGTATTGGCGTCGCTTGATTTGGTTGCCGACGTCGGCTCCATCACGGCGATTGTTGGTGCGACTGGGTCAGGGAAGTCGACGCTCATGTCGATGCTATTGCGGTTGTACGATCCGGATCAGGGCGCTGTCTCGATTAATGGGGTTGATCTCAAGCGGTTAAGCGTTGAAGACGTTCGAGCTAACACCGCTATCGCGCTGCAAAAAAATGTTCTGTTCACGGGCAGCGTTGCCGACAACATTGGATATGCAATACCAAACATAGATCGCGACCGGATCGTGGAAGCGGCCAAGATTGCCTGCGCCGACGAGTTTATCGATGAGCTTGACCGAGGATACGACACGGAGCTCGGCGAGCGTGGAGTTAAGTTGTCGACCGGTCAACGACAGCGCTTATCGATCGCTAGGGCAGTGGTTCGTGATACGCCTATTTTGATTCTAGATGAACCCACGGCTTCGCTGGACGCCGTCAACGAAAAGCGCGTGCTTGCGAACCTTGAGTTATGGGGAAGTCAGCGGGTGGTATTCGTGATCACCCATCGGCTGTCGACTATTCGAGAGGCCGACACCATCGCTTTTCTTGAGGACGGTCGCATCGCGGAACTTGGAAGCCATGACGAATTGATGAGTCGAGAAGATGGGCGCTACCGGCGTTTCGTGCGGGCAGAGACGTCGGGTCTCGCGGAGGCAATGAGGGATGAGTGACGGATCGGATCCGAATACGCCTCGCCGCGGCGAGGGCTTGCTTGAATCAATTTTCGGTAAGGGAGGGCGTGCTCAGTACGACGACCAAGTCGACATCGATACCGAACTCACCAACAAAGAAACGTTCTTCTTGGTGGGGCGTGCTGTCGGGTTGTTGAAGCCAGTTAAGGAATTATTTTTCGCGAAGTTTCTGTTGTCGACGGGGATGTGGGTACCTGGTCTTTTATTACCCTGGATCGCGAAAATCATTGTCGATCACGTTGTTGGTGGAAAAGCGCTCGACGATGTTGAACTACGTTATCCACCGTTCATGGATCCGATTTTGCTGTCTCTCCAGGGTTTGAGTCCGATGCAAATCATGATGGTCTTGAGCATCCTATATGTCGGGTTGTTGTTTTTTATTGGGACGCGAGCGGGTGGTACCGGTGCTTATTTATACGAGGGCTCCGATGCTGCTACGCAAGCCGAGAATCAGATTAGTGGTGGTGGGAGTGAAGCGGGCGGACTATGGGGGCTCCTTGAATATTGGGTGAACGTGCGGTTGACCCAGCGCATGGTCAATTTTCTTCGAACCGACTTGTTTGAAGGTCTTACCAGGCTTTCGTTGACCACCTTGCAAGATCAGCGGATTGGAGATTCCATGTACCGGGTGCTCTATGACGCGCCGATGGTGCCGGAAGTGGTGTATCAACTGACGCTTCGGCCATTGGCAATATTGATTGCCGCACTTATTCAGATTTATCTCATCGAATACACGTATGGGGATATTTCGCCAGAACTTGTCTGGCTTGCTTGGTCTATTTTCCCGATTGCTATCGCCATTACCTTCCCGTTTTCGGGGTTGGTGCGTCGCACCAATCAAACGAAAAGAGCGGCGGGATCGTCGACGACAAGCAGCATGGAAGAAAGCATGGATAGCATCACTGCTGTGCAGAGTCTGGGGGGCATGGAACGTGAAAAAGAACGCTTCGCGGAGCGAAGCGAAGAATCTTTTTTGCGAGAACGCTACGCGATTGTCGTTTGGGCGATCGTTATTGCATTAGGCGGTATCACGTTGACGTCGATGTTGATCTTTTGGGGTCGCGGCATCGCCCACGACGTAATCGGTGGACTTCTAACCCCGGGTGACTTCTTCGCACTTATCGGAATTCTCGTGGCCATATTTTATGCAGCAGGAGAGCTTGGCGATACGTGGATATTTGTGCAGGAACCTGCGGCCGCCCTTAGACGCGTCTTTTTCTTCATAGACCAAGAGCGGGACGAGGATGCGCATGGCGAGGAAGAGCTTGGGACATTAAGTGAAGGTGTTACTTTCGAAAACCTCAGTTACGAATACCCCGACGGATCCGTCGCGCTGAAAGAAATCGACCTCGAGTTGCCAACCAATTCATTCGTGGCCATCGTTGGCCCAACCGGGGCGGGTAAGACGAGTCTCGCTTATATGATCCCGGCGCTACTTAGGCCAACGAGCGGCAGAGTTCTTATTGACAGTCTCGATGTAACACGCGTTGACTTAGATTCACTCAGGCGTCAAGTCACGTACGTGTTTCAAGAACATCTGCTGTTGTCGGAAAGTATTCGGGACAATCTAGGTATTGCCAATCCCGATGCGACGGAGAGCGAGTTACTAGAGGCGTTGCGGACAGCGGGATGTATGGATTTTATCGCTTCGATGCCTGACGGGATTGATACCGTGTTGGGCCGCTCAGGCGAAACGTTGTCTGTAGGTCAGCAGCAGCGGCTGAGTATCGCCCGCGGACTCATCCGAAATTCCCAAATTTTGATATTGGATGAACCGACAGCGGCCCTTGATCCGGTTGCGGAAAATCGTTTGGTTGAAGCGTTAACAGAGATTTCAAAAGATCGATTGGTGATTGTCATCGCCCACCGTCTTTCGACGATTCGTCGGGCTAATCGAATTGTCTTCATGGATCAGGGTAGGGTGCTCGAAGTGGGTAGCCACGATGCGTTGATGCGAGATAACGAGAGCCAATATCGACGTTATGCGATGTTGCAGGGCGTCGACTCTCAGGCGGGGCGTTAAACGCGCGGTGTAGATTCGGTCTGGATATACGATCCGGCGGATGATCAAGTAGAGCGGATTGAGACGCAAATTAATGGAGCGAGGCCTGAGGTCTTTGTGTACCAATTGTTGCCGGCGGATCGCAAACGAACCGCCGACGACAATCTTGGTAGGCGCGATTGGAATCGAACCAACGACCTCTGCCATGTCAAGGCAACGCTCTAACCAACTGAGCTACGCGCCTTTGCGTGCCCGCCCCACTCGCGGCGGGTGGCAAACCCTAACACTGCGATTCGTAACGAATCAACGAAGTTAGACTGTTCCCCTATACGGGCCACATTTTATTCTTTGATGACAAGGACTTAAGGTTGTTTTGTCATACGTCGGGTCGTACACTCGGCGCGCTTTTTTGTCGGAAAAGTGAGCATCTTTTGTTACTGTTTCGTCTGGGGGAAACTTGGACGAGAAGTTACATCGGCTAAGATCAACGTAAGGGTTTATATGGAGAGAATGTCCAATTAAAAAATCAGGAATGAACGCGCAACGCGAACGCGCAGTGTTGAACGAAGATATTCAGGGTACGCAGCTGCGATTAATCGGCGCCGACGGTAGTCAAGTCGGTATAGTGAGTCGGGTGAATGCACTCGATGAGGCGCAAAAAGCTGGGCTTGATCTGGTGTTGATTGCACCTGAGGCAGAGCCCCCGGTCGTGAAGGTAATGGATTATGGAAAGCACCTTTTCGACCTCAAGAAAGAGAAGGCCGCCCAAAGAAAGAAGCAGAAGCAAACCCAAGTTAAGGAACAGAAGTTTCGGCCCGGAACAGAAGAGGCCGACTACCAGATAAAATTGCGCAACCTGATTCGTTTTTTAGAGGACGGTGACAAAGCGAAAGTCACGCTACGTTTTCGGGGGCGCGAAATGGCGCATCCTGAAATCGGAATGAAACTGATGGAGAGGGTCGAAGAAGACCTAGAGCCTATGGCCACAATCGAAGCTAGCCCAAAGTTTGAAGGCCGGCAGGTGACGATGGTTTTGGCTCCTCGTAAAAAGAAAAGATAACAAGAAGATGCGGCGCGCTTGTCGTTAGCTCACAAGTCGCGCAAACGTGCTAACAGGGGTTTCGTTTGACGAAACTTGTAATGCGATGAGGCGTTAGGGAGCAGCTATGCCAAAAATGAAAACTAATCGAGGTGCGGCCAAACGATTCCGCCGGACCGCTAAAGGCTTCAAGCATAAGCGGACAGGTAAGAACCACTTTTTTACTTCGAAGCCGCAAAAACGGAAACGACAGCTGCGTGGATTCAATGAAGTATCCCCGGCTGATCGAAAAAGTGTGGATCGGATGCTGCCCGGTAAGGCCCGCTAGGAGACACCATGCCAAGAGTAAAGAGAGGTGTGGCTTCCAGAGCCCGCCGAAAAAAAATACTGCGACAAGCCAAAGGTTATTACGGGGCTCGAAGTCGTACGTTCAAGGTCGCCAAGCAAGCGGTTATTAAAGCGGGACAATACGCTTACCGAGATCGGCGCCAGAAGAAACGACAATTCCGAGCACTGTGGATTATTCGGATCAATGCGGAAGCAAGAGAGCACGGACTTTCGTACAGTCGCTTCATTGCGGGTCTGAAAAAAGCTGCTATCGAGGTCGACCGAAAAGTCCTGGCCGATTTGGCGTTACACGAGAAAGCTACGTTTGGCGCATTGGCAGATAAGGCAAAGGAAGCCCTTGCTGCGTAGACGCAGCTGGAAATTACGGTTTATCCCGAGCGGCGTCCCGTAGCGCTTTTGCAGAGGGTTTGCACCATCACCGGCTCGTCGGATAATTCTTATGGACTTAGATGAAATTCGAGCAGAAGCCCTTGCCCGCGTAGAGGCAAGCGCAGAGGTCTCGTCGCTCGAAGAAAACCGCGTGCACTACCTCGGCAAAACCGGGGTGATAACGGCTCTCCTCCATGAGTTGGGCGATGTTGATCCGGAAGCACGCCCTGCGGCCGGTGCTGGCATCAACGCCGCTAAACGCTCGATCCAGGAGGCGATCGACAAGCGTCGGATCGAACTTGACAACGAGCAAATACAGAGCGATCTCATGAGTCAAGCCTTGGATGTGTCGTTACCCGGCCGGAAAGGGTATCGCGGCAGCCTGCACCCTGTGACTCAGACGCTTGGGCGAATCGAAGAAATCTTTATTGGTGCCGGATACGACGTTGTGGATGGTCCCGAAATTGAGGACGATTATCATAATTTTGAAGCGCTCAACATGCCCTCCAATCATCCCGCGCGCGCCATGCACGACACCTTTTACCTAACGAACGGAATGGTTCTCCGCACCCATACTTCGCCGGTCCAAGTTCGCGTAATGGAAAACCAAAAGCCGCCGATCCGGGTCATCTGTCCGGGGCGCGTCTATCGGCGAGACTCGGACCTGACGCACAGCCCAATGTTTCATCAGGTCGAAGGTTTGGTGGTCGATAAAGGGATCAATTTTGGGGACCTAAAAGGCACGGTCACTGAGTTTATTCATCGGTTCTTCGAGCAGGAATTGGACGTTAGATTCCGGCCGTCGTACTTTCCATTCACAGAACCCTCTGCTGAGGTTGACGTTATGGGCGCAGATGGATGGCGCGAAGTCATGGGTTGCGGAATGGTCCATCCAAACGTGTTGTCGATGTCGGGAATTGATCCGGATGAATATTCTGGCTTCGCGTTTGGTTTTGGTGGAGATCGCTTGGCAACGCTATTTTTTGATGTGCAGGATCTGAGAATGTTTTTTGACAACGATCTGCGCTTCCTGAAGCAATTTGCGTAAGCGGTCTGATGAAATTCTCCGAAAAATGGCTGCGTACATGGGTTGATCCGAAGATAGGAACGGACGAATTATGCGATCAACTCACTAGTGCAGGGCTTGAAGCTGACGCTGTAGGCTCCGTGGCGGATGAGTTCACCGGCATCGTCATCGGAGAAATACTAGAGCTCCACGCACACCCGAATGCGGATCGACTTTCGGTCTGTACGGTATTTGACGGATCAGAAAAATTCAGTGTGGTTTGCGGTGCTCCGAACGCTCGAGTGGGGCTTAAGACGGCGTTCGCGAGAGTTGGTTCCGAACTTTCCGACGGACTTGAGATACAACGCACAAAACTTAGGGGAGTTCAATCATACGGGATGCTGTGCAGCGCGAAAGAATTGGGTATGAGTGATGACCATGACGGAATCATGGAGCTTTCGAATACCCTGTCGCCTGGTTTGGAATTACGCGAAGCGTTGGATTTGGATGAATTTTCGATAGATCTAGATCTCACTCCAAATCGCGGGGATTGTTTTAGCGTTCGTGGTGTCGCTCGCGAAGTAGCCGTACTTAATCGGATGTCAATGAACGAGCCGGTCATAAGTGAAGTGCCTGCGTCCACGGAGACGATTTTCCCTGTCGAAGTCCATGCCCCCTCGGCTTGCCCGAAATATTTGGGTCGCGTCATTGAGGGAGTCGATATCTCTCAGGTGGCGCCCGCATGGATGGTCGAACGGTTGGAACGAAGTGGGCTCCGTTCGATTGATCCCGTGGTCGACGTAACCAACTATATTCTGCTCGAACTCGGTCAACCTTTACATGCTTTCGATTTGGCATCGTTAGACGACCGCATTGTTGTTCGCATGGCCGAGGAGGGTGAGCAACTTACGCTTCTGGCTGGTAACTCGATTGAGTTGGATGAAGAGAGCTTGGTCATAGCACATGGAACTGGACCGCTCGCGATTGCAGGAGTGATGGGCGGTGTGAAGAGTGGAGTCACTGAGACCACCACCGATGTATTTCTTGAGTGCGCGTTTTTTTCGCCCGTGGCAATCATGGGGACAGGCCGCCGTTACGGCATTCAGACAGACGCTTCTCAGCGTTACGAACGGGGAGTGGACAGCGAGCTTCAGGGCGCGGCAATGGAACGTGCGACGGCATTGCTCATTGAGATTGCTGGTGGTAATCCAGGCCCCGTTATCGAGGTCGTTGACGAAACTTCTCTGCCCCAAGCGAAGG
>DCBA01000122.1:49795-50027 GCA_002313255.1 Gammaproteobacteria bacterium UBA1119 | reverse complement strand
CTTGAATCTTATCGGGGACTTTGGTGGCGGTGGCATGCTGCTTGCTTACGGACTGGTCTGCGCTCTGCTGGAGGCACAAAAGTCGGGTAAGGGCCAAGTGGTGGACACAGCGATGGTGGATGGGGCTGCGTCACTAATGGCCATGTTCTTTTCCATGGCGGGGCGCGGCTTCGACGATGAACGCGGAACCAACTTGTTGGACGGTGGGTCCCATTTTTACAACACTTACGAA
>DCBA01000122.1:47747-49474 GCA_002313255.1 Gammaproteobacteria bacterium UBA1119 | reverse complement strand
CGAAACCAAAGACGGGCAACACGTATGTGTCGGGTCGATCGAGCCGCAGTTCTATCAGTTACTGGTTGAAAAGGCGGGTGTCGATGCAAATCATTTTGGCCCACAAATGGATAGGGATCAGTGGTCGGGCTTCAAGGATGAACTTGAAGACGTTTTTAAGACGAAAACGAGAGGCGAGTGGTGCGAAATCATGGAAGGAACCGACGTGTGTTTTGCACCGGTATTATCGGTCTTCGAAGCGCCTAATCATCCTCACAATGTGCACCGTGGTACGTTCATTGAGGTGGATGGAGTTGTTCAACCTTCTCCGTCGCCTAGGTTTAGTCGCACCACGGCCGAAATCTCGCATGCGGCAAGAGCTCCAGGTGAAGACTCCACAGAGGTACTTTCGAGCATTGGGTTTGCTCGGGATGAGTTGGACACGTTGCGTGAGCAAGGGGTGATTGGTTAATGCTCGCGGGATGGAAGTTTGTTGAAAACGAACCCCTGTCCGCGTTCGTTCAAAAATAGTCATACCGCCGTCGATGTCAACGAGTTACGAGCAGGATTACCGACGTTCTTTGGAGCAACCGGAACTATTTTGGTCGGAACAAGCGAAGGCAATCGAGTGGTTTGCCTGGCCTGAAAAAATCATGGAAAAGGATGCGAACGGGGTCGTTCGATGGTTCGGGGGCGGCAAGTTGAATACGGCTTGGTTGGCTTTGGATCGTCACGTGGAAGCGGGTCGGGGTGACCAGATCGCGTTGATTTATGACTCGCCGGTGACAAATACGGTTGCACGTATCACCTACCGTGAACTTACGGAACGTGTTGCAAAAGTTGCTGGGGGACTGATGGCTCTGGATGTAGTCCAAGGGGATCGAGTCATTATTTACATGCCCATGGTGCCTGAGGCCGTCATCGCAATGCTTGCATGCGCGCGGATTGGGGCCGTCCACTCGGTCGTGTTTGGCGGCTTTGCTGCTCGAGAGCTAGCGATGCGGATCGATGACGCGAGTCCACGAGTTATTCTATCGGCGTCGTGTGGGATCGAGTTCCAGTCGATCATCGCGTACAAACCCTTGTTGGACGAAGCGATACGTATTGCGAAACACAAACCAGAAGCTTGCGTCGTCCTACAGCGCAAGATGCTGGAGGCGCCGCTGATCGGAAGCCGTGATCACGACTGGGCAGAATGGGAAGCCGCCGCCAAATATGCAACGTGGGTTGCTTTAGACGCACTTGATCCTTTGTATATTCTATACACGTCGGGTACGACCGGGAGGCCCAAAGGTATATTACGTGATCAAGGCGGACATGCCGTAGCCCTAAATTACAGCATGGCAGCTATCTATGGGACGGATGTAGGGGATGTGTATTGGGCGGCTTCCGATGTCGGCTGGGTGGTCGGGCATTCTTATATCGTCTACGGGCCGCTGATCAAAGGGTGCACGACGTTACTTTTTGAGGGTAAGCCAGTGCGCACGCCGGATGCAGGGACGTTTTGGCGAGTACTAGCAGAACATCGGGTAAAGACGTTTTTCGCTGCCCCGACCGCATTTCGAGCGATTCGAAAAGAGGATCCCCACTGCGAGCTGATGCATAACCACGATCTTTCCGCGTTGGAATATCTTTTCGTCGCTGGAGAACGTTTGGATCCGCCGACATATCAATGGCTGAACGAGGTGCTAGAGGTGCCTGTCATTGATCACTGGTGGCAGACTGAATCCGGCTGGCCCATGTGTTCA
>DCBA01000122.1:38697-47534 GCA_002313255.1 Gammaproteobacteria bacterium UBA1119 | reverse complement strand
GGAGAACGTTTGGATCCGCCGACATATCAATGGCTGAACGAGGTGCTAGAGGTGCCTGTCATTGATCACTGGTGGCAGACCGAGACCGGATGGCCGATTTGTTCGAATATGGCAGGCTACGGGTTAGTTGAAACACGACCCGGCTCGCCGACGTTTCCAGTCCCAGGCTATGACCTCAAGATACTCGACGAAGATGGAAAAGTGGTCGCCGCCGGGCAAGATGGAAACGTTGTGGTCAAGGAACCACTGCCACCCGGATCGTTACCGACAGTGTGGGGAGATCACGACCGATTTATGGAGTCGTATTGGACTAGATATCCAGGCTACTACTTGACCGGTGATGGTGGTTACCGCGACGAGGATGGATATGTCTATATCATGGGACGAGTGGACGACGTCATGAACGTAGCAGGCCATCGGTTATCGACGGGTCAGATGGAAGAAGTCGTCGCCGATCATCCTGCCGTGGCAGAGTGTGCAGTCGTTGGCATTCGCGACCCGGACAAGGGACAAGTACCGCTCGGTCTTGTGCTGCTAAAGGACGGGGTCAATATCGAACAATCGACGTTGGAACAGGAATTAATTCAGATGGTACGGGGCGATGTAGGTGCCTTCGCCAATTTCCGGAAGGTGTGTGTTGTACCGCGGCTTCCGAAAACGCGTTCAGGAAAGATTCTAAGGCAGGTACTACGCCAAATGATTGATGGCGACCCGTACAAAGTACCTTCAACTATTGACGACCCTGCTATTCTTGAAGAAGTAGCTAGTGTGCTTTTGGATTTGGGCGTGATGGAGGTTAACGAATGATCATAGTCCACGGCGTTATTCCGATCGTGCCCGAACGCCGGAAGCGGGCATTGCAACTAGCGCGTGAAATGTCGGATGCGACTCAGCTGGAACGAGGCTGTATTTCCTACGACTTTTACGTGGGGCTTCAGGACCCGAACGCGTTGGTTCTGTTTCAAGAGTGGGAAACCATGGAGGCCTTAACGCGGCATTACCAGACCGAACATATGAAGGTCTTTATGGCTGCACTTCCGGAAGTCGTGTCCGGAGAAATTAATACGCGACGTTTCGTGGTGCAGACCATGGAGGCGACCGCGAACGAGCCCGAGGAAAATTACGTTTCCAAGACGGAAGCACCTCGTATAGTTCATTGATTCCCGGTACCGACGCAATCGCTTACTACTAGATATAGTGCGCAGCCTCACACGCTGACTCTTATACTAGAACTTCCTCAGCAGAGGGATCGATTCATGGGCGCAGATCTCGTTGGATATTGCCGCTGGTTTGGGAATCAAGTGTACGAGCAGTTCACTGGCTACGACTGCTTCAAGTCCGCTTCTGCGTTGACCTACACTACCTTGTTTTCGATCGTGCCCATCATGGCCGTGGGGTACCGGACATTGGCGTTTCTCCCAGAATACGATCAAGTTGGTGACATCGTATCGAACTTTATTTTCCGTAACTTCGTACCGGAATCGAGCGCCATTGTGCAGAGTCAGTTAGCAGACTTTTCGTCTCGCGCTCTGCAGTTGGCGGGTCCTAGTTCGGTCATCTTGTTCGTTACCTCGTTTTTGTTGTTGGTCACCATCGAAAAGTCGTTCAACGATATCTGGCAGATTCACGAACGTAGGAAGGGTTGGTCGCGACTTGTCAATTATTGGGCTGTGCTCACCATTGGACCGCCGTTATTGGTCGCAAGTATTGTCGGCAGTACGTACCTACTCACTTTTCCGTTAGTTGCCGAGAATGCTCCCTTAATCAGCCAAGTGATGTTGGCTTGGCTACCTATCATCGCGGCGATCGCGACTTTCACGGTGCTGTTTTATGCAGTTCCGAATACGGTCGTACCGTTCAAACATGCGCTTGTGGGTGGCGTGATGACGGCAATATTGTTCGAAATCGGTAAACTCGGCTTTCGTTTCATGGTGACCCAAGTCGATATTGCCTCGGTATACGGCACCTTTGCGGCGGTACCTTTTTTCCTTATGTGGTTGTACGTGGTGTGGCTATTAATTTTGGCGGGTGGCGTGTTTGTTCGGACACTTTCTTTATCCCAAGACGTTGCCGAGGCTACCCCAGAGCCCGTGGTGATAAAGGCTTTGCGTGTGCTGAAAATACTTCGGGACGCCCACGCGGATGGTGCACAAGTGACCGAAGCATCGATTAATCGAGCCGTGCCGATGACACGAGAAGAACACGAACAGATCGTTGGCGTCTTGCGTCAACAACGGCTATTACAAACCACTGGAGAGGATCGTTGGGTACTTGCACGGAGTTTGAGAGACGTATCGCTTTGGTCTCTACATTCGCATCTGCCCAGCGCGATAATGCTCGAGGACTTCGAAGGCGTCGGTGGACTTGAGTCGATCACGGAGCGGTTTCTCGCGTTTGCTTCTTTTGGGCGTGAACAATTGGACGTAAGTATTGAAGAAGTACTGGCAACTTAGCCTGTTAGTTATTGTCACCTTGGCAACTTCAGGTTGTCACGATGCGGCAATCGAGGTCGATGATGGCGGGAACTTCGAAGAAAAAGATTGGCGTGGCCGATGGACGTTGGTCAATTATTGGGCGGAGTGGTGTGGTCCTTGTCGCGATGAAATACCTGAACTAAACCAGATTCAGAAAATGGGATCTAAACTGGGTGTTCACGTCGTCGGTGTCAATTACGATGGCGTAACAGGCGATGCACTGACTTCGTTAGTCAAAACGATGGGCATCAATTTCCCGGTTCTTTTGGAGGATCCCCGGGCGCGCTGGGAGCTGGCCGTACCTTCGATTTTGCCCACCACGCTTTTGATCAATCCAAACGGGGAGCTGGTTACGATCCTTATTGGACCGCAAACGGTTGAGTCACTATTGGAAGCCGTTGGCTCCGCCCAAATTAGCGCTGTAACCGTTCCAACACCTGTGTGGGGGTAATGAGCTCCAACTGAGTACGACGATAACTGTATTCGAGAAGGCCCTCAGCAAGATTTCTTTCGCCTACGATGACGCGGTGAGGTAACCCGAGCAGATCGGCGTCCGCGAATTTGACCCCTGGTCGTTCGTCGCGGTCATCGAGGAATGCTTCGATATCTGCTTCGAGACAGCGGTCGTAGAGGTCGTGAGCTGCTGCACGAACGGCATCCGAACGGCCGTAGTTGATGGCGATGATGTGCACCATGGCGGGCGCAATAGCTTCGGGCCAGATAATGCCTTCATCGTCGTGACACTGCTCCACGGCGGCGGCAACCAGTCGGGAGATGCCCATGCCATAACAGCCCATGATCAGTTCTCGCGAAACGCCCTCGGCATCCTGGATGGCAATGTTCATGGGAGTTGTATATTTGGTTCCAAGTTTAAAGATATGGCCGACCTCAATACCGCGTATGAATTTAAGGGGACCACTGGCATCGACGGCGGGATCACCTTCGACCACGTTACGGATGTCGACGACTCGAGTTGCAGTTGCATCTCGTTTCCAGTTGACACCGGAGAAGTGGAAGCCGTCTTCGTTGGCACCACAGACAAAATCACTGACGGTCGCCGCACTACGATCGACACAAATCGGGATACGTAGGTGTACGGGGCCGATCGACCCGGGCCCACATGCCAATGTGGCGCGGATTTCTTCTTCTCTGGCAAATTGGAAAGGTTGAGCGATTTCCGGCAAGTGTGCTGCTTTTTTTTCGTTAAGTTGGTGATCGCCGCGTAGAACGAGTGCTACCAGCGAGCTGGTTCCCTGAACGATGAGCGTTTTTATCGTCTTCTCTGTTGAGACCCGAAATAGACGCGCGACATCATCAATCGTGTGTACGTCGGGCGTGGGTTTTTTCTCCAGCGTTAATGCGGGCTCGTCGAGATCTCCAGTCGCGATGGCTTCAGCCTTCTCGACGTTCGCCGCGTAACTGCTGCTAGGGCTGAAGGCGATCGCGTCTTCTCCAGATTCTGCAAGGACGTGAAATTCGTGACTTTCTCCATCGCCCATCGTGCCGGGATCGGCGTCGACGGCCCTGAAGTCCAAGCCGATACGGTTCAGAATCCGAGAGTAAGCGTCGAACATGGCCTGGTAAGTTAGTTCGAATGACGCGTCGTCCAGATGGAATGAGTAGCCGTCCTTCATCACGAATTCACGGGCGCGCAAAAGGCCAAAACGCGGCCGTATTTCGTCACGGAACTTGGTGTTGATTTGGTATAGGTTACAAGGCAGTTGTTTGTAACTAACGATCACCTTTCGGATCAGATCGCTAACGACTTCTTCATGGGTAGGTGCGAGGGCGTATTCTCGATCGTTGCGATCACGCATCCGCATCATTTCAGGCCCCATAACGTCCCAACGTCCACTCTCTTGCCAAAGTTCAGCGGGTTGGACCATGGGCATGAGTATTTCTTCGGCACCTGCGTTGTTTAATTCTTCTCGAACAATGGCTTCGATTTTTCGGAGTACACGGAGGCCCAAGGGCAGCCAACTATAGAGACCGGAAGCCAGCTGCCGGATACATCCAGCACGTAGGAGTAACACGTGACTGGCGACATCGGCATCGCTCGGTGTTTCTCTAAGTGTTGGGACTATCGTTTGGCTGCTTAGCATGGGGCAGGATTATCCGTGATGGAACGAGATCATGTCTCCCCCAATCTAACGAGATCCGTCTTTTCGCTCCGAGGGTTCGATTGTTGGATCGACAAAGGGTGTCGAGATGGAAATTTGTTTCGTTATAGCCATATAGCCATGTTGCGATATCTACACGAGTCCTAGCGCCTATAAGATAGATTTTTTGGAGATTGACGCGACGGACGGTCAGATGAAACCTTACACGCGATGTTTTTAACTGGAAATTTCTATATTCTTCCCGGCTGCCTGAGATTGGTAAGGAGGTTCCGAGGTGCCCATATACGAGTACGCGTGTGTTTCGTGTGAGCATCAGTTTGAAACGATTCAGCGGGTCGGCGAAGACCCACTCAAGGATTGTCCCGAGTGCGGTAAAGCTGAGCTAAAAAAACTCGTTTCGGTCGCTGCCTTTCGACTCAAGGGAAGCGGATGGTACGAAACCGATTTCAAATCAGGCGATAAGAAGAACATCGCGGGGGACGAAAAGAAGAACGCGCCGGACAAGTCGGGCGAAGCGGAATCCTCAAAATCTGAAGCCACGTCTGATGCCTCCAAGACCGACGTCTCGAAAGACACTGGAAAGTCCGAGTCGCCAGCGGATTCAACCAAGAAAGCCGAACCCAAGGCATCGAGGGAACCCAAGGGCGGGTCGTCTAAGAACACGAGCTCGAGCTCTTCTGGCTCCGATTAGCCGTGGGGCTGTGTTAGGCTGCCCGCGCCCAAATTCCATATCACAGACCAGGGTTCCGGGATGCGCACCCATTATTGCGGCGAACTGAATTCGAGCTTCGTTGGCGAGGAGGTTGAGCTCACAGGGTGGGTTCATAAACGTCGCGATCATGGCGGAGTTATTTTTCTCGATATCCGCGACCGTAGCGGGATCGCTCAGGTCGTTTACGACCCCGACACCGAAGAGAGCTTTGCCGTCGCAGATATGGTTCGTAACGAGTTCGTTCTACACGCACGCGGCCGCGTGCGTGCAAGGCCAGAAGGCACGATTAATCCCGATATGAAGACGGGGGAGGTGGAGGTTCTTGGTTCCACCTTAGAAATTCTCAACGCTTCCGCGACGCCGCCTTTCCAGTTGGATGAATATTCGTCGGCTGGCGAAGACGTCCGGCTTCGATACCGATACGTGGATTTGCGTCGACCGGAGATGCAGGCACGATTGCGTCTTCGTTCAGAGGTGACGAGTTGTGTGCGCCGGTTTCTCGAGTCGGAAGGATATTGGGAGATCGAAACCCCGACATTGACTAGAGCAACGCCAGAGGGAGCGAGGGATTATCTTGTTCCAAGTCGTACCCATGCGGGCGAATTTTTTGCTCTGCCGCAATCGCCGCAACTATTTAAGCAACTGCTCATGATGTCCGGAATGGACAAGTACTACCAGATTGCTCGCTGCTACCGCGACGAAGATCTGCGGCACGACCGCCAGCCTGAATTCACACAGATTGATATTGAAGCGTCGTTCGTTGACGAGGGCGAGATGATGCGGTTGACCGAAGGAATGCTGAAGGGCCTTTTTTCCGAGGCTCTAGGGGTAGATCTGGGCTCGTTCCCCGTCATCACCCACGGCGAGGCGATGCGGCGATTTGGATCGGATCGTCCCGACCTACGAAACCCATTGGAGCTGATCGACATCGATGACCTGATGAATGAGGTTGAATTCAAAGTTTTTAATGGTCCCGCCAACGATCCCCAAGGCCGAGTTGTCGCGCTTCGCGTGCCTCATGCCAACGAGGTCCTTTCTCGTAAGCAAATCGACGACTACACCGAGTTTGTGAGTCAGTATCGAGCGAAAGGTCTCGCATACATTAAGGTGAACGACGCCCAAAGCGGCATCAACGGTGTCCAGTCGCCGATACTGAAATTCTTACCCGAAGACGTGATAACGAGCCTGCTGGAGAGAGTCGGGGCCGATACGGGAGACATCGTATTTTTCGGAGCTGATAGGGCGCAAGTCGTGAATGAGTCAATGGGGGCTCTCCGAAATCGTCTGGGCACCGACATGGATCTCTTGTCCGATGGGTTTCGACCGTGCTGGATTGTCGATTGGCCAATGTTCCATGAATCGTCTGACGGCACCTGGGCGCCGGAGCATCATCCATTCACCCAGCCGGCGTGCGAGTTAAGCGAGTTGCAATCGAATCCTGGCGCGGCGCGGGCGAGGGCATACGACGTCGTTATGAATGGGTGCGAATTGGGTGGTGGGTCCATGCGAATCCACGACGCAGCGGTACAAATTGCAGTTTTCGAAGCGCTAGGTCTTGGTCAAGAAGGCGTTATCAAATTTGGGTTTCTGCTGGAGGCTCTTCGATTGGGTTGTCCGCCACATGGTGGAATAGCCCTTGGTCTTGATCGATTAATTATGCTCATGAGCGGCACTGAGTCGATTCGCGATGTGATTGCATTTCCGAAAACTCAAACGGCTTCGTGCCTCTTGATGTCGGCGCCGAGCTCAGTGGACGAGCACCAACTACACGAGCTCGGGATCCGAATACACGGCGAATAGGGACCGGAAGGCGTGGCTGGACATTCAAAGTGGGCCAACATCAAACACCGAAAGGCGCGCCAAGACGCCAAGCGCGCGAAAGTGTGGACGAAAGTTACTCGTGAAGTCACCGTCGCTGCCAGACTCGGCGGGACTTTCGTCGATGACAATCCCCGACTACGCGCCGCAGTCGATAATGCGTTATCGGTCAATATGCCTAGAGATACGATTGACAGGGCAATCGCGAGGGGCGCGCGCGACCCGGAAGGAAACGACGTTGAAGAGCTAGTTTACGAAGGTTATGGGCCAGGCGGTGTGGCAATTCTGGTCGAAGCCATGACCGATAATAAGAACCGCACGGTGGCTGAGGTTCGACATGCGTTTACAAAATACGGTGGGAACTTGGGAACCGATGGATCCGTTGCCTATCTATTCGAGCGCCGAGGACTTATCAGCTTTGCTCCGGGTGCGGATGAAGATGAGGTTATGGACGTCGCTCTCGATGCCGGTGCAGAAGACGTGGACAGCGATGACGAGGGCGCGCTGACGGTGATCACGACGTTCGAAAGTTTTGGTCGTGTGGTGGATGTGTTTCGCGCTCGCGAAGTCGAACCGGGTCATGTGGAAGTTGCCATGGTGGCGTCAAGTACGAGTATTTGTGATGCAGACACAGCCGAAAAAAATCTGCTTCTGATCGATGCCTTGGAGGATCTTGACGACGTTCAGAACGTGTATTCGAACGCTGACTTTCCAGACTCTGTGTTGGCCTCGTGATTCGTGTTCTGGGGATTGACCCAGGATCCCGCGTGACCGGATATGGCATCGTGGGGATAGAGGACGGGGCATCGATCTACGTCGCCAGCGGTTGTATACATACGACAGGGCCCGATTTTCCGTCCCGGCTCAAAGATATTTTTCAGGGCGTTGATGAACTCATAAAACAATACCGGCCCGATGAGTTTGCGATTGAAGAAGTTTTCGTGGCACGCAACCCCATGTCGGCATTGAAATTGGGTCAAGCCCGAGGAGCCGCCATTACCGCGGCAGTGACGCAGGATCTCGGCGTGAATGAGTATGCCGCACGCCGTATTAAACAATCCGTGGTCGGTAGTGGGGGAGCAACCAAAGGCCAGGTCCAACATATGGTCCAAGCGCTACTCAAATTACAGGGCGTTCCGTCGACGGATGCGTCCGATGCGCTTGCAGTGGCTATCTGTCATGTCAATACTCGGTGGCAACTAAAGCAAGGAACGCCATGATTAGTCGCTTGCGAGGACGTGTCGTCAATATCAGCGATAACGTTCTAATCATCGATGTGCAGGGTGTCGCGTACGAGGCGGAAGTAACCGGAACGACATTGGCGACGGTGGCAGGCCACGAGGGTGAGGTCGACGTCTATACCCACCTTGTCGTCCGAGACGATACTCACGCCTTGTTTGGATTTGCCTCGTTAGCGGAGCGGGAACTATTTCGAGCCTTGATCAAGGTCAACGGCATCGGACCAAAATTGGGATTGACGCTTCTTTCTTCACTTACACCTGAGCAATTCGCCACGTCCGTAGCGGACCAGGACGTTGCCGCGATGACGCGCGTTCCGGGTGTCGGCAAAAAGACAGCTGAACGGCTGCTGATGGAACTCAAGGATCGGCTCGATACACTGCCCGTTGGAATTACCCGTGGAGCTACCAACAAGGAATCAACCGCAAGAGAAGCTGAGCTCGCTCTGGTTTCACTCGGTTATCGGCCACTAGA
>DCBA01000122.1:0-38314 GCA_002313255.1 Gammaproteobacteria bacterium UBA1119 | reverse complement strand
ATGGCGTTGCAACGGATGACGACAAACGCATGAGCATTAAACCGGACCGCATCACTTCCGGACAAAGCGGCACCGAAGATAGGGCTTTTGATCGAGCCTTACGGCCGAAATTGATAGGGGACTTCGTGGGACAGAATTCCGTTAAGGAACAAATGCAGATATTTGTCGAAGCGGCGCGTAAACGTAACGAACCGCTGGACCACACCTTGATCTTCGGCCCGCCTGGACTTGGCAAGACGACGCTCGCCCATATCGTCGCTAATGAAATGCAGGTGGGATTGAAGACTACGTCTGGTCCTGTCATTGAAAAGGCAGGCGAATTGGTCGCTCTCCTAAGTAATCTTGAAGAGAACGATGTCCTTTTCATTGACGAAATACATCGGTTGTCGGCGTCGGTCGAAGAGATACTCTACCCGGCGATGGAGGACTATCGTATCGACATCGTTATCGGTGAGGGACCGGCGGCGCGTTCGATACCGTATACGCTCAAGCCTTTTACTCTGATTGGAGCGACGACCCGCGCAGGCCTTCTGACTTCGCCGCTAAGAGATCGATTCGGCATTGTCCACCGGCTTGAGTTCTATGCGGTCGAGGAATTGACGGAAATTGTGACGCGTACTGGCCAAAGACTTGACGTCAAAGTCGATGCCGAGGGGGCGTTGGAAATTGCGCGGCGGGCCCGCGGGACGCCCCGAGTGGCCAATCGACTGTTGCGTCGTGTCAGGGATTACGCGGAGGTACGGGCGGATGGAAACGTGTCGGCCGAGACGGCAGACGCGGCACTGGAGTTACTTAATGTCGATGAGGAAGGTATCGATGTCATGGATCGAAAACTACTTCTCACCATTCTTGAAAAGTTCTCGGGTGGACCGGTCGGTCTGGATTCGTTGGCGGCCGCGATTGGAGAAGAGCGGGATACGATCGAGGATGTCGTCGAACCCTACCTCATTCAACAGGGTTATATGATGCGTACCCCGCGGGGTCGGGTTGCGACTGAGCGTGCGTATCACCATTTTTCGATAGCGCCGCCTACGCCAGTGGGTAATCAATCCGATCAAAACGAGCTTGAGCTATAAGATTTAACTGATGTCGGAACCCCTCTCGATATACGCGCTCGTCGCAAACGCGAGCTTGCTAGTGCAAATAATCATGGCCCTGCTTGCGGCTGTATCGATAGCTTCTTGGGTAATGATTTTTCAGCGGTGGAGAGCGCTCGACCGGGTGCAGTCGGAGCTAAACGAATTCGAGGACTACTTCTGGAGCGGAATTGATTTGCGTGAGTTGCATAAAGATCTGGGGAACGATTCGTCACTCACCGGAATCGAAACGGTGTTCGTTTCTGGCTTCACCGAATTTCAAAGACTCTCAGAGCAACCCAATACCGACCCGGATTCGATCATGCAGGGTGTGCAGCGGGTTATGCGGGTAGAAGTTTCGCGGGAGGAGGAACAACTCGAAAAGCACCTCGGGTTCCTTGCTACCGTGGGTTCCACGAGTCCGTACGTCGGTCTTTTCGGAACGGTCTGGGGCATCATGAATTCGTTTCGGAGCCTTGCCAACATGAGTCAAGCGACGCTCGCTTCGGTCGCACCTGGAATTTCAGAAGCACTTATTGCGACAGCGATGGGTTTGTTTGCAGCGATACCTGCTGTGATCGGTTATAACCGCTTCTCGACTAGAGTCGATGTGCTGATGAAGCGATACGAGGCGTTTGCCGATGAGCTCACCTCTATCTTGTTCCGCCATGCACATTCCGAAAAAACCTAAAGTATGGCGACCCGTCGTAAGCCGATGTCTGAAATCAACGTGGTGCCGTATATCGACGTGATGTTGGTTTTGTTGGTGATTTTCATGGCGACTGCACCGATATTGACGCAAGGAGTGGAGGTAAATCTGCCGCAGAAACCTTCCGATCCACTGTCCAACGACCAAGACGATCCGTTCATTGTCAGCGTTCGTAGTGATGGGGCGATATTCATTAACGTGGGTATGCGTAACATGGAAAAGGAGGCCAATCGGGTCACAATCTTTTCATTGGAAGACCAAGCCTTGCGGATTATTGCTGCGCGGCCAGACATCCCCGTTTTTCTTCGGGCAGACGCGGACCTAACGTATGCCGAGGTGATCGAGATAATGACGGTCCTACAGAAGTCGGGGGCAGAAAGCGTTGGGCTCATCACCGCCCCCCCGGACGTCTAACGGTGGGAAAACTAACTGATTACGGTCTGCCGATTGTCGGTGCACTTGTACTCCATGCGGTTGTGGTAGCAATGCTCGAATGGGAGTGGGCGCCGAGTTCTCGGGAACCCGTAGTCGTACAGCCGAAAGCGATCAAGGCAATGCTCATCGTTCGTGAAACGCGCCGCTCAGCACCGAAAAAGAAACCTCTGCCCGCAAAAACGAACGGGAAAATCACTTCGACGCCGCCGAAGACTCCGTCGGTTCGAAATCGCGCGTTTGGTGACCAAGACAGCGCGTCGTCGAAAGTAAAAGAAACGGGCGAACAACGCATGGAGCGTGAGCGACGCGAACGAATGAAAGCGCGGCGCCAACAACTTCAAGAAATGCGGCGTCGCGACTTTGAGCGCTCGTTGACTCAAGACGCGATCGATATTTCCGTTCGCGCCGATCAAGATGTAGCACAATCCTATGTGGACGGCATATACGCCAGTATCGTAGCTCATTGGTCGAGGCCGCCAAGTGCCCGCAACGAAATGGCCGCCGGTATTCTTGTGGAGCTCTTCCCGACCGGCGATTTGAATACAGTCAGCCTGCTCGATTCGAGTGGAAGTACGGCGTTCGACCGGTCCGCGTTAGCTGCTGTTCGCAAAGCACGGCGCTTTGAGGTACCTCAGGATAGCGAAGTGTTCGAAGCACAATTCCGTAAGTTTCGACTGTTGTTCAAACCGGAGGATCTGTTGCGTTGAAAAAAGTGATCTGGTGGGCCGTATTCGCTTCCCTCCAGGGCTTAGATGCCCTAGAAATCGTCATCGACCGCGGAAACGACAACCCTATCCCGATCGCCGTTGTCCCATTTGCGTCGTCTAATTCGACGGGCGATATCTCCGGAGTTATTTCGTTTGACCTGATACGAAGCGGGCAATTTTCGCCTATTGAGAAAGAAAACATGCTCTCCTACCCATCCCAACCAGAAGATGTTTACTTTCGTGATTGGCGGATATTGGGTATGGAGTACTTGCTTATCGGGCGTCATCTTAGCCGCGTGGACGGTGGGATCACGGTGACGTACCGCTTGTTTGATGTGAGTGCCGAACGTGAGGTGAAATCGGGTGAAATCACGGCGCCCCGAGATCGTATGCGCGACATCGCGCACCGAATCGCGGATGACGTGTATGAAGAAATAACCGGTATTAGGGGTGCTTTTTCGACGCGAATTCTATACGTCCTCGTCGAAAACATTGGAACCTCGTACGCGCGCTACAAACTGGAGATGGCGGATTCGGACGGTGAACGTCCGCGGACTCTTTTTGAGACGTCGGAACCTCTTCTATCGCCTAGTTGGTCCCCCGATGGTCAACGAATTGCATACGTTTCCTTTGAGACCGGCAGGCCGTCGATTGTTATTCAGGAACTTGAGAGTAACGTTCGACAGCGCCTTCCCTCCTATCCCGGTCTTAACGGTGCCCCGGCCTTTTCCCCGGATGGGCGAGAATTGGCGATGGTGTTGTCGAGGGACGGAAATCCCGAAATCTATACCATGGAGATCGCGACGCCGGCGCGCAGACCTCGACGGGTAACGCGCCACATATCGGCCATAGATACGGAACCTGGCTGGACGCCCGATGGGAAGAGTCTGATTTTCACGTCGGATCGTGGTGGCCGACCACAGATTTACCGGGTCGATTTACGGACGTCGTTGACCGAAAGGCTGACGTTTCACGGTGATTATAATGCCCGTGCCCGGCTGCTCCCCGACGGGCGGCATCTAGTGTACGTGCATCGGCGTGAAGGTATTTATCACATCGCTTGGCAAGATCTTGAAACTGACGAAGAACCCCGGGTATTGACGAAAACGTCGCTGGATGAATCGCCGTCGCTGGCGCCGAACGGAACCATGTTGATATATGCGACTCAGGACCAGGGCCGAGGTATACTGGCCGTAGTATCCATTGATGGTCAGGTTAAATATAAATTACCGTCGTCGGCAGGGGATGTCCGGGAACCCTCCTGGTCGCCGTACCTCGATACACTGTCTGCAACTCGTGGGTTATAGATTGATGAGGAGAGAGGAATGATGAGGCAGGTCAGAAGGTACAACGTGGCATTGTTGGTTGCGGCCGCGCTAATTCTTGTGGGTTGCGCCAGTCAACAGGAACCCGAGCCGGCCGCTCAACCAGCGGCACCGGTTGATGTTGTGCCGGTGCAATCGCAACCTGCGCAATCGCAAGCTGTTCAAGCCGAACCGGAATCGACCGATTTTGATAGCCGTAGCCGACCCCTCATGCCGACTGGTCGAATCTTGGCGACTAAGTTTTACTTTGAACTAGATCAGGCCCGACTTTCCGCTCGCGATTTGCGCCTTCTTGAGATGCACGCGAACATTTTGACTCGGAATCGTGATCGTCGTTTAGTCATTGAAGGGCACTGTGACGAGCGTGGAACACGCGAATACAACCTTGCTTTAGGTGAACGTCGCGGCAATGCGGTGCGTAGTTTTCTAACATCAGCCGGAGTTCGACGATCCCAAATTGAAATGGTCAGCTACGGCGAAGAACGCCCAGACGACCCCGGACACGATGAGTCCGCGTGGAGTAAGAATAGGCGCGCGGTAGTGATTTATCGGTAAGTGCTTGTTCGCAGTGCGAACAGACAAGACACAAAAAAGAAGGCGTGGAACGAAGGGGTTGCTCTTTTTTTTGTGCACTCTGTTCGGTTACGCGACGGTTGATGCAAACGGCGCGGCTCCGATCGTCGATCAAACCCCGGAACGGAACTCGAGCCTCGAATCCGCTGACGGGACTGCGAGTAACAATACGGGGTTAGCGGCACTCTTTTATCAATTGCAGGTTTTACAAGAAGAGCTGGCAATCGTTCGGGGCATGCTTGAGGAGCAGATTTATCGGGTCGATCGGCTTACGCGGGAACAGAATCGACGTTACACCGACATTGACCGACGGTTCCGCGAACTTCGGGCGATAGATGTCGCAACGGAACCGCATGACGAGACGAATATTCCGCCGTTGCCGCCCGTTATCGATCCTACCGGTACAGAACGCGGTTCGTATGAAAGCGCGTACGCGCTCACAAGTGAGCGTAGGTTTGATGACGCCATTGTCGCTTTCGATCAATTTATCGTTGATTACCCGAACGGGCAGTGGACTCCCAACGCATTTTATTGGTTGGGGGAATTACATCACGCCACTGACGATCTAGAAAAAGCGCGGCAGTCATTCGTACAGGTGGTCACCTTATACCCGGATCACGCGAAAGTACCTGACGCGTTATACAAACTTGGCAAGGTCTACCATCAGCTGGGCGATACTGTGCGCGCACGCGATTATCTTGATCGAGTCATCAAAAACCATCCGGGAACGGTCGGTGATCTCGCCAAATCGTACGCATCCGAGTACCTCTAGCGTCGTGTCAGAGGCCGAGACGCTTCGCGTCACGGAGATTTTTCTCTCAGTGCAGGGTGAATCGAGGAGCGTCGGCAGGCCTACAGTCTTTATTCGGCTGACCGGGTGTCCACTTCGTTGTCAGTATTGCGATACCGCGTACGCGTTTCATGGTGGCTCAACGCTCGCGTTAGATGCCATTCTTAATCGCGTAGACGAACTTGGCGTGCGGCACGTAACGGTGACTGGGGGTGAACCGCTGGCACAACCGAGGGTATTTGGCTTGCTTGCCGCATTGTGTAATCGGGGTTACGTGGTGTCACTCGAAACCAGCGGAGCGATGGATATCACCGCCGTCGATCCAAGGGTGAGTCGAGTTGTGGATTTCAAAACTCCAGGATCCGGAGAATTGGATCGGAATCTCTTTTCAAACGTGGCTGCATTGCGGGAAAGGGATCAGGTGAAATTTGTGATCTGTGACCGACGCGATTATTGCTGGGCAAGGGACATCTGTGCGGAGTACGACCTCACCGCGCACGTTGGCGAGGTACTGTTCTCCCCATCAGCATCTGAGCAGAATGCTAGGCACCTTGCCGAGTGGATCCTCGCGGATCGGCTGGACGTACGTTTTCAGATACAACTCCATAAAGTTCTTTGGGGCGACGAGGCAGGTCGTTGACGATCGGCGTCGTACTTTTGTCAGGCGGCCTTGATTCCGCGACGACGCTGGCGATAGCGAATGACCGGGGATTCGAGTGTTACGCGCTGTCTTTTTTTTATGGTCAACGGCACGCCATCGAGTTAGAAGCGGCCCGAAAAATTGCGGTATCCGCTAGTGTTAAAGAGCACCGTGTTGTTTCGATTGATCTTTCTGAATTTGGTGGGTCGGCTTTAACTGATGCAGCGATAGAGGTGCCGGAGGCACCAACGACAGGTATTCCCGTGACCTATGTGCCGGCACGAAACACCGTGTTCTTATCGTTAGGGCTTGCTTGGGCCGAAGTGCTGGGTGCGCACGATCTCTTCATCGGCGTCAACGCGGTGGATTATTCGGGCTACCCGGACTGCCGTATTGAGTTCATCCAAGGGTTTGAAAAGCTAGCTAATCTGGCGACTCAAGCTGGGGTCGAAGGGAATAGGTTTACAGTTCATGCGCCACTCATCGAATTGCCAAAGGCTGACATTATCATCAAAGGACTGCAGCTCGGAGTGAACTATGGGAACACGGTCTCATGCTACCAACCTAATCGAGATGGCGAGGCTTGCGGACGATGCGATAGTTGTCGTATCCGCAGGGAGGGATTTCAATCAGCGGGCGTGGTCGATCCCACGCGATATTACTGAATCGCTTGGCGATCGAGATCGTTGTGAACTAAAACAATACATTGGCTTGCAAAAATAGTCTTAGGTCCCAAAGCGATGGGGCGGCCTCCGAGCCGCGCGAGGTAGTGCGTGCTCTTACGCGGCATCGATTTGTGATCGCTCAATACAAAGATCGCCGGTGAGTCGAACGAGGTCTCACGTATATCGGATCCTTTTTTGTCTAGGTAATAAAAGCCGGGAATCGCCGCTGCTTTGATCATTGACTCGAAACTACGATGCGTGACTTCGATACCACTTTCACAAATGACCGTTTCGTCACGACCGAGGCGCGTTCCTTGGGCGAGGGCAGTGCGCATCGATGCTGCGATGGAGCGCTCGTCAAACCCCCCGAGCGAGCCGATGGAATTGCCTCGGTAGGCAAGCACGCGTGGTGGGCAAGGAGGTCCCTCGAGAACGACCCAGATCGACGTATCGAAACGGTGTTGATTGGCATAAAAGAGAGCGTTCGCGATGGATTGAGCGACGACTTCTAGGTGATTGGCTGAAGGTAGGTTGTCGAGGGAAAAGCGGGGCGCCGTGGGCCCGTTTCGAGCTCTCAAGATGAAGTTTCGTGCTGCCCAATCCAAATGTGGTTCCGTGGTGGCGTGGTGGTGGGCCGTCTGGGGCTCGAACCCAGGACCAACGGGTTAAAAGCCCGGTGCTCTACCAACTGAGCTAACGACCCCTGGGCCACGAAACCGCGCATTCTATGCGCGGTGTGCGGGCCGAACAAGCGGACGCTGCACAACAGCCGTAATTAGGTCGCCTCGATAACTGTATATCGCGACAGGATGGGCAATAATCGATTGCTCGGGAGGACGCAATGAAATTAACCAAACTTAGCCGGTCGATCGAAGGAAAGGTCGCCATCATCACTGGCGCTGCCAGCGGTATGGGCCGGTCAACTGCTGGCTTGTTCGCTGAGCAAGGGGCGTTGGTGGCGGTAACCGATATTAACGAAGATCCGTTGGAGCAGGTCGTTGAAGAAATCAGCGAAGCCGGTTACTCGGTGCGAGGATGGCCGCTTGATGTTTCGGATCGGGAGGCCATCGAACGAGTCGTACCTGAAATCGCTGAGCACTTTGGCGGCATCGACATCGTTATCAATAACGCCGGAATTGGTGCAGGTGCGCCCGTGGATGATGACGATTACGAGGCCGTCTGGCAGCGTGCGCAAGACGTACTGATTACGGCTCACGTCCGCATAATCCGTGCCGCGTTGCCGTTCCTACGAAAAGCCGATGGCGGTCGGATCGTCAATATCGCGTCGACGGAGGGACTGGGGGCGACCAAGCACGCGAGCGCATACAGTGCAGCTAAAACGGGCGTCCTAGGTTTAACACGTTCACTGGCGGTGGAGTTTGGAACCGAGGACATTACGGTGAATTGCATCTGTCCGGGCCCGATAAGAACGGGCCTTACGGACGGGATACCGGAAGAGCAAAAACAAGAATATGCGCGTCGGCGAGTAGCACTCAAACGGTATGCGGACCCCGAGGAAGTCGCTCACATGACCCTAAGTTTGGTTCTTCCTGCAGCCGGTTACGTCACTGGCGTTGCACTACCCGTCGACGGTGGGTTGACCATCAGAAACGCGTGAATACGACGTTGGAGCGACGTCGGGGGCGAGTTCCCTGGGGGACAGTATTTGCATACGGTGCCCCAACCGTCGGTGCAGGTTACATGTACCTACTCGTCGGTTTATACGTCATGAAGTTCTCGACGGACGTGCTGTTGATCGCGCCGGCAGTGATGGGGATTATCTTTAGCATTTCGCGGGTTTGGGACGCGATTTCGGACCCGGTGGTTGGTTACCTAAGCGATCGAACGGTCGGTTCCTTCGGTCGTCGTCGTACGTGGATGGCCGCCAGCGTTATTCCTATCGGAGCCGCATTCGTGATGGTGTTCTCGCCTCCCGCGGAGTTATCTGAAGCTGCACTGGTCGGTTGGATGGCGGTGGCGGTGATTGGGTTTTACTCGGTCATGACGGTCTTTTTTGTCCCTCATCTATCTCTCGGCGCGGAACTGTCGGATGACTATCACGAACGCAGTAGGATTTTCGGCATCCGACACGCGTTTTATACGTTCGGTTCAATACTGTGTCTGGCAAGTTTCCAAGTCCTTATTTGGGCGGAAGACCAGGGCGCGGCAGTGGTGCGACAAACCGCACTCGAGCTGGCGATTGTCGCAACGGTTGTGATGGCGTTTCTGATTGGATTCGCGGTGATTAGGCTCCGCGAGCGAGTCGAATTTCAAGGGCGAGTCAACGAGCGACCGTTTCGGGCATTTGCGGACGTGGTTCGGAATCCGCACGCGCGATTATTGATTATCGTGACGTTCATCGAAAACGTTGGTTCGGCAGCAATAGGGGTGTTGACGCTCTATGTCGCACAGTATGTGGTTGGCGCTGCATCGTGGGCCCCCCTCATTATTTTGTCGTACATGATCCCGTCCGCCTTTTCTGTACCAATCTGGATACCGTTGTCGCGCCGGTACGGCAAAAAACAACTATGGTTTTTTTCGATGTTGCTAACCGGCGTTTCGTTTGGCGGCATGTTCGTCCTCCCGTTTCTAGATACGGTTGATGTCCGGCTAATTACGATGATAGTGCTCGCTATCTTCGCGGGGTTCGCCGCAGGCTGCGGCGGCACGATAAGCGCCTCCATCCAGGGTGATGTCATCGATTACGACGAGTACGTCACGGGAGAACGCAAAGAAGGGACCTACTTTGCGGCATGGAATTTCGTATACAAGTGCGCGATGGGTGTCATGCTGATGCTGACCGGATTTGTGCTCCAAGCGGCGGGTTTTGTGCCGAATGAGGTGCAGTCGATGCAAACGCAAATTGCAATCGTTTCGCTCTATAGCCTGTTTCCGCTAGTTTGCTATGCAATTGGCGCCATGCTTTTTAGGCGGTTCAAACTAAACGAACAAGCGTACGCAGAGATTCGGAGTGTATTGGATGCTCGCCGGGCGTCGGTGTGAGGATCAATTACCGACCGTTAAAGTTCCCTGCGCGACGTTCGGCGACCGCTCGGACACCTTCGCGATGATCTTCAGTCTGCTGAAGCCGTTGCTGCTCTACGAATTCGTGGTCGGTTTGGTCTTTGACGGATTCTACCAATCCGGCTCGCATGGTGGCTCGCACAGAAAGCACAGCTAGCGGAGCATTCTCCGCAATCTCAGACGCCAATGAGATGGCTTCGGACCGTACGTTCTCCCGATCAGTTAGGACGTCACCCAAGCCCCAGTCGTGAGCTGTTTCGCCATCGATTCGTTTCCCCGTTAAGAACATGTTGTTCGCTTTTTGCTGTCCGATGAGTTTTGGCAGCGTGTGGGTCAAGCCGAAGCCGGGATGAAAGCCGAGCTTAACGAAATTCGCGGTAAATCGAGCCTCGGGGCAGACGACTCGAAAATCGGGCACTAGTGCCAAACCAAATCCACCACCCACGGCTGCTCCTTGGATAGCACCGACAACGGGCTTCTTGCAGGAGAATAAATCGACGGCTGCAGAATAGAGCGGATTTCCCAGGGAGACGTTTCGCTCAGTTCGTTCAGACTGGCCTGTGGACCTGGAAAAATCGTTGCCCGCGCAGAAGTGTTTCCCTTCCGAACAGAGGACAATGGCGCGGCAATCGGGGTCGTCGTCGAGATCGCGGAACGCCGCAACCAGTGCGTTGATTAGATCGACATCGAAGAAGTTGTTGGGGGGCCGGCGAATTTCTGCGATTGCCACGTGACCATCTCGCGTTATTTCAGCATCGCCGTAGCGGCTTGGCTCGGTCATGGCAGCTCCCCATTTGATTCGCGTTCAGGACGATATAGTGTGACGGATTGTGGACAGAAGCAAAGGACGACGGATGAAGTGGCGAATTGGTGATACCACGATTACGCGGGTGGTTGAACTTACCTCATCAACCATTGGTAACCACATATTGCCGCAAGCCACGGAGGACTGTATCAAGGCAATCGATTGGATCGGACCGTTCGTGAACGACGATCACAAGCTCGTCCTTTCGTTCCATAGTTTGATTATTGAGACAGAGAGTCAGACCCTTGTCGTTGACACGTGCATCGGTAATGACAAAGACCGCACCTACCCGAAGTGGCATCAGATGCAGTCATCGTTTCTGGACGATTTCGCTGCCGCAGGATTTGATCGCGACACCGTTGATACGGTTTTGTGTACGCATATGCATGTGGATCACGTCGGTTGGAATACGCGGCTGGTCGGTGGGGCATGGGAGGCGACTTTTCCTAACGCACGTTACCTGTACGCAGAAGAAGAATGGGCACATTGGCAAAACGAAAGCCAGGCCGAATACGGACCCGTGATTGACGATTCGGTGCGACCCATTTTTGATGCTGGGTTAGCTGATCTTGTTTCAAGTGATCATCAAGTCACGAGTGAGGTACGACTTGAATCGACGCCTGGCCACACACCCGGGCACGTCAGTGTGCACATTACTTCCCAAGGTGAAGAGGCCCTCATTACTGGGGATATGGTCCACCATCCCTGTCAAATAGCCTACCCAGATTGGTCGACGACGGCAGACGTTGACCCGGACCAGAGCGCGTCGACACGCGCCCGTTTTTTGGATTTGTATGCAGATCGTCCGGTGCTGGTGATTGGTACTCACTTTTCCGGTCCAACGGCGGGCAAGTTGGTGCGCGATGGTGATTCGTACCGCCTTGATTACTGAGTTGGTCGATCGTCACGGGATCGAGACCGAGTTGGACAGGATCGCGTGTTAAAATCCGAGGTCGCCCGCTGATCTAAGACGACTCTGGCTTCTCGGGATATTTATACGGCGCTTTCGCAGACCGATTTCCGTTGGTTGTGGCTTGGCAGCTTGGGTTCCTCATTCGCGATGAACATGCAACAGGTCGCGCGAGGTTGGTTCGTTTACGAATTGACTTCCTCCGCGGTCGATCTTGGATGGGTCACCATGTCCTTCATGATTCCCCAAGTACTATTTTCGTTGTGGGGCGGTGTTCTTGCTGATCGGGTTTCAAAGAAATCGATACTCGTGGCCGCTCAATCCTTAAATGCCATCGCAACGCTGATCATGGCCTTCATCATCCTATCGGGGAACGTGGGTTTCTGGGATTTCATTGTGTTTGGGCTGTTTAACGGAATCGTGTTGGCGCTATCGTTTCCAGCGCGAAATGCTTTTGTTCCGGATCTCGTGGACGAGCGCTTGATCTTCACCGCAATGGCGCTTACCACCACCAGCATGAATTTTGCACGAATCTTGGCGCCAGCATTTGCAGGTTTCTTGATCGCATGGATCGCGGCAGGAGATACCACTAGCACCTTTGGCGTCGGTATTGTTTATCTCGTCATCGGGGGGTTGTATTTCCTTTCGGCTTTCACCATGTTGCTTGTCTCCAATCGGGGTCGGGCAGGGTCGCGCGATACGCGAAAACATCCGTTTATCGAAATCCTGGATGGCCTAAAGTACGTTCGTGCTCAGCCGACTGTGTACGCGCTGATTCTTCTTTCGATCGTGCCATTTATGTTTGGTATGCCGCTTAACACGCTGTTGCCAGCGTTTAACGAAGATATTTTGCTCGGCGGTCCGGCCGATCTGGGCGTACTGCTTTCGGCAATGGGTGTTGGCGCAATTCTTGGCTCGTTGATGTTGGCCGCCTCGGGCGACCTCAAACACAAAGGCACTTGGCTTGTGATTACCTGCTTTGGCTGGGGTGTTGCGACCATGCTATTCGGGATGGCACCTAATTTATGGACAGCGGTCGTTGTCCTTGCATTGGTCGGCTGGTTGTCGTCCTGGAATATGTCTCTTAATCGTGGTCTGTTGCAGGTTCAAGTCGTCCGGCGTATGCGGGGACGAATCATGAGCATCGATATGATGTCGCATGGACTGATGCCGCTCGGCGTTTTACCCGTAAGCATGATTGCAGATGCTTACGATATATCGACATCGCTAATCGCGAGTGGAGCGGTTTTTGTGGTCTTGATAGCACTCCTGGTGCTTGTCTCAACCCCCGTGCGAAAACTCGATTCGATGATGCTTGATGTTCGTCACTGAACCATTGATGCGAACTGATGTCGGCGCCAGCGGGTCGCTAACGTCGCGATTCGATAATGTCGTCGAGTACGGGCCGAATTTGGTCGAGGAAAAGCCTCGGGTTTTCGCTCATCGGAAAATGACCGAGGCCACTGAGGGTTCGGTAGCGCGCGCCGGGTATCATCGAAGCGAGCTCTTCTCCCTCAGCGGGCGTGCCGCTCCAATCGTATTCGCCGTTGAGAATGTCCACAGAGCAAAGCTCGGTATCGATCGCGTGTGCCGTATTTCGTACGTCGTGGTCGATGGAGTAGTAATAAAGGTCGCCCTTGAACACAGCTGGTGCGCCCTGGCTATATACCCAGCTCGTTTCGTGGCGCATTGCTTCCGGACTCGTTGGGGCCATCATGCCGTACATTAAATGGGCTTTGTAATCGTTGCCGATCTTGGGGTGGTAGAACTCATCAACAAAGCCTCCGGGCGTATAAGCAGAAGCTTCGAGACCGACTACGGCACGGAACTCGTTTGGATGGTGTAGGGCGAGATCAACGGCTAGGTGACCGCCAATGGAACTCCCCATGTAGACGGGTCGATCAAGTTCAAGGGTGTGCGCAAGCGTGATCGGGACTTGCATCAAAAATTCTTTCTCGAGGCGGTATTCTTTTTCCCACCACTTGCTATCAGCCGGCGGTACTGACTTTCCGTGATAGGGGAGATCGTAGGCAATTAGACGGAATTTGGACCCTAGATAATCATCCTCCATGATGTGTCGCCATTGCCGTCCATCGGCACCCGCGGTGTGCTGTAGAAGCAAACCGATCTCTCCGGTACCCGCTTCTTCGAAGTAAAGGCGGTACTCCGCGTCGTCGATGGTGAGGTAGGTATAACGCCCGGTCGCTGAATCAAATCTCGGCATTGCGCACCTCGCGGAGAATTTCGATCAAGCGCCTGATGGCAGGGTAATAGGCGCAATAATTGTCGCGGTCCCCCGTGATTTCGAAACCGTGATGGATGGATGCTGGATAGAGATCTTGGTAAAACGGTTTCGGCACAGCCTGTAGAAGCTCGTCCCAGTCCTGTTGTGGAGCCGAAATGGCAAGGTCCGTTGGGCCGCCACCGTGCCAGGGCTGAATCTCTTTGACCGTGCCGCCTTCGATATCGATGCGTGTTCTCTGATCGCCGATACTGATCCGCAGCGAGGCATTCCACATTCGTGCATGAATGCCAAATTCGCCGTCTGCGTTGGCCTTCGTCTTTACCCCGTCCCAGTCGAGCATCTTGTGACTCCCCCTTTCGTCACGTAGGGTAACTGATTTGGTGGTGGGGACGCTGCTGATGTCGTTGCGCATAGGTTTGGTCGCCGATACGCATGTGCCCGAAGCGCGTCACACGCTTTGGCCTCAGGTATATCGTGCGTTTGAAGGTGTCGATTACATCTTCCACGGTGGAGATGTCCACGACCTCGCCTTGTTAAGTGAATTCGAAAAGATTGCGCCGATATATTGTGCTCGTGGCAATGGTGAAGACGGGTCCGGAGGACGTCCGATTCAGCCGGAGGACGATCGAGTTCGTTATGCCTGGACGCTGGAGATGGAGGGCCTGGTTATCGGGCTTACCCACTACATACCGGCAGACGAACGCCCGCCAGATCATACGGTGGCGCGTTGGTGCGAGCGTTACTTTCCTGAAAAAACACCGGACGTGATTGTCTTTGGCGATACCCACACCGAGTTGATTCGAAATGTGGGTGGCATCCTATGCGTTAACCCCGGCTCACCGACGTACCCGCACAATTACGACACACAGTTCGGGACATTAGGCTTTTTGGAGTTGGATGCTGGGAAAGTCCGCGCATCAGTATGGTTAATTAACGAGACCGGTATCGAACCGTACGATTGGGACCACCCTCCCAAGTGGAAATTGTGACGCGACCAAATATTTGAATCTTTCGGTAAGCCGAGACTACGTTCGCCAATAATGTTTCGCTTTATGTTGGGTGTGCCTCCGCCGATGACCACGTTGGGCCAGCTCCACGAAGATCTGGCCCAGCGCGCGGTTTGGGTTTGGAGCTAAACACCTTCCTGGCCCTGCAGTTCTTCCGCAAAATCGTCCATTTCGATTTCGAGACTTGCTCGAAGCAGTTTATTAACCGAGGTTTCTGAGGACAACGGTTGTCCCCTCAGTTGCCGGGTTAAATAGCGTAATCCGTTGTATTTCATCGCTGCTATTTTCGTTTCGAACTCAGCAATCTGGCGACGCGCCAACGGGTCATCCGAGGCGCGAGCGCCTCGTTTCCGGCTTTTGCGTACCAATTGTTTAAGGTCCTCGAGCCTAGCCCGAGATTTGCGTTACCTCGCCGATGCTCGAACGTTCGGATGACATCGATTGAACATTCGTCATCAATAAACCGAACCACTTGGTCACGGAGCATCTCGCGTTCTTCGGTAAAACCGAAATTCACGAACGACCCGCCCGTCCCGTCGGCGGCTATTTGAATAAAACGAACGTGCCTTCCATTCTCTTAAGGCACGTTGATACCGTTTCTTGCCACCAAATCAACTTGGGCGAACATCCCCGATCACATGTCGAATCCCCGCATTGGGTTGATCGATGGCCAGCTGTCTTTTGTCGCTAGAATCGCTTCGCCGACCTCGTCGACTTGCCACGGCCCTTCGGCTTCATCCTTTTGCGCAATGGGTATCAAGTTCCAAGCAAGCATGGATACCCGATTCCCCGAGACGAGCCATGTCCGGCCGGTCACGTCCTTGGCGTCGTCAGAGCAAAGCCAAACAACGGCCGGGGAGACTCGATCGGGTGGGATCTGATCTTTTACGGCGTCGGGCATAATGTCATCGGTTAATCGGGACAGCGCGGTGGGCGCGAGAATGTTGACGTTAATCCCGTACTTCATGCCTTCAAGGTAGAGGCACCTTGCCATGCCGGCAATCCCGGCTTTGGCGGCACCGTAATTGGTTTGACCAAAGTTCCCTAGTAATCCTGAGGTGGAACTGGTGACCACGATACGGCCGCCTTCACCTTGTTCAAGCATTTGGTCGTAGGCGGCTTTGGTCGTCAGGTACGTGCCCTTGAGGTGAACGTTGACGACGATGTCCCACATATCGTCGTCCATGTTCTTGAAGCTCTTGTCTCGGAGAATGCCTGCATTGGCGATCAAGACGTCGAGCTTGCCAAAATTATCAACACCCGCTTTGACCATATTGCGAGCATCTTCCGGGACGGCGACATTACCGTAATCCGCAACGGCTTCACCGCCCGCTTCTTTAATTTCCTGGACGACGGTGTCGGCCATATTCGTACCAGAGCCGCTGCCGTCTCGCGCGCCACCCAGATCGTTGACGACGACCGCCGCGCCCTCATTCGCAAGAAGGAGAGCGTGGGTCCGACCAAGACCTCCTCCTGCACCGGTTACCAGCGCAACCTTCCCATCCAACATACCCATGTCGTCCTCCGTTAGAATCGTTACTCGTATCGCGAGGTCGGTAAGTTTTTTCGACCCGCGGTTGAGTGAAAGGTAAGGTGGGAGGCGTTTTGGATCAACTATTTGATTTTACGGACAAGGTCGTCCTTGTAACGGGTGGAAGTCGAGGTTTGGGTCGGGCGATGGTTCTCGCGTTCGCCGAACGGGGGGCCGACGCCGTCATTACCAGTCGTAAGCAAGACAATTGCGAGCGTGTGGCAGAAGAGGTTGGCGCGATGGGCCGACAAGCGCTCGCGTATGCGTGTCATGTCGGCCATTGGGAAGAGATCGATGCACTGGTCGATGCCGCCTACGAACGTTTTGGCAAAGTCGACGTGTTGGTGAATAACGCCGGTATGTCACCGCTTTACCCAAATCTGTCGGCGGTTACCGAAGAACTTTTCGATAAAGTTGTCGGCGTCAATCTCAAGGGTCCGTACCGCTTATCGGCGTTGATTGGCGAGCGCATGGCAGCGGGTGATGGTGGGGCAATCATCAACGTGAGTAGTAACGCAGCCGTACAACCAACGCCTAATTCGGAACCTTATGGGGCGTGCAAGGCGGGCATCAATTCGCTGACACTCTCACTTGCCCATGCCTTTGGCCCACGCGTTCGTGTCAACTGTATTCAGCCGGGTCCGTTCTTGACGGACATATCGAAGGCTTGGGATATGGATGCGTTTAATAAGCGCGCAAAAACTAATATTGCACTGCAACGAGGCGGCGAGGCCGATGAAGTCGTAGGTGCTGCCCTCTATTTGGCGGGACCTACTGGTAGTTACACGACAGGCGCCGTGATTGCGATTGATGGCGGCAGCAGAGTCTAAACTCGTGGTATGGGTGCGGAATCGCTACCGGAGCGCTTGGACTACTTTGTCGGCTAGGTTGCAACCGGTCAGTTCCTCGTAGGTAGCAAGCCAGCCAGGATTCGCGACATTGATGTCGAGCAGGTAGGGGTGAGCGACATCGATTGTGGCGAATCGAACCCCGCGCGCGTTAAGCCAGCGAATGCAGGTTTCAACCAGCCCCAGTTCGGCGGAAGTCGCTTGCACGACGGTCGGTACGGAGCCCGCGGCGAGATTGCTTCTGTGATCGACATGGCGCTTTCCGTAGACGCCGATCACCTGCGACCCGGCAATAAGAAAACGCTTTTCATCCCGTGTGTCGACTTGCTGTTGCAACATGGCAAACCCAAACCGCGTTAGGTGTTCAACGATGGCGCGATGGTTACTGTCGGTCTTGGTGAGGGTGAATACATCACGACCAAAACTGCCCGCGGTAGGCTTCCCTATCCAGGAACCCCCACGCTCGATGGCGCCGATAAGTGTCGGAGCATCGGCGCTGACGATTGTTCGGGGATGGTGTCGACCTAGGTCGCCAAGAACGAGGTAAGGCTTCCCGTGCAGGTAGACAAAGGCGTCGACCTCGTTGACGAATCGCGATTGATTCAGGGTACGGAGAAGTTGCATGCGATCGAGGAACGTTGCTTGATCGCCGAAACCCACGATCCATATGCGATCAAATTGGTCGAAGACGTGTCGAACCCCATTGCCGTCGCTTCCGGTGAGCTGGTGATCAATTATTTCCAGACTCGCGTGATCGACGTGCTCGACCGACCAGCCCCGGTTGGCGAATTCGTTCGCTAACCGTTCTTGATTGTCGTTAAGACGCTTCCCGTCGAATGCGGCAACAAAACAGATCCTCATAAGCTCTGACGCGGTCGTTGGTATGGGGCCTCATTGTTACCGGCTCGTCGCGATGCAGCAAACTTGCGCAGAGTCTGGTGACGGCCATTGCTACTGTATGATGGGATCATGCTGGAAGATTACACGCTGGAGAGTTCGTCGGTCCCCGTGCATACGATCACGGCCCTCGATGACGCCGAGAAGGCGACATTGTGCGACGAAATTCGGTCGCTGCTTGAGCATCAGAATGCCGTCCTGGTCGCGCATTACTACGTCGACGGCGATATCCAAGACCTCGCCGAGGAGACCGGTGGTTGTGTCGCGGATTCACTTGAAATGGCAAGGTTCGGTCGTGATCATCCCGCACCAACTTTGGTCGTGGCGGGGGTTCGTTTCATGGGCGAAACCGCCAAGATCCTCGCGCCGAAAAAACGCGTTTTGATGCCAAACTTAGCGGCCGAATGCTCGTTGGACATTGGGTGCCCTCCCGATGAATTCGAAGCGTTGGTGGCTGACCATCCGGACCGAACCGTGGTTGTGTACGCGAACACGTCGGCGCGGGTCAAAGCTCTTTCTGATTGGGTGGTTACCTCTAGTGTGGGATTGCGAATCGTTGAACATCTCGCGGCGAACGACGAAAAAATCCTTTGGGCGCCCGATCAGCATCTCGGCGCATACATCAAAGCCGAGACTGGCGCTGATATGTTGCTGTGGCGCGGAGCCTGCGTTGTCCATGAAGAGTTCAAGGCGACAGCGTTGGCCGATATGCGGCGGGTGTATCCGGACGCAGGGATCCTGGTCCATCCAGAATCCCCGGCCGCAGTGGCGGCCATGGCGGATTGTGTTGGTTCGACAAGTCAGATTCTAAAAGCAGCTAGCGACCTGCCTCACGATACCTTCATTGTCGCAACGGATAGGGGTTTGTTTCATAAGATGCGAAAAGCGAATCCTCAAAAACGCTTTATCGAAGCACCCACGGCGGGCGATGGGGCGACTTGTCGTAGTTGTGCGCATTGCCCTTGGATGGCGATGAATGAGTTGCGCGAATTACGCGATGCGCTTCGAGATGGAAGCAACGAAATTCTTGTCGACGCCGAAACGGCCGAGCGTGCGATGCTGCCTCTGCAGCGAATGTTAGATTTCCCCACCGCGTGAACTGAGAACCTAACTAATCAAGTTTTCCGGGCGGCTTCTGCTTCGGTTCGAAGATCTGAAAGTCGTTGCTCGAGACTTGCCGTTAGGCGCTGGCTGGGTTTGGTAACGAGGCTTAGCGCGTATTGAAGATGCTGAATAGCATTTTGGTAGTCGCCATTTAGTGCGAAGAATTCGGCCCTCGCCCGGTGGACAGCCACGATATCGCCGGCGAGCCCGGCAGTTTCGGCGAGGTCGTACCAAACGTCGACGTCGTCTTCGTCGATGGTCGCTTGGCGCCAGAGAACGTCCTTGGCGTCGTCGTGACGTTGACTGGCGTTGAGTGCGCGAGCGTAAAGAATCGCAAAGGGCGGGTTGTCGGGGTTGATGACCAGGCGATGTGCAAGCAAGTCTGTGGCTTCCTCAATCTTATCGGCGTTAATGAGCAGTTCGGCGAATGTCGCGCAAAGAAGAATGCTGCCGGGATCTTCTAGATGGAGCGTTTGCACCAGCAATAGTGCTTTGTCATGCATTCCCGCACGGTCGTTCGCAAGCGCGAGCGCATAGTCATTGACCACGTCGTCATCGGTGAGGTTCTTCGCTTCTTCTAGAGCTTTAGCGCCGCTCTCGGCGAAATGCATTCGCGCCCGAGCGCGCATCAGCTGATACTCAAGGGAGCGCGAAACCGGGAGTTTTTCGTAACCGGCTGATTGATTACGAGCGTCCGTAATTCGTCGTTCGGTGACGGGATGCGTTAGCAAGAATTCGGGAGGTCGCTCGGTGAAGCGATACGCACGTTGCATGCGCGTGAACATTCGCGACATTGCGTCGGTGTCGAGTCCCGCCCGCCAAAGCGTTGTGAGCCCGATGCGGTCAGCCTCTTGCTCTCGACCGCGGCTGTATCGGAGTCGCTGACTCTGAGCAATTGCTTGGGCGCCACTTATGGCGGCCATACCTGCTTCGGATGACCCTGCCGCCATGATGGCGGCGCCGGCAAGAAAGCCAATGAGGGTCGGTAACGTCATCCGCTGTTGAGCTTCTACATTTCGCGCGAAGTGCCGCTGACTAAGATGTGCCAATTCGTGCGCAAGCACTGACGAATATTCGTGCACGTCTCTTGAATGCACGAACAATCCCAAATGAATCCCAACGATCCCGCCGGGTGCAGCCCACGCGTTGATCTGCTCAGCGTCGATCAATACCGGATAAAGTAAAACTTGCTTAAGCTGGGAGTGCGTGGCGAGTTCGTAGAGTTGGAGTTTGGTGTAGTACTTAAGAATGGGATCGGCAATGGTCGGCAGTTGCGACCGGACTTGCTTCAAGAATTCCTGACCTAGTCGGCGTTCCATTTCGGGTGAGATGATGGCGGACGAGGTATCACCGAGTTCGGGTAATTCAGCGTGAGGCGCTGCGAATATCGAGGTTGTCAGTGCGATTCCGCTGACCAGAGCAAGAAGCGTTTTCATGCCGAGAATCATACAACGAATGTTTTCAGATGTTGGTTAACTGCGGGCCGCTCCAGGTGCTTCGTGCGGGTATGCGATACTTCAATGCTATGTCTCACGACGAGCCATTAATCCTTGACGCAAAGGGTCTTAATTGCCCGATGCCGCTACTCAAGGCGAAGAAAGCGTTGAATGAACTTTCACCCGGAGCGCTCTTGCGCGTGTTGGCCACCGACCCGGGTTCGGTGAAGGATTTCCGCGTTTTTGCAGCACAAAGTGGCCACAAGTTGCTCGAATCAAACGATGACGGCGGGACATATAGCTATCTCCTAGAGAAAAGACCTGACCGATGAAATTCGTTGACGTCATTAGCAGTTGGGTCAATCGCTACTTTTCGAACGAAGAGGCGATCTATCTGGTGCTGTTTATCGGCTTCATCTTTATTTTTTTGGCAGTATTTGGTACCTATCTAGCGCCAGTGATCACGGGTCTTATCGTCGCTTTTCTGATCCAAGGTATCGTCGTTCGCTTGGTTGCTTGGGGATTGCCAGAAGTGCTTGCGATTGGCGTCGTGATGATTTTATTCCTCGGCGCCTTGGGGGCCCTGTTCGTGGGCGTATTGCCGTTGGTATGGCGCCAGATGAACCAGACTGTTAATGCGATGCCTGGCGTCATCGATCGCATTGCCGAGCTCTTCACCGACCTATCGGCCACCTACCCAACACTCTTTTCTCAGGAAACCGTCGGCGCTTGGTTGTCGACGGCGAACGCGCAACTAACCGAATTGGGAGGCGTCTTCCTGCAAGCGCTCGTTGGCCAACTGCCAAATGCTTTTGGACTCGTCATCTTCCTTTTTCTGGTGCCCATGTCGGTCTTCTTTTTTCTCAAGGACCGAGATCGCTTGGTGGATTGGTTCAGCGGACTGTTGCCGACAAACCGTCCGCTACTTGAGAGGGTTGGCGCCGAAATGACGGAGCAGATAGGCAATTACGTTCGAGGCAAGGCGGTCGAAATTCTTATTGTCGGTGTTGCAACTTACGTTCTGTTTGCTTGGCTCGGTCTTAACTATGCAGCCCTTCTCGGATTGCTTGTTGGACTTTCAGTGTTGGTTCCCTTCGTGGGTGCAGCCGTTGTCACGTTACCCGTAGTCGCCGTCGGGTTATTGCAGTTTGGGTGGTCGGCTGACTTTTTTTGGATCGTTATCGCCTACTTTGCAGTCCAAGCCATCGACGGCATGATCCTTGTACCGAAGCTATTTTCCGTGGCGGTAAATCTCCACCCCATCACCATCATTGTCGCGGTGTTGGCGTTTGGCGGTATTTGGGGATTTTGGGGCGTATTTTTCGCGATTCCGTTGGCGACGCTCGTGAAGGCCATTTATGTCGCTTGGCCGCGACCGGCTGCCGTAGGTAACGAGGACGATGCGATCTTGTGAAGCCCGATAGCCGCCTTTACCATACCGCCCTGGTCCTAATGGTCTAAGAGGTAGATGGGCATGTTGAAGGGCAGTTGTGTCGCGCTCGTGACGCCCATGACGTCTTCGGGCGAGGTGGATTGGAATGCGCTCGGACGCCTTATCGATTGGCATTTAGAGAGTGGTACGCATGGCATCGTTCCGGTGGGCACCACGGGCGAATCCGCCACCCTTACACCCGTTGAACATAAACGCGTCATTGAGGTTACAGTCGAGCACGTGGGCGGCCGGATACCAGTCATCGCGGGCACCGGGGCCAATGCTACTGCTGAAGCCATCGAGTTAACGGATGCCGCGAAAATTTCGGGGGCTGATGCTTGTTTATTGGTTACCCCTTATTACAACAAGCCGACCCAGGAAGGTCTCTACCGACACTATTGCGCCATTGCCGACGCCGTCGACATTCCCATGGTTTTGTATAACGTACCGCCACGCACGGCGTGCGATATGCAACCGGAAACCGTTGCCCGGCTGGCGTCCGTCGAGCAAATCATAGGCATTAAGGAGGCATGTGGGGATGCCGAACGCGTCGGCGCTATTCGTGCATTGGTGGATGATGATTTCATCGTCCTGTCCGGTGAGGATGCGCAGACCTTACGCATGATGGAACTCGGCGCCGTCGGGACGATTTCGGTATCTGCCAACGTGGTTCCCGGGCTGATGGCGGCTTTTTGTGACTGCTATTTGAGCGGAGATCATGTCGGAGCGGCTGACTTGGACCAACGGCTTCAGCCAATCCACGAAATTTTGTTCGTCGAAACCAGTCCGACGCCGACGAAGTGGGCACTGCAACAGATGGGAAGGATCGATGAGGGTATACGACTGCCGCTGTTACCGCTGTCCGAGACGCATCACGACGAAGTGAGGCAGCGTTTGACTGCGATAGGCGCCTTATGACGGACCGCCCCACGAGTGCTTTCGCCATTTTATCGATGACGCTTGTCGGTGCGTTTTTGGTGGCAGGATGCAACCTGCTTGGAGAGGATCGCGCCGTCTTTGGTAGCACGAAGGACGATTATCTCGACGCCAAACAAGCGCCAGCGCCGCTCATTATTCCAGAGGATTTAGATCCATCCGCGGTCCGGGATTCTTGGCCGATTCCGGTCATCGAATTGCGGCCGTTACAAAAAGTTTTTCCGGATAAGGCGCCGATGCCAACTGCGCTATGGGGCCGTGAGGACGACAGCTCGATTCGTATCAAGAAACTGGGCGAACGACGTTGGATCGTTGTCGGAGAAACCCCCGACCAGGTCTGGCCAGCGGTCAAACAATTTCTTGCTGATAACGGTGTTGGTATCGCGGGACAGCGGGCCGAGGAAGGCCTTATTTTATCTGAGGCGTTGAAGGTTGAGGATGAAGAATACGCCGACGTTGTACGTGCGGTGCTTCGGAGCACAAAACGCGGAGCGGGCAGTTTTGACGGTATCGATCAGATTCTTTTTCGGGTCGAACAAGGAATTCGGCGTGGTTCTGCTGAGGTCCACGTTCGCCACGTTAATGAAAAAATAAGCCCGGATAAAATCAATTGGCCGGAGAAATCGTCGACGGTTGCGATCGAGGCGGAGCTTGTTAATGAGCTCGGTGCGTATTTCGCTGCTGGTCTTGCGCAGCCGAGCGTGTCGATCGTTGGACGTCAAATTTCGACGGGCAGCAAGGCCGCGGTGGTGCGTGACGACGAGGGCTATCCGGTGCTGCATCTGAACGTGGATTTTGAACGAGCCTGGGCAACTGTCGGAAAAGCTTTAGAACGTTCGGAAATGAACGTCACCGCATTACATCGGGACGAAGGTTACTTCGAGGTCGACATCGATAACGAAATCCTCACGGGCGAGTCTGAAGGTTTGTTCCGACGCATGATTCCGGGTCGGTCCGATCGTTATTCAGACCGCTCTGTCATTGTCCGGATCGATGCTGTGGAAAACGGGCACGATGTCAATGTTCGATCGCTCAAAGGTGGTCCGGTTTCAGTCGAATTAGGCGAACAGATCCTGGTGATGTTGCGGGAGTTTGCTGCCTGAACAGGCGAACAGAGTCGGATCTTTTTACTTCGAAAGTGCGTGTCGAGACCATTCGCTTTGCCTCGCTTGGTAGCGGTAGTGGGGGCAACGGAACGGTGGTCCAAGGCGGCGGGACCACGGTGCTGGTGGATTGTGGCTTCAGCGTCAAACAGACGACGGGTCGGCTTAAGGCTCTCGGGGTCGCCGTCGAGACGATCGATGCCCTGCTCGTGACCCACGAACACGGGGATCATGTTGGCGGTGTCATTCCGCTCGCGCACCGATTTGATTTACCTGTCTATGCCTCGCACGGGACCCACCGAGCGCTCGCTGGACGGGATCTAGATCAACGTTTGGCGCGGGCCATTGTCCCGGCCGAAGGGTTCGTTGTGGGCGACCTTGCGGTGCTCCCGGTGCCGGTGCCCCACGATGCGCGGGAGCCAACGCAGTATGTGATCAGTCATGCTGGCGTAGTCGTGGGCATTCTCACGGATTTGGGGCACGTCACGCCCTTTGTGGTTGAGAGCTACCGAAAATGCAATGCGATCCTGGTGGAAAGCAATCACGACGCTGAAATGTTACGAAATGGTGATTATCCGCCGCGGTTGAAGCGGCGTATTGCGGGCAAGTTGGGGCACTTATCCAATGCACAAACAGCGGGGTTTCTGGAAGAAGTCGTCCACGACGCGTTAACCCACGTCGTCATTGGACACATCAGCGAGCAAAATAATGCCAAAGAGCCATTGCAAAGCACGTTTCGGGAGTTCGAGAAGCTTATCCCAAACTTTGCGTACGCGACCCAAACGCATGGCATTGGTTGGATGCAGCCGATAGCGATCGTATGAGTGATACGGTCTTATCTTGTGGCGTTGATTACTGTGAGATAATCGAAGACGCAGAAAGTAAGGTTCGTTAAGAAGGAAAAGGAATGTTATCCGATCGTTATTTCCTCGACTCGATGTGGCGTGGCGTGGTGGCGTCGTGCCTGGTCGTTTCCCTTGTCAGCGGGGTACATGCGGCACAGTCCGACGCGTTTGGTGGTAGAGGGGATGTTGAGGATCCCTACAAAGCACGACTGATGGATCAACTCACCAAACTTGATCTGAAACCCGATCAGGTAGAAGCGTTTCAAGAACGCGTGAATGAGTATTTTGCGGAGCGAAATGGGGCCCAACGGCGTATTGGCCGGCAGGGAGGCGCAGTTGATGTTCGAGTGCGCCGAGACTTACGGCGGGTGGAGAACCGAGCCGTTGAGGCGATGGCGTCGATATTGACGACCGAACAACTCGAAAGATACCGGCGTTTTGTTCAAATCGGCAATAAACAGTACATGGCAAACTCTGGGCTACTCTGAATTATCCGTAACAACCGGAAATAACCTTTTTGAGCTCGATTCTTCGATAAAAAATGGCGCACTTTGGTGCGCCATTTTTTGTGCTGATTTAGGCTGAGAGGCGCGATCTCAGAGGGATGTACGGCCGCGAGGGGATGATACGACGTCCCTGCATTACCATAAGAATCATTCTGTAACGACTTGTAATAACTTTAGAAGGGTCGTATAAGCTCTTTTACTAAGGATAAGGACGTTTTTTAGTACACGAATCGGTAGAGGTTTTGCAGTTGCCGTGAGGTCGTCGTCGTTGAGGCGATGTCGTTGGTCACGTTTTCGTCGTACAGAAATTAACAGGCCACTTGCCTGGAACACGGGTGGGTGGTCATTTTACGGAGAGAGAAACGGATGAAGATGCTTTGGTTTGGTCGAGTGTTTGCGGTACTCGGGATCTTTGCTTTGTGGACGCCAGTAATGGCTGATGATGACGACGATGATGATTCATCGACGGCACGCATCGAGGAAGTCCTCGTCTACGGGCAACGGGTCGAGTCGACGGTATCGGATACCTCCATCGCGATTACGGCGATGGACCAGGATTTCCTTGAAGACATGGGCGTACAAGGTCCGAACGAGATGATTAACTTCATCCCGGCGACCACGCGTACTGCCTGGGACATCAAGATCCGTGGCGTTGGGCGTAACTTCCGGGGCTTGGGTGGTGACCCAGGGGTCGGAACTTACTACAACGGGATTTACTCCCCTGACTTTGGTATTGCGGCAACCGAGAATGCGCTTTACGACGTGAAGCGTGTTGAGGTCTTGCGCGGACCGCAAGGGACCTTGTACGGACGGAACTCCATTGGTGGGGTGGTCAACTACGTCACCAACCAACCGGAACACGAAGAAACGACCGGTTCGGTGCGGATGGTGTTTGGTCAGCACGGTGCCAACGAGTGGGCCGGTTGGGTCTCGGGACCGCTGACGGATCCAGCCAAGTCGAATATTGGTGACATCGCCTACCGGTTTGTGTTCACCGACCGCAACAAAGACGGCGCCATTCCGGGCATGGCGGGCAGCCAGAACCTCGAGGACTGGAACGACCGCAACTACACCTTGAGTCTCGACTGGATTTTGACGGACAAGCTCTCCGTCAACATGCGCGGCAACGACCGCCACAGCATCCGCGCCGGCAACTTCGGTAACGGCGGTACGGGAATTGCCAGTGTTGGACCCTGCGTCGGCGTGCATCCCATTAATTCCGATGAAGAATGCGATCCCCGTTATCGGGTGAATCGCGACATTAATCACTACGCCACGGGCTTCCGGCCGGTGGATCAGACCTGGGTTGATACCTGGGGAGATCTGGCCGACGACCCACGCGGTGCGGTCGGATGGATTCACCCCTCCACCGGAGCAACCCATTACGGGGCCTACAACCGGGCCGGGGTTGATGGTGCCGCTAATTGGCCGTACATGCCGTCGCAGTGTTACATGAACTCGGACTGTGCTGCCTACGATATCGGTAGCGCTGACCAGCCGGACATCATTTCGTTGTCGGACGATGACCAGAGCGAAGAATTTATTCATAACGCCGGCTCGTTGATTCTGGATTATGAATTCAACGAAAACGTGGCGTTACGCTACCTCGGCAACTACCAGTCGTTCATGTACTACTTCAACCGCGACGTGAATCATTCAAACGGTTGGACCTCGGACATTGACGACACCGTCATTGCCCAGACCGAGAGCCGCTCGCACGAGCTGCGCTTGTTCTGGCAGATTGGTGAGAACTGGACCGCGACCAGCGGGCTCTACACCTTCTGGGAGTCGCGCGATCAGTGGTACGGCATTCGCGAACGAGCCGCCCAAGGCCGGGTTATTAACCCCTCCATCTACGGACCTGAGGGTTGGGAAACTTTTCTCACCGATTCGTTGGCCGTGGTCGGCTGGATTGTGCCCGGCTGCATGAACTGGGGCGGAACCCTCGGTAACGAGGTCGTCGGTGGTATTGATTACAACGACGCCACCCACCCGGGGTACGGCAGTTATTGCGGCGACCCAGGACGTGATTATCCGTTTACCGGACATCTCCCTGGAGTCCTCCCAAGCCACGAACAGGATACCGGCGCCCTTTACGAGCACCGGAACTACATCGACAACGATTCGGCGGCTTTTTACACCCAGGGCGATCTGCGGCTCGCGGATAACTTCAGCGTCACGCTCGGTATGCGTTATTCCAAAGACTGGCGCGATGCTGAAGAGCAACGCGGTGGTTATAGCGAAATCGAAGCCAACCAGTACGGCTGGCTCCCTTGGGCCATCTACACTGCCTGCAGCGGCGCGATCGCTGCGGGCGGAACCTGTCCTGGCGTTGCGGACCCGCTGCAGTTCTTCGGCCCCGGCGTGACGCCGTTGGCGGCGTTGAACGTGGCCATGGGTGCGGCGACGTTCACCAACGACCCAACCGGCGATTTTCCGATCGCACCGGTGTGTGAGCTGACCGCCGAGACGTGCGACCGGCCGCTGCGACTTCGCGGTGTGCCGATCTCTTGGGGTAGCCGGACCACGGGGACCTTCAAGCAGGACGGGGAATTTACCTTCCGGGTGAACTTCAACTGGGAACCGACGTCCGACATTCTTATGTATTTTGGCGCGACCGAAGGCTACCGTGCCGGTGGCTTCAACATGGGCGGACCTTCGAACCGGACCGAAGTCGATTCGACCGGTGATGGGACCGCGAACTTGCGCGTCATGTCGCAGTACGAAGGCGAGAACATCACGTCGTATGAGTTTGGCTACAAAGGCACACACCTTGACGGCCGATTAATGATGAACCTGGCCGTCTATTACTACGACTACAAGAACTACCAGGATCACATCTCGACCTGGGAAAGTGAGTCGGGCGACTTTGCGTTGCCGTCCCTTACCTTTACGGGACCGGATGGCACCCAGCAAAGCCTGGCCCCACCGGCGGGACGTGGAGCGGTGTCGATTACGACCAACATCCCTTCGGCCCACAACAATGGGTTTGAGGTGGATGCCGTGTATCTCTTGACTGATGGCCTCACGGTCGGCGGCAACATGAGCTACACGCAAAGTAAGTACGATGCCGAATATACTTTCTTCAATGAAGATGACCCACGCTACCCGCGTGAGATTTTCGGTGGCGATCTGAATCAGGATCCGTGCGAAATGGACGAGTCCATTCGTGCGCTTTACTGCATCCAGGTCGACGGGCTTGATCTTGCCGGCATTCCGAAGTGGAAGGCGACCGGTTGGGCGTCTTACAAGTTCAACATGGATCGTGGCGACGTGACCGTGTACGGAGCTTTGGCGTACACCGGCGATTACTCGACTAAAGAGTTCAACCGGCCCTGGGACTGGGTCCCGGAACGAAATCGCTTGGATGTGCGGGCGACCTATCGTTCCAACACGGGCAAGTGGCAGAGTTCGGTCTTTATCGACAACGTGCTTGATAAGACCTACGTTCGGGAATCGGACATGCATCCCCGACACTCGGGCTACGGTGACAACTGGTCGAATAATGTTGTCGCGCTCTATCCGCGCTACATCGGAGTGGATTTTACCTACAACTTTCGGTCGTAGTTAGCACTCACTCGGCACTAAAAAGGCGCACTTCGGTGCGCCTTTTTTATGGCCCTATCTTGACAACGTCTTCGACACATCAAAGCAATCGGCAACGTCTAGAAGCCGTGCACTCCTCGAACTAAGGGGCTCGATGAAGACGACAACTGGTGCTACCCGGCCGAAGAAATCCGGACTATATTCAGCTTCCTGAGGTGGAGATCACGATGAAAACACGATGGTTGCATGCTTTAAGCGTTGTCTTTCTGATAACGGCGATGGTAGGTCCCTCATATGCACAGCAAGCAGTTGGTCAAGGCTGGACGCCCTGGGCAGATCCGGAAGTCCGTCAAGCGATGTCGAATTTACGGATGTCGAAGGACCAGTTTGAACGGTTGCGTGGCGCCGTTGCCGACTTTTTAGATGCAGCAATATCTGAATACGCCTCAATGAGGAAACAACAAAAATCCGACATACCACGGCGTATGAAACAAGCCGTTGCTCGACACGCCCGAAAAATGGATAAAGAGATGCGAACGGTTCTTGATGACGACCAGTACATGCTTTATGAGCAGTACAGGACGGTGCTTACAACCAAGACCAAGCAGATGTTTGCACCATCGCGAACTCGACGGCGCTGAAGCACACTGGCTTTCGAGCGTTTAATCGACGAGAGATCTTAGTTGTTCGCAAACGCGAATGGTTCGAACGGATGACGTCGGCCCGTTAATAGCTCATTGAACATGCGGATTGAACGATGAGGGGAATTACGTTGGGTGAATTCGGTGGAAGATGCTGTTGACATCTTGACGCGAGCGAAAGCGCTCGATTTAGGCGGCAACTATGACATACCGCCGGGCGATCCTATCTCCCATTTTGGGGCCGGGTTTGCCAAAGTCCTCTGTTCGAATGTCTTTTTGGCGGGACTCGATTCAACGTTTGTGGCCCAACATAACGGTTACTTCACCGCTCCTTACGAAGATCGATCACATGTCACGGACATTCGCGTCGATGTTGAATCCCGGAGCGTACATGTGGCCCTAGATAACGGAGTCACCCGAACCGCGACGATTTGTGGTAGCCAGGGCGCTGTCGCGATACCGCTGGAAGCCGACGACGTTTTTTTTACGCCAAGCATCGTTGAATCAACCCTCCCGCCCGCAGACACGCAACGCTGGCCCCTTGGTGACGTGGTTGACGAATATCGGGGCTCCCTCGATCACAAAGCTATCGCCAATGCCGTGGATCTAGCCTTTGGCGACGGGAGCATGACCTCGGCGGTGGTGGTCACTCACCAAGGATCGTTGGTCGCTGAGCGTTACGGCGATGGTGTCGATTTGACGACCCCGCTCGAGAGTTGGTCGATGGGTAAGAGTCTGACGGCAACGCTCCTCGGATTGCTCGTACACGAAGGAAAATATGCCTTGGATCAGCCAGCACCCATCCCAGAATGGCAATCGGGGGGTGATACTAGAGCATCGATCCGGGTGGCCGACATTGTACAAATGTCGAGCGGGTTGCGGTTTCGGGCCATGATGGATCCCGATTACGACCCGAGGGAGGGATATCCGGACCATTTGTATGTCTACACGGGCGGCGTGGACGCGTATCACTACGCTGCGACACGGTCCCAACAGTGGCCGCCTGGTCAGGTCGGGCGTTACCGCAATGGCGATCCATTACTTGCGAATTACTTAGTACGGCTGGCGGTCGAATCTCGTGGCGAGAACTACCACGCGTTCCCCCAGCATGCATTGTTTGACCAAATCGGTGTCCGCACTGCGGTACTTGAAACCGATCCCTTTGGGAACTTTCTACTCAACGGCTACGAGTTCATTAGTGCGCGGGATTGGGCGCGACTGGCGAATTTGTATCTGCAAGATGGCGTGGTGGCCGGCAAGCGGTTGTTGCCAGAAGGCTGGTCAGAATTTGTCAGCACGCCGGCGCCGGGCTGGATCGCGGATGGCCGACCGATCTACGGAGGCTTCTTCTGGTTGAACCGTGGTCCACGCGCCACAAGGATGCCGGTTCCAGAAGATGCGTATTTTATGGCCGGCGCAGGCGGTCAGAAAACGATCATCGTCCCATCCCGCGATCTAGTGGTGGTGCGGATTGGCCACTTTTCAGGAGCGGCAAAATCCCAGATCTCGCTTGATCAAACACTTTCAGCGCTGATGGAGTTGGTACCTGAGCGACGCTCGGCTTAGTCCGCAAATTGCGTCAGGTGGTAATCGGTATTGCCGAATTGCGATTCGATGACCAACAACCGTTTAAAGTAGTGTCCGATGGCTAATTCTTCGGTCATGCCCATCCCACCGTGCAATTGAACCGCGTTTTCGCCGATGAAACCCGCGGATTTACCTATCAAATGTTTTAGCGCGTGCGATGTTCGCGCGGCGGTGGGCGCGTCCTGGACCGCTTCCAGTGTGGCGCGGTAGAGCAGCGATTTGCATTGCTCGTATTCCACAAACATATCGACCATACGATGCTGTACGACCTGAAAATCAGACAACGGATGGTCAAACTGCTCGCGCTCCTGGGTGTATTCCACGGTGCTCTTGTATAAAACCTCCATGCAGCCCAACGCCTCCGCAGACAGTGCGAGAACGGCGTCTTGGGCTGCCTTTGCCAGCAGGTTAAAGTCACCAATAATCCGCTCGGCCGGAACGCGAACATTATCGAGCGACAGTTCGGACGCGCGGCCGCCATCGACCGTCGGGAAATGGTTACCGTCGAGATCACCACTATCGATAAGCAACAACACGATACCGTCTTTGTCCCGTTGCCCCCCTCCCGTTCTTGCTGACACGATGACGTGGGTTGCGGTGGCCGCGTTCGGGACCATGGACTTCTTACCGTTGAGAACGTAATGATCGCCGTCTTCTCGAGCGGTCGTGACAACGTCGTCTAGGTCAAAACGTGATTGCTCTTCCGCGTGCGCGAGTGTCAAACGTACGTCCCCAGTGATGATGCCGGGCAACAACGAGGTTTTTAGCTCGAGGTTTGATGACTGTTTCAGGATGCCGCCACCGAGAACAATATTGGCGAAATACGGCTCAACGACCAAGCCGCGCCCGAACTGCTCCATGACGAGCATGGTGTCGATTTGGTTACCACCAAAACCACCGTCCGATTCATCAAACGGTAGTGCTAACCATCCGAGTTCCGCCATCTGGGACCAGTTGTCATCGCTATAACCTTGTGGACTGTCGACCAATTTTCGACGAGTGGCGAGATCGTAGTTTTCGTTAACGAAGCGTTCGACCGACTGTTGCAACAGTTGCTGTTCTTCAGAAATATCGAAGTTCACGATCTCTTGAGCCCCAAGACGTTTTTCGCGATGACGTCCTTCTGCACTTCGCTGGCACCACCATAGATCGTGTTAGCACGACCCCCGAGGTATCCCTGCATGCCGCTGCGGGCAAATTTATGTCCCACGGGAACACCCCATGCTGCCGAGTAAATACCGCCGGCTTCGACCGTTAGCTTCTGGATACGTTGTTGAATTTCGGTGCCTTTAAGTTTCAGAATCGAAGATTCGGGCCCTGGGTCATCGCCTGAGGCCGCGGCTGCGAGGCTTCTCAGCTCCGTGAATTCGACCGCCAACAGGTCAATTTCAAGTTCTGCAACTTTGCTTTTGAAAGCGGGGTCGTCCATGAGTGTGCGGTTGCCGCGGGGTACGGACTGCGCCTGACGCTTTAAGTTCTCGAGAGCCACGATGGAGCGAGAAATACCGGCAAGTCCTGTCCGTTCGTGTTGCAGTAAGCCCTTGGCGTACGTCCAGCCCTTGCCTTCTTCTCCGATGCGGTTTTCGACGGGGACCTTAACCTCGGTGATATGCACCATGTTGACACTATGGGCGCCACCGAGCGTGATGATGGGTGTGACTTCGATCCCGTCTTGTTTCATGGGGATGAGCAGGAACGTAATGCCTTCTTGCTTGATACCGGTATCGTCGGTGCGTGTGAGGCAAAACATCCAGTCGGCCATGTGTGCCATCGTCGTCCACACTTTCGTGCCAGTGACGGTGTAGTGTGTGCCGTCATCGGATAGCACGGCTTTGGTTTTTAGCGAAGCGAGGTCGGATCCCGCTCCGGGTTCTGAATATCCTTGGCACCAGTTGACGTTGCGCTCGCGGATGTCGGGCAAGAACCGGTCAATTTGTTCTTTGGAACCATAATTCATGAGGATCGGGGCAAGCATACCGATGCCGAACGGCATGTCCCAAGGTAATGACGCGGTCACGGTTTCTTGTTCCCAGATGTAGTGTTGCGTCGGCGACCAGCCGGGCCCGCCAAACTCGACCGGCCACTTGGGCACGTCCCAGCCGCCTTTTGCGGCCGCTTTCTTAAAATAATCCAATCGCCATTGCGAGTAATCGGCGCCGGGTTTGGCCGTGTTTTCCTTAAGAAAGTCGCGGACTTCTTGTCGGAACTCGAAATCTTCAGGGCTTAGGTCTATTTCCATCCGGTACGTCTCCGAAGCGCTAAGTCAAAAATGAGCTTAGAGAAATAATGGCTCGCGTACTAGGCCTTGGATAGGCATCAAGGGTCTGTTGTAGCGACTTACTCGTTATGCATCACCGCTCGCAGGTGGGTCAGCATGTCGGGTGGAAACGCGTTGTGCTGGTCACGACCCTCGGGGATTTCGTCCCATGGAGCTTTTGATTCGACGTTGATGTGGATGCCAATGTCCTCACGGGGCTCTTGATCGAGCGTGTTGATGGCGATGTTGATCAGCCCGGGCATCGGTAGGCGGATATACAAGCGGCCGCCGCACGTACCGCAAAAGCAACGAGCACCGTCGGGATTCTCGGGAAAATTGAATTCGCGAACTCTCGCTTCGCCCGACGTGATTGAAAATTGCGATGCTGCGAGAAAGCCGGCGCTGTAAAACGCGGCTCCCGAGGCGCGCCGACAATTGCGACAGTGACAGTGAACGATGTAATCGATATCGCCTTCGATTTGATAAGTTACGGCACCGCAATAGCACTTTCCTGTGGTCATGGCACTTGCCCCGTTGCGTCAGATCTTGGAGAGTAAAGGAACAAGCCGAGCGCACTGTCAACCCCAACAAACGGAGTCTCCCTATGATTCTAGTGCAGATCTCTGACACCCACGTGGATGCGTCAGATTCACTCGTCTACGGCCGCTTTAACACGAATACCGCGTTAGAGAAGGCCGTGGCCGTGATCAACGCGATGGATCCTTTACCGGATCTTGTCCTCCATACGGGCGACATTGCCTCGCGGGGTAACGTGGAGCGCTACGAACGTTTTCGGGAAATCGTCGAGCCGTTGCAGGTACCCATCGTACTTATTCCCGGGAACCACGATGAACGAGGTGCGCTCAGGCAAGTTTTTTCTGGATCAACGATGCTGCCGACGGACGGCGAATTCTTGCAGTACGTGATCGATGACTTCCCCGTGCGTTTGATTTGTTGCGATTCCGTGATCGAGGACGAGACGCCGGGAGAGCTTTGCCCGGCCCGACTTAACTGGTTGAGCGACCGTTTGGATGATGCCGGTGAACAACCGACCATCGTGGCCCTGCATCACCCGCCATTTTACAGTGGCATGACCGGTACCACGGCGAAAGGACTACTGCGTGGAGGGTTGCAGTTTGCCGAACTCCTTAAGCAACACGCGCAAGTGGTTCGTGTACTTGCGGGCCATATCCACCGTCCGATCACGACCAGTTTTGGCGGCACGATTGCCTCCTCCGGGCCTACCACGTGTTACCCGTTTGGACTCGACATGGGCGCCGATAGGGTACTCAACATCGTTCACGAACCCCCGGCGATTGCGATTCATCTTTGGCTCGAAGACGCGTCTCCTACGGGTCCGGGATTGGTGTCGCACGTACTACCGATAGGTGATTGGGAAGCGCCGATACCCTTATTGAGGGAAGGAAAACGGGTCGTTTCGTAGTTTTTTGTCGCCGAATTGACATACCTCGCTTCCCGGCGGTCGCAGCTTTTATGATGGTCGTTCAGATAAAAAACCGTCAATGCCCATAAGACAGCCTTCAAAAACCGTTGTTTTCATCGGCGTTGCGACGGCGTTTTCGTTGCTGGGGGACCAAGTTCTCTATTCGGTCTTGCCCGTCTACTTTGAAGAACTGGGTCTGGCACCGATCGAAGTTGGCCTCATTCTTTCGGTCAATCGTTGGATTCGGCTCATAACCAATCACTTTGCGTACCGCATGACGCAGCGTTTTCGATCCGATCTCTTGTTCGCTTGCGCGCTCTTGTTGGGCTCTCTCACAACCGCCATGTACGTCTTTACCTCCCTATTCACGGTACTTTTGGCGGCCCGATTAATCTGGGGTTTGGCCTGGTCCTTCATTCGTCACATTGGCGTGCTCGAAGTGATGCGGGATGTGCCAGCCGAGGTCTCGGGAAGGACCATGGGCGTGTACAACGGAATTTCGCGTCTGGGTTCCGTGACCGGACTGTTCGGAGGTGCGTTGTTGGTCGACCTGGTGGGTTTTTCGACGGCATTGCCCGCTATCGCATGCGCATCCTTGCTTGCGATCCCTATCGCGATGCGAGCAAAGCTTCCCGATCGTCCCTTGCTCGTCAGCGAATCGTCGGCAACGCTCGTGACGAGTGCGGACGTCCGTATATATGCTGTTATCGGATTTATCCTGGGTGTCGTTGGCCCGGGTCTTGTGATGGCCACCTTGGGCGCTGTTCTCGCGGATCGTTTGGGGACCACGGCCTCAACGATATCGGCGGCGACTCTAACCGGCGCGGTTCTTGCTGCGCGCTATGTACTCGATTCCCTGGCGGCTCCGTGGTTGGGAGGGCTCTCGGATCGATTTGGCGTTAGAGCGACCGTCGTGGGGTTTACCTTATTCGGCGGCATGGCGTTGCTGTTGGCTGCGAGTGCGTACAGCGTCTACCTGGTAGCTGTATCAACCGTCCTGTTTTTTGCGTCCGGTACTGCCTTGCAGGCAGGGGTAACGGGTGCCGTAAGCCAGCGGGGCTCGGGGCCTTTTCGTGATTTCATCACGTGTATGGACTTTGGGGCTGCTACCGGCCCGTTGCTCGGATGGTGGTTACTGGGCGCGTTCGATTTTGATGCTGCGGGAATCGCATTGGGTGGTGGTATGTACTTGGTGCTCGCTATTCTAGTCGTCAGCGCGCGTTCGAGGCTGTAGTGACAGGACATGCTGAGCCCGCGTATGTGTCTGGCGTAGCAATTGGTACAACGGGGTGAATTCGAACTCCGGTCACGCCATGTAACTTTTTCGGCGTGCTATGTTGGGGCCATTAGTGGTGGGGGGAAGAGATGGGCATGCAGCTTGATGAAAAGGTCGCGATCGTTACTGGCGCAGGGCGGGGGATAGGTAAGGCGATCGCGGTCGCCTTCGCGGCAGCCGGCGCGAAAGTGGTCTGTGCGGCGCGCAGCAAAGAAGAAATTGATGCGGTGGCGCAAGAGATAGACGGTCTTTCTGTTCCATGTGACATAGCAGATGAGCAACAGATACGGGACTTGATCGATGCCACGGTCGGTGAGCTCGGTCGGATCGATATTCTCGTCAACAATGCCGGTGCTGTTGCGCGATTGCCGGTACACGAGTTACCCACGGTGGACTGGGACAACGTGCTGAACGTCAATTTGCGCGGCGTGTTCCTCTGCACAAAATACGCGTTACCCACCATGCTCGAGCAGGGCAGTGGTTGCATCATCAATATATCTTCAGGCGCGGGCGTTGTGGGTCCAGCCAATCGATCGGCGTATGCCGCCTCAAAGCATGGCGTCATGGGATTTACCAAGACGCTCGTTGCTGAATACCTGATGCAAGGGATCCGGTCGCACGTCATTTTGCCAGATGCGACGGTGTCGCAGATGCGAAGCGAAGGATTTCCAACCGAAGACCCCGATTCTCTGATTCAAGCGGAAGACATAGCCGACGCGGCGGTATTCCTAGCCACCCAGCCCGCAACCGCTCACACACTCGAACTACGCGTTAGCCAGGGTCTTCGGACGCGGACGTTGTGATCACAAAGGTCTGCAGCGACAGTGGGGTTGGTTCAACTCATCCCTAGTCTTCGAGTTAGATTGGTCTCGTATCCGAACGATTCGCCCCAAGAAGAGGTAATTAGGCCAGTTTCAGCCATCGCCCACATTTCCTGGTCCAGCAGTTGATGCTGTTTCGTCCTCTCGTCTTCGCTACGAAACGGGCGTGGAACGACAACCACGAGCGAATTATGTCGTAACTCAGACCGAGGCGAACCTGACTAAACGAGCGGCGCTTTATAGAATGGCTTTCACTGCTGGCGGTAACGAGTTCCACTCGTTTTCAGGGATGCCGAGGTGCTCGCCCTCCCAGGGCCTTAGCCAAGAGCAGTTGTAGAGCAAGTTAAGCGCTCGGCGTGCTTGGTCCGCCGTGTAATTGGGCCCGTGCCCGTGCCAAAGAGCGCCGTTGAATAGCACTATGGATCCGGGCTCCATGGTGACCGTAACGTGTTCGGCGGCGGTTGATACTTGGCCGCTCCAGGTATGACTGCCGGGGACCACCCATGTGCCGCCTGTTTCATCGTTGAACGGATCAAGGGCCAGAAGAGAATTGACGATAAGCGGTGGGTGCGGGTGCTGGATCGGGTAGTTGTCGTCGCGATGCAATGCCCGAGTGCCTTCGCCTGGTTGAACGTCCTTGATCATGGCGGTGCCGAGCTGGGCGCCTTGTTTTGGGCTGTAGTACGCTGCGCGACCGTCAGGGTGCAGGACGCTGTTGACGATTGCCGTGATAGTTGCGTTCGCGGCAATGTCGTCGAACTCGCGAGTTTTCGCGAAAAGGCCCTTGCACATTCGCCCGTCTATCTCTGTGCCGTTCAAACCCTTCGCCGGGATCGTGTGGAGCAGTTTTTCCGCATCTTGTTGCGCTTTGATAAGGCGAGATGGCGAGATGATTTCTGGGATGATCGTATAACCCACGTCCTCAATTTCTTGGATGGCTTGATCCATTGTATTCATCCGCTGCTTCGCATACTGCCAAAGGCTGATGTTACTTCGGAAGGCGTGTGGTTGGATCGTCAGCATGCTTGTAAGTAGGTCGTTGAGTTCTAGCCAGGTCGACTAGCGAGAGTTGTTAGTATCGGTGGTAATGATCGATCGAGAGGGTTGTGATGAGTGGATTGACTTTGGCGAAAGCACCCACACAAGAACACCTACAAACGTTCGAGCATCGAGGCTTTGTCGTCATCGATGAC
>DCBA01000038.1:31873-32973 GCA_002313255.1 Gammaproteobacteria bacterium UBA1119 | reverse complement strand
ACGGCCACGTCGGACCCAACCCCAGCCCGAATTGCATCGAGAGGGGACTCGGGAAGCAGGGCGTTCCCGACGACTGGGTAGAAAGCGGATACCGAGACACCCAGCGTCTCGCGGGTATCGGGCGTTTCGAGTTTTGTGATGGTTTGCCGTTGGGCTTGGAGAATTTGTTCAGCGGATGCAGCCATAAATTGAACCGGTCCATCCGCGTCGAGTTCTTGCAGAAAGGTATCGGCCACCAATTTTCCCGCTTCGCCGGGGAGGGTATGGTGAGCTGCCCCGCTTTGGGGTATGGCGTGTCGATAAAGACCGTTGGTCGCAGGCATACCGAGAAGCGTTGAGACGCTAAAGCCACCGGCCGATTCGCCGGCGATCGTCACTTTAGTTGGATCCCCACCGAACCGTTCGATGTTTTGTTGAACCCATTCAAGCGCTAACAGCTGATCGAGCAGACCGTTAATACCGGAAAACTCGTACTCCGTACCAAAGGTCGATAAATCCGTGAATCCGAGTGCTCCAAGACGGTAATTGATACTGACCACCACCATGTCGCCATGGAGCGCAAATCGAGCCCCGTTGTACCAAGGAATACCGCCTTGTCCGGTGCGGTATGCGCCACCATGTATCCAAACCAATACTGGGCGTCGATTGCTGGTCGTCCCGGGTGTGGTGATGTTGAGGGTGAGGCAATTCTCGTCCCAGCGAACGTTCGGTGCATCGCTGAGACCGCTACCGGGAAGTTGCGGTGCGGCTGCCCCGATTTTCTTTGTGGTCAGAACTTCCGACCAAGGCTCGTGCGCTTGCGCTCGCCGAAACCGCCTCGATTCCGTTGGCGCTGCAGCGTAAGGGATGCCGGCGAAAAAAAATGTGCCGTCCTTCTCGCGGCCTTCGATCGGCCCGGTCGTTGTTTCTACCATGGTCATCATGTACATGGCCTCCCGTCGCCCGATCGTACCGTAATTTAACAGGTCGTATGTAGGACGTGATTTGCAGAAGACGCGGAGCATTGCAATGCTTACAGCATATTGAGGAGTTACCGTGATGAACGCGAACCTATTCGCACGGTTCAACATTGTATTTGCTGCGCATGCCGCTGAAGCATG
>DCBA01000038.1:0-31472 GCA_002313255.1 Gammaproteobacteria bacterium UBA1119 | reverse complement strand
GCTCTGCGCGAGGAAGGCGTTGGCCCCGGTGATCGCGTGGTTGTGCAAGTGTCAAAAACGCCAGATGCGATTGCACTTTATCTCGCCACGCTTCAAGTCGGAGGGGTGTACGTCCCCTTGAATACCGACTACACAGGGTCGGAGGTAGCGTATTTTCTCCGCGATGCAGATCCTTCACTGTTCGTCGTAGGGGTCGGTTCGAAGATGGGCGTGACGACGTTAACGTTGGATGAATACGGCGAAGGCTCCCTTAAAGACCTTGCTTCGTCGGTGGATCCTGATCGTCACGTCGCCGAGCGCCGTAGTGAGGATTTGGCGGCCATTCTCTACACGTCGGGAACCACGGGTCGTTCGAAAGGAGCGATGCTGACGCACGGTAATTTGACGAGCAACGCAGATACTTTGATTACCTATTGGGGATGGCGACCCGACGATGTCCTCCTGCACGCGCTGCCGATCTACCATGTGCACGGTCTTTTCGTGGCAACCCACTGCGTATTGCTAACCGGTAGCTCAATGATTTTCCTACCGCGATTTGATGTGGATGCGCTTGTTCAACACTTGCCATCGTCCACTGTTCTTATGGGAGTCCCGACCTTCTATACGCGTCTTCTAGGCTCAGCACTTTTTACACGGGAAGTGACTGCCGGCATCCGCTTATTTGTGTCGGGATCAGCGCCACTGACCGAGCAGACGTTCGAGGCGTTTGAGCAGCGGACAGGGCATCGGATATTAGAACGCTATGGGATGAGTGAAACTGGAATGAATACCTCCAATCCCCTAGATGGTATACGTGCCGCCGGAACCGTTGGGTTCCCGCTTCCTGGGATTGAAGCGCGCATCACGAATGAAGCGGGTGAGTCGTTACCACCAGGCGAAATTGGCGGCATCGAAGTCCGTGGGCCGAACGTATTTTCTGGGTATTGGCGCATGCCAGAGAAAACGCGAGATGAATTTCGAGACGATGGCTATTTTAAGACAGGTGATATGGGGATCGTCGATGCCGAAGGTCGATACACCATCGTCGGTCGTGAGAAAGATTTAGTAATCAGCGGCGGCTTGAACGTCTATCCCAAAGAGATTGAGTTATTGATTGACGCGATTCCCGGTGTCATCGAGTCGGCAGTGATCGGCGTGCCTCATCCAGATTTTGGCGAGGCGGTGATCGCCGTTGTTGTTAGCGACATCGACATTGAGCTTGATGATGTAACCGCTGTCTTGACCGGCAAACTCGCACGTTTCAAACAGCCAAAACGTTTGCTTAGGGTGGACGAGCTTCCGCGTAACGCGATGGGGAAGGTGCAGAAGAATACTCTGCGCGATTTATGCGCGGATCGGTTTTCCTGGGATACACAAAATAGTGAAGGCGCGGTCTAGTTGGAAATACACGTCACTTTCATTAGTCCATAAATGAGGTAATTCATGGTTAGGTCGATGGTCGTTGCGTGTTTGTTGCTTGTCTATCAAAGTCTCGGTGGGCATCAGCTAACGTACGCTGTTCCGGAAGAGCAGGGGCTGTCTTCTGAAGGCATGGCGAAAATCAGTGAGTGGTCGGCTAAGTACGTTGAAGAAGGCAAGCTGGCGGGCATGGTAACGCTGGTCGCGCGCCGTGGTGATATTGTGCATTTTGAGGCGGTCGGTCAACGAGGTTCAGGGGATCCACGACCGTTGACCCGGGATGCATTGTTTCGAATCTACTCCATGACGAAGCCGGTCACTTCGGTAGCGATCATGATCCTCATTGAAGATGGCGAGTTGGGCTTGGATGATCCGGTCGTGAAGTATTTACCAGAACTGGCCTCGTTAACCGTACTGAAGGAAGGGGAACGTCTACCGCTCGTCAATCCTATTACCGTTCGTCATCTGCTCACGCATACGGCGGGCTTTTCGTACGGATGGAATCCTCGCGATCCCGTTGACGCGTTGTACGCGAATGTGAATCCGGAACGTGCTGCGGACTCCAACGATTTCTTACAACGTCTATCGACGTTGCCGTTAAAGTTTGAGCCGGGTAAGCAATGGCATTATGGCGTGGCCGTCGACGTGCTCGGAGTTTTAGTCGAGCGAATTAGCGGAAAGCCTTTTAACAGGTTTTTGCACGAGCGGTTGTTTGAGCCGTTGGGAATGGTCGATACGTTCTTTAACGTCCCGGCCGCCAAGTTGGATAGGTTCTTGCCCAATCATGTGTGGGACTGGCGTAATCGAAAGCTGACGATGTTTACCAATACCAACGATGCTGAGTTCAAGCGTGTAAATTTTTTTTCTGGTGGCGGGGGTCTGGTATCCACGACGGTGGACTATTTTCGGTTTGCCGAAATGCTGCGCCGTGGGGGTGATCTTGAAGGTACTCGTATTCTTGAAGCGGAGACGGTTGCGCTTATGACGCGCGATCATCTGCCTGACATTATCCCGCCGATCAACAATGGAGTTGGTCGGCGGGCCATCCTCCGCCGCGGACGAGGTTTTGGATTGGGATTCGACATTGTTGTCGACACCGTGAATGGTCGTGGTGCCGCGTCCATCGGTGACTATAGCTGGTCGGGAATTGCGGGTACGTTCTTCTGGATCGATCCGGTCCTCGATGTTGTTGCAATGGGTATGATCCAAGTTCTTCGGTCGCCGTTGCGCTTGAGTACAGAGATGAAGGATCTTGTCCACGGATCGTTGATTAACGATGAAAATTGATTTTTTTTGGGACATTGGCAGCACCAATACATACTTTGCGTTGCACTTGATTCGGCCCATTGTGGCTAGGTATGGCGCCGAGCTCGTTATGCATCCATTTAATCTTGGGTATGTGTTCCGTCACCACAATTACGTTCTTGCGGAGGAGCCTCAGACCAAATTACAGAACAGAGGCCGTGACCTGAGGCGTTGGGCTGAGAAATATCAGCTTGGATTTCGTATGCCTGATACGTTTCCCATTAAGACGAGTCGAGCATTACGGGGCGCATTAGTAGCGCGCGAATTTGATGTAGAGGATGCGTACATCGACCGACTTTTCACGCGCTATTGGGAGGAGAATGATGCGTCGATCAGCGAATACGCAGGCATCGCGAGCCTCGCCAACGAAATCGAGACCGATCCGGATCTGTTCGTGGCGCGTTGTGAAGATGAGGATATTAAGCAGCAGTTGATCGATATCACCCAGAGTGCGCTGGAGCGTGGCGTTTTTGGCGCACCGTCGTTTTACATCGGCGGTGAGCTCTTCTGGGGTAAAGATCGCATGGACTTCATTGAGGACGCGCTGCAACAGGCGCGTGATACGCACTAACCGATGGTCGGTGTGTCGCCGAAGTTGGGCATAACTTCGCGAGAGAAGAGATCCAGGGACTCGTGAATTTGCTCGGGTGTATGCAGACCTGCCGGGATCAATAGAAATGCCTCATCGATAGGTACCGCGGCGCTGACCTGCTCGATCTGTTTGTTTAATGTGTCCGGCGAACCCACCAATAACTCAGGCATTCCCTGTCCAAATGGCGTCGCCCAGTTGTCCCAAAACCACTGCATGTCTTCGAACAACGACCAGGCCTTGGCGTCCGTTTTGGCGCAAATCATGATGCCTCCCCAACATGCTTCTTGTCCGGGGGCGACGACATGCCCGTGCGATTTCGCCTCTTCGCGCCAGGCGCTCCAAAGTATCTTAAGAAATTCCGTATTTCCCGAGAGTACGATAGGTCGCCCTTTGTATTTGGCCCAGAATTTAGCTGTTCGAAGGCTTTGCGAGAAACCACCGTAAAGGGGTATTTCGTCTTGGAGAGGCCGAGGCGCGATACCAATTTCGTGGACGCGCATCGCGTCGTCAACCCCTTCGCCGTACTTTCGGTATACCGGGTGGTCGTGAGGATTCACAAAGCCCTCTGGTGGAAAGGTCCAGTATTTACCTTTATAGGAAAAAGTATTATTTTTCAATGCTTTAACCACGATATCTACAAACTCGGTAAAGTATTCACGATTTCGCTCGTCATCTTCGGTGTCTTTTGTCCACGGTCCAACGGCCGTGAGATCGGGCTTCACTTTAAAGTTCTCTACCCACCTCGCTTGGTAGCCCCGAACGAGCCCCACGCCAAAGCGACCGTTGAGCATATGATCCATCGTGGCGATCTTTTCCGCGGTTGCTAAAGGATTATTTGTGGTGGAGACAAAACCGCAGGTCACAATTCGCATCGTCGAGGTGTGTTGTCCAAGCCACATGGCCATAAGTGCGGGATCGTTGGAGGTTTCAAACCCCTCGATTTGAAGATGATGCTCCGGATGCCCGAAGGCAAAATAGCCGCGCTCTTCGCCGAATGCCGCGTAATCGCCGAGTTCCTGAATCATGCGCTGATACAGCTCGGGTCGACGGCCGGCCATGCCTTGCTCAAGCTCCGCTCGCCTTCCAACGGTGCAATAGACGAATAACCCGAATTTCATCCAGCTTTCCTCCGATCCAAAGAGTACCACCGGCCTTGAGTTTTTCCTCCGCTTTCGATCACTATAAGGCGTCTTATTTGAACTTATCGAAATGGATGATACGTGTCTGGATTATCGATTGACGGCCGAAGAGCGTCGCCAATTCGACAAGCAAGGATTTCTTATCGTTGCCGATGCACTGGATACATCGACGGTCCAAAAATTGATCCTCGCTGTGGACGCTTTAACCAATCGGTGGCGTGCTGTCTATGAACGTGAGCGTGCATTAAAACCACATCATCCTTTGAATGTTCTTGATTTCATCGGACAAGACGACGACTTCCTTCCGCTCATCGACTTGCCGCAGACCTTCATGAAAGTCGTGGACATTCTTGGTTGGCACATTCAGCTGTATCACTCCCACATGATCGTGACGCCTCCCTTACCTGAGGGATACGAGCCGCGTACCGCTCGGCTTCGGTGGCATCAGGATAGTGGCCGTTTGAACCTTGATATCGAGTCATCTCCTCGGCCCAGGATTTCGCTTAAAGTCGGGTTTTTTCTCACCGACACACGGCAACCCGATCGAGGAAATTTTCACGTAGTGCCCGGAAGCCACCTCGCGAACGAATTATCCATGCCCACCGATGATGCAATAGATCACCCCGAAGCGGTTCCGGTACTTGTGGGTCCGGGAGATGCCGTATTTTTTGACCGCCGTTTATGGCATTCCGCTGGTCGTAATTTCTCAACGACCACCCGAAAAGCGCTCTTTTACGGATACAGCTACCGTTGGTTGAAACCACGAGACGATATGACGGTGGCGCATTACATGGAGCGCTCGGACCCGATCCGGCAGCAATTGCTCGGTGCGAGTCCTAATGGGGGTTTCGGCTACACATCGCCCACGGACGAAGACGTCCCATTGAAGGTTTGGTTGCGAGAAAGGTTGGGCGAGGACGCGGTTGTCGTTTGATATAAGCCCTGGGAGACGAACTAGCAGATCTAGATCCTAAGCATGATCCCAGTAGGTTCAAGACCCAGTAGAACTCGACCCGCATCCTCCATGTTTTGAGGTGCTACGGTGGCATGTTGACGGATCACGCGTGCATCCCTTGCCAGTCGTTCCAATGGATGCCCCACCTGATTGGCAGTCGTTCCCGATGCATTGGCGACGATGTCGACGACTTCAGCAATGGCGAGGGCGGCGTCTGAGCATAGGACGTGGACTAAGGCGCGGTCGCGTTCCGGGAGGGGATCGCCTGCAACCGCCAGCGTCCAGTTCTTCTCTACCTGGTCAAACACCGCGGCTCGGGCACCGCGTAATCTTGCTTCTGCTTTTGCCACGGCGAGTTGCGCGGAAGGCCGATCACGCAAGGAGCGGCTATTAAACCGCGGTGTTTTCGTTGTGGCGAGCTCAACGAATGCGTCGATGGCCGCTCGTGCGATGCCGAGTCCAACCGCGACTTTGTTAAAGGCAAGCCGATTTCCAAGGGGTAAACGAAGTTGCGCCGATCGATCTCTAAGGCCACCCATGGGTTCGACGATACGATTGTTTTCGACGGCGACGTTGTCGATGCGTACGTCGTGCGAGCCGGAACCTCTTAGGCCAGACACATTCCATGTGTCGATGATTTCGTAATGACCTTCCTCGACCACGGCATAATAAAATCGGTCGTCCACCGGTTCTCCATTTTCATAAAGCTTCACGGTCGCGCCAAATACCTGGGCGTTGTGGATACCGCTAACGAACTGCCATTGTCCAGACACGTTCCATCCGCTGTCGCATCGTTCAGCGCGGCCTACGGCAGCGGTTGAGCTCGCCATAATGGTTAGAGGATCCGCAATAAGCTCGGGACAGGAGACCAACGCGGGTGCGACAAGTCCGAACGTTTCGATTCCGATCATAAGATTCCAACCGGCGCTACCGTCCGCTTCGGACACGATTTCGATAACACGCATTTGGGTCAACGGATCAGTATCGGCACCGTGGCAATCGAGCGGTGCTGCGATTCGGTACAACCCCAGATTGGCAAATGCCTCAGCTATGGGTCGAGGTAGGTAACGTTGTTGTTCCGCTAGGTCTGCATACTCGCGAACGAGCGGCGTAACAGACTCTGCGCGCTCGATGTAATCGATTGGCGTCATGGACCCAAGTCTACTTCCCGAAAGGATGGCTCGCCTGGCGAGCGGTTGCGGTTATTAACGCCATAGTTTCTTGGATTCACCGCTTATCGTCCGCGGACAGCGTCGTGGACTTTCCCGAGTGTATCGATGATCTCATCAATACTACGAGCGCCCGCTTGAAAAATTGCGGTTGCGTTGAGCGCTCCCCATTCAAAGCCCATGTTTTCAACTGCCTCCGCTCTCGCGACGACGCGATCGAGATTCTGATAAAACTTTTTGCCTTCTTCGTCCCTTGGCGGCACGTCGAGCATCATCTGGTATCCAATTTCCGCTGGGTCACGCCCTGCGGCTTCGGCAAAGTTCGAAATTTTGTCTTTGCAGCGCTTAGCTATGGAAGGATCTTCGATCGCAGTGGCAAGCCAGCCGTCCCCAACTTCACCAACCCGTTTTAGCGCGGCTTCTGCGTTGCCACCGATCCATATTGGGAGGTCTTTCCCCTGGGGTGGTTTGGGCTCCATGGCCATCGCGACGGATGAATAGTCTTCAAGTTGGTAATCGATTCGCTCGTCACCCCAATAAGACCGCAGTACAGCAATGGCCTGGTCCATCCTTCGACCACGGTTGGAAAACGTCTCTTCTAACGCGTCGTATTCGGATTCTTGCCAACCGACGCCCACACCTAAACGTATCCGTCCACCGGTTAGCGTATCCAACGTACTGATTTGTTTAGCCACGAGTACCGGTTGGCGTTGAGGTAACACCAGGACTTCGGTTCCGAGCCCGATCTTGTGGGTGTGTGACGCGACAAACGCCAGCGTCATGAGCGCTTCGAGGATGGGCATTTGCGGGGGATAGATCGGTGCGACGCGCGTGTCCGTTGGGTAACCCATGACAACGTGATCAAACATGTCGAGTTGATCGTAGCCGATATCTTCGATTGCTTTCGCCAACCTAATGACACCATCGGCCCCTTCCCGATAACTGACGCTGGGAAATTCAACAGCCAATTTCATCCCGTATCTCCGCTCGAACATCCAGCGGTATGTTATACACGAGCTCAGGTTTGAAATGGGGCTGAGAAGAGATTGCACTATCTGCAACCCATACGGGCCGCAGCGACTATCGTGCTTGTGCGGGAAGCCATCGACGCATTCGAAATATTCATGGTGAGACGTACTGCGCGAGCTGTCTTCGGTGGAGGGATGTATGTGTTTCCCGGCGGCCGGGTCGATGGCGACGACCACCTGCAACGGTACGACGCCCTTTCGACAGGACCGTCGGCAAGTCAACGACCACAGCAACGTGCTCTTGGTAACGAATGGCGTGGCTATTGGATCGCTGGCATTAGGGAGTGTTTTGAGGAAGCCGGTATGTTGCTTGCATACGACGGCGATGGCGCGTGGTTAGATCGTCTCGAAACCAACCTGGAGAGACGATTGGCTAATTACCGACAAGAAGTCCATGACCGCGAGATTATGCTTGCAGACGTCTGCCAAAAAGAACAGTTGCGTTTGGCTGTCGATCGGGTGCACTACTGGGAACGATGGATTACTCCCCAGGGCAGCCCAAGGCGTTTCGACACGCGCTTTTTTGTTGCGGAAGCCCCCACGAGACAAGTTGGACGCCACGATGACGCCGAGACTGTGGACAGTCGTTGGATCAAACCGGCGGACGCGATATCACAGTCCGACGCGGGTGCATTCGGTTTGATGTCGGTTACCCGAAGACAACTTGACAGGCTTTCGTTGTATCAAAGCGTACAAGATCTGGTTAAAGCGCTCGAGGCTGAGCGTACGTTCATAACTAATCGGCCGAGAATGCGCGCCGATTAAAGAGGGCAGGGACGTTTGGGTCCCTGCCCGATTGGAGCGGGGTCGGTTAGTTAAACCCCCGACCCCTCTACCTTAAATATCACAAATCACCTCCTTCTTTCCGCCCGACAAGTGATCATTATGCGCGTCCACGCAGTTCTTAAAAAGGGTCGGTATGCGGCACGATTAGAAGAGATGGGTACTCCGGTTCGAGAACGACACGGTAACTCGATACCATGGCGGGCGGATGGTGCGGCGGTATTGATGGGCGAAAGGTTTCAGGTAGATATTCGAGGGCTCCCGGTCACGGTCGAAATTCGACGGAACACGCGACGACGCACACGAGTTGGCATGAGTTTTCGAGCCGACGGATCGGTGTGCGTAGATGCACCGCCAGGCCTTCTATTGGATGAGGTCCGCTCGATAGTTATGGATCATTCTCGATGGGTACGGTACCGCTCGGAGCGGGCCGTGAACGAAGTTCCGTATTGGTATCCTGAGGACTATCTGTCGGGTTCGATGATTCGCTTCCTAGGCACGACAAAAGAACTGGAATTTTGTCGAGACGATGGAAGCTACGTTGAAGACCAAGGTCCAATATTACGGATACATCTCAGCGACGGCGATGACCCTAAGGCTGCCGTTTGGAGCTGGTATAACCAACAGGCGGGCACCGTGCTCGCGCGGGCAATGGAAGAGGCCGTAACGCGGATTCCGTGGGTTAATCAAACGCCGAGATGGAGACATTCGTTTATGCGGTCCCAATGGGGTAGTTGTTCCGTATCGGGTCGGATATCGCTCAACACGCACTTGGTCAAACTTGCGCCGGAACTAACGTCTTATGTCATCACCCATGAACTTTGCCACCTTGTTGAACTGAACCATGGGCCCGTTTTCAACGCGCTGATGGATAGACATGTTCCGGATTGGCGGAGTCGTCGAGGAGCCATTAATCGCGTTACTGGTTTACTGTCTGAAGAAAAACCGGTCCGTGGGTTGGTCCGATAGAGCCTCCTTTCGTGGTTCTAATCTAAACTAATATCGACGATTTATTTCCAGACGTTGGACGGGAGGACCGTCCCAATAACGCTGGAGGATGGTGGTATTGCGATAGAAATCGCAGAGGTAGGAATGTGACGGTGAAATCGATCCTGAATGTATAGGATGTTGCGCCTGAGTAACGGGCTATGTGTATGCGGCTGCCGAGTGGATGGATAAAGTCGGTCTGCCAAGTGAGATGAAATGAGATATGTTCGGGTTCGATAGCGACGTATCGCCGACTAGTCAATTTTCTTGTGAAATCGTAGTTACGGAAGAACCCGATGGATCAACGGTGGAAGTGGTGGGGCGTTAGCTAGCTTCATGATGGAGTGAGCGGCGTACCTTTTTCGCCGATTAAACGATCAAGTTCTTCACGATCCAAATTAATTCGCCCCTCGGCTTGATACTGGGCTTGTTCCGCATGCGTGGCATGAATGGGGTGCATGTACTTTTTTAAGAATCCGATTTTCCGAAAACGGCTTTCGACGGTGAGTTCGCCGTTTTCGATCTCCCAATTGAAATCGCCGTATTGGCCAATAAAGCTCACGATGATGAAAGCGCTACGGTTGCGAGGCACTCCGCCGTCGCCAAACCAGCTTGATTTTCGTTCCAAATTTGAAGGTCAACAAGATGCTCTCCGTCGGCTTGGTACTTTCTGGCAACCTTCCCGTAAACGGTGTTCGTGTCACCGACCACGTTGGGATGTCGGACTCGCGTGTTGAGCGATTTGACCGTTGCATCGTCGCCACCCCAATCGGTGGCCATTTGGCATAACCAACAGACACGTTGCGGTCCCCAGTCGAACTGCCCCGGCATGTTGCGCCGTTCTTGGGCGTGTTTCTTGTCATACCGGCCCCCACCTCCGAGATCTTTTGAATCTTCGGCTTCGAGCGCGGCTCGTGGGGTCCTTCCTGTACCGACAACTCCATGGGTGAACAAAAAGAGTTCGGTTACCGTATAGGTTCCTTTATTTAGGGTCGGAAGCTCTTCGTCTTCGCGAACGCCTTCCCAAGGATGCGGTTCGGCACTGCGTCGCGCGCGTTCCCACACCAACGGATCAGGTGCTTCTTCAACGATGTTGGTTTTGGTTTCACGGTCATACTCGATGGTCTTTCCACCACCGAGGTTCTTGTATCGAGCCATGTTGGTCAGCTTGGTCGCGACCAATTCCTGCCGCTGGTTGTAGTACTTCACCATCGCCGTGCAAATGAGGAAAGGGCCGATGCGTTCGCTTTGCTTGCGAGTGACGTCAACGATCGATTCGATGGCGTGGATCCGATCGCCGAGCCAAATGGGCCGATGGAACGTTATCTCACCGCCGGCGTAATTCATTGGAAAGTTCGCCGACGATAGGCGACGTGGGTCGATGGCACCGTTAATCGCGGCGGCGATGCCGAGGCTTGCGCCGTAAATAAACATGGGCGGCGCGGTGATGCCTTTGTAGCGACTTGCCGCAGCATGACTCTCGTCACGCCATAGCGGATTGTAGTCACCAACGCCGTCACCAAATCGGCGGATATTATCGAAGCTTGCCTCACGGCTGCCCCTTGATGGGAGCGTGACGCCTATGCCCTTGCGGTATTCGTCTTCAAATTCGTCAATTGTCGTGATCTGTTCGGACACGGAATCGAACCTCCGGGTTAGGTTGGGCCCATTGTCGAGGACGTTCTGTTCAAGGGCAAACCAAACTCAGCCAATCACCGTAAAATAGGGTGGTTGGATGCAAACTGGTGGAGCTGTGGCGAACGTCAAGAATTTGAAGGCTGGAAATATTCGACTTCAGCCCGTATCGGTGACACGAAAAATGGCCGCATCGCTACCGGGATTGCGTGCGCAAGCCGAAAAACGAGGTCTGCGTATTCATCATTTGGGCGCAGGGTACCCGCATCCTGAGGTAACCGATCCCACTTCTTTCATTGAAGCGACCGATCGTTGGTTTGCTCATTTAAGGAAAGTCGATGGAGTCAATGAACCCGGATTGACCCCGGAATTCTTGCGCGAAATGTACGCCTACACGGATACGCTTGGCCCCGCGAGTCCGAGGGAATCATTCGCGACAGTTTATGGCGCGGACTGGAATCTCTCGATCAATCCGGATCGACTCATTCCGACCGTCGGGGCAACTGGCGGAATCGCATTATTGTGTTCGACGTTCGAACGTCCTGGTCGGCGACTGGCCTACATTACGGATGCGCCGACTTACGCGGGTTTTTTGGCGCGTTCCACTCTCAATCAGATGGCCACTATCTACAGCGTTGATATGGATACCCACGGTCCGGATCCCGATCAATTTAGGGCTCAAATCAATCAAGCAAGAAAGGATGGATATTTCGTGCCGTTCTACTACACCGTCCCAGACGGGCACAATCCAGCGGGATTTTCGTTTAGCGTGGAACGACGGCAGGCGCTGTTGAAGATTGCGCAGGACGAGGGCGTGCTCGTGATCGAAGACGCGCCTTATCTCTACATCAGCTACGCGGAAGCAAGCGAACGGCCGATGCCATTTATCACTCTTGATCCGACCCAAACGGTTCATCTTTTCACGGGGTCGAAAATCGGATTGCCAGGGCCGCGCGTAGGATTTGCATATACCGAAGCCGTCATCGAAATTGCTGACGGCGGAAATGTTGACTTGACTGATTTACTTCTTACCGAAGCTAGCGCCGACGTGTTATTTCAAAATCCCCATGCGTTGCGTTCTTTCGAAGCGCTGTTGCGGGAGGACGATGGTTCGGTACGCGCGTCGCTGTGGCCGGTCGCGGAGCAGAAATTGGCGGTTTACCGCGAGAATAGGCAAATTTTATTGGACGGTTTGGAAGACGAACTCGGGGATTTTCGGGATCAATTTCATTGGACCCAACCGGAGGCGGGCTTTTTTTCAGTGTTTACCTTCGCCGAGTCAGACATCGTTGCGGACGATGCATTCATTCAAAAGCTCGTTGAACGATACGGCGTTGTGGTGGTACCCATGTACGACTTCTATCCGGATGATGCGCGTACGCGTAATCGTCAAGCAGGATATAACCAGTTACGGCTTTCTTTCTGCTTTTCTGAAAGTACAGGGTCGGCGCGACGACGCGAATTGGCAGAGGCAGTAAGAGCTTTCGCGCTGGCGGTCAAGGCGGAATCTGGAATTAAGTAGCTGTGTAGGCTGCAATCAGCGTGCGATAGGGAACAGGCTCAGGTATTCGTAATTGCGTTCGCACGTCCGTGATGGGTTCACTAAGTAGACTCTCAAAGTGAATGGCAGGAAGCCATGCAGCTTGACGACCGTCTCGGTACGCGCGCACCAAAGCTCTGAATACACCCGGACCCATGGCCTGTCTGAGTTTAAAACCTCCAACGATGGCGATGAGGAAGATGCCGCGATTTCTTGTTTGCGCATAGGTAAACGCGAGTAGGCATGCTTCGCCAAGTTCGTCCCGTCCGTATCCGGTCAAGGTATGCCAAAGATCGTGGGTGTCGCGTAAACGGGTGGCATAACGCACCAAGTGCGGATGACTGAACGTTTCAGTCTCAACCGCGCTGGCATCGACTAGGCCATCTGCTGCGAGGGCCTCGCGTTGGGTGAAATGATAATAAGTTGAGCCGAACGATCCATTAGGAAGGGCGCCAAGCATGGAACGGTTTTGCAGTGTATCGAGTATGTCGATGTCGTCTTTTAATACTTGATTGCCAAAATCGGTGATTCGGAAACGACGTAGTCCGCGTTCCAGTGACGGTCCTCCGAGGGCTCGAATAACGTCGAACACTTTCGGCGTATCTTGCGGATTCGCAACCAACGCCTTTAACGCGCGAAACGCCACCATCGGTTGCATCCGCTGTCGCTTCATTTGTCCATCCATGTTCGAGCCTCCGTCAGCACGCTCTACCCATCAGTCGAACGGGTAACTGCGGACCCAGTTTAAACTATCACGCTCGGTCTAGCGGACTCACCTGCACGCGCTGCGTTGCCGTCCGCCCTGTGTCGATGACGAGTCCGATGCCGCCTTCGGTCAACTCACCGTCGGACGCCGAGAGAATTCGTTGCTGGTCGACATACCCCTCAATCTGATTACCCCGCACACGCATCTCAAGCTCGTAGGTTTGGTAGTTGTCGATCGTCATCGGTGTTTCAGCAAGAACATGGGTGCCATCCAGCTCTCGCACTAACTGGACGCCAGTTCCCGGTTTAAGTAATAACGCGTAATACCTGCGTAAACCTTGCACCCGTGTGGCGATACCGGAGCGGGCAACGAGGTGTGGTGTCACGTCCGCCGTCATTTGGTAATCGTTCCAATCTCGGCTGCCGTACAGCAGTAACCCTGTCCCATGATTTTGGATGAGTCGAAAGCTCTCGGGGTTGCGCGGACCGTAGCTGTCAACCCCGTTAACCCAGGCGCGATGCCACATCCCGCCCTTGCGTTTTTGGAGAACGACGTCGGGTGTTCCACGCCAGTCGTAACGGTCGATGAATAGGATTCCGCCGGCGGGGGCAGTAACGATTTCTAGACCAGCGGCCGCGATCGGATAGCCATCGAGCGAAGGTATCTGCCATGACAGCGTTTTAATCTCCCCCGGTTCGATGCTGATCGAACTATCTCGGACCGTAACTGCACGATTCTCTGGATCGAAGACCTGAATACACAAGGCAACCTCGATCGCGTGTTCTACGTCTTTTGAGAGGAGCACATCGCTTGAAATTGTTTGGCCGGGGTTTAGCGTTGGACTCGCCATGAGGCCGTAGCCGCGTTGCTCAAAGTAACGTGCCGTTTCGTGTGATTCGACGAATGTGCCGGTAACGGCCTGCGCGATTTTCCCGCGCGGAAGGGCATCGAAATGAACAGCAAGTGCCCGGTTCCCAGTTGGTGTCGTAAGGTTATTCACCACGCACTCTCGGCCGCGAAAACCCTGGACCGATCCAGGAAGGGAGAAATGATAACGAGCCCCATCTTTAGGCGGTTTTTCCTCAGATCCGTTGAGTTTTCGGCCCATCGCCGCGATGCGGCGGGCTTCCGTCGCCGCGTCGGTGACACCGCCGCCGCTGTCGGCCGTGGGTACATAACAGATGTCGGATACAGGACCACGCCAGTCGACGCCTTCATCGAACGCGGCGAGTCCATTACGAATACCCAATAGGCAGCCGAGATTTCCCGAGTTGCAGTCGGTGTCCCAACCAGCGGTATTGACGATTTTAAGCGAGTCTTGGAAATGTCCGCGTCCATGCAGGAGGGCCATCACAATCAGTCCGTGGTTCGGAACCATGTGGCAGTTGCCGCCGTATTTGTCATAACCGTAATGCTCTTTTATTTTTTGAAACGAACTTCGCCAGTCGTCCGACCATTGGCTGTGCCATTCCCGAATATCACTGATCATTCGGCTGATTAGGCTATCCGCGGGTATTAGCTCTACGGCAACGTCAATCAGTTTATCGATATCGGATTCCACGAAAGCTTGAGACTCCATGGCCGCGATCACTTGAGCTCCATGTAGAGCCTCCCCGTCGTGCGAGACGGATCCGGCCCGACGGGCAAAATCCGCGGCTAATTCGGGGTCACCGGGACAGACCATGGCCCATCCGTCAATAAAAATCTGTGCGCCAATCTGTTCTGATACGACCTGTCCATTGAGGGCCATGGAACCGCTGGCGGGAGCATCGTGACCTTCCGTAAGCCGCAAATAGGCTGTGTGTTCGGTGGAGTTGCCCATACCACCCCACCAAAGCACTGAGCGATTTTCGATCAGGTAATTAAGCCACGTTTGTCCGATTTGTTTAGGCGTCAACTGAGGGTCACAGTGATAATCCGAAAGCGCCCGGATGAAGGTGAACGTGCCCGAAATGTCGTCATCGGTGACGATCAAGGGGACGCCTACTTTGTCATGAACGTAGTACTCGATATCCCCCAAAGACTCTTCGATACGTTCATTGGACCATCCTTCGAAAGGTCGGCCAAGATACACGCCGATGATCTTCCCCAGTACTCCGGCATAAACGCGCTCATCGTAGTCAGACTGCAGCATCACTATCTCGCTTCCGTATCGAATCGAGGATAGCCTATTCAAAATCTGCTAGAGAGGGAATCTGGAATGTCTGACGCAATGCAGGTCGCATACGACACACTTCAGGGAAGGGTAGACGAATCGGGTCAACCGTCCGATTGGTTTGAAATTACGCAGGGCCGGATAAACGATTTCGCCGACGTCACGTTAGATCACCAATGGATACACATTGACGCAGAGCGTGCGAGTACAGGTCCATTCGGAACGACCATCGCGCACGGCCATCTAACCTTGTCAATCATGGGTCATCTCCCGCGCGCCGTTGAAGAAAACGCGCCGAGGCTCGAGGGCCAAAAATTAATGATTAACTATGGGTTTGACAAGGTAAGGTTTCCCTCGCCGGTACCTGTAGGTGCTCGGGTACGGACCACTAGCACATTGAAACGTGTGGAAATCAAAGGGGGAATGATCGAGACCATGAACGAGATCGTGGTCGAGGTTGAAGGTCAGGACAAGCCCTGTTGCGTCGCCGAGAGCCTCGGTCGCTTGGTGTTTTAGGAAGGCTTGGTTACGAACGCCAATGGTAACGAAAGGTCAATCCGTATCTACGGGGTTCGCCTAGCTGAGTGAAGCGACGAGCCGCGTAGTAATCTCGCGGATCGTTGCCGAAATAAAAACCACGGACGAAATAGTCTTTATCGCCGAGGTTGCGGCCCCAAAGTGACAACGACCAGTGGTCCGTTTCGTATCCGATCTTGAGATGGGCTAAGTTGTACGCTTTCGATTTTTCCGCGTGGCTGTCCGAAAAGAAGAACTCGTCGCGACCTTCGATCGTGCAAGCGATGAATAGACCTCGAGTGGTCGTAATTTCGACACCGGTACTGTACTGGTACCGTGGTGCGTGTGCCTGCTCTCGGCCGCTGTAGTTTTCGCCGACGGCATTGACGAAATCGAGATATTCGGTTCGTAGCGTCCCCAGACTTGCAAACATCCGAACCTGATCGACAAGGTACGTCGAAACTTCCATCTCGATGCCGACGTTCGATCCCTCAGCCGCGTTGTCAACGTAATCGATAAATTCAGCGCTGCCATCGCTGCGAACTCGGGTGAGCGAACTAGCAATTTGCACGTCGTGACGATCCATTCGGAAGATTGAGGCGCGGATAAACGAAGCGTCATCCGACCAAGAACGCGTTAAACCAATTTCTAAGTTCATTAGGCTTTCGGGCTCGTAGTGTCGTAAATCCGAATCGAGTGATCCGTCGGTGTTGAAGCCGCCCGCTTTATAGCCACGCGACAGCGACGCATAGACGCGTGTTGACGGGTCCCATTGATATTCGACCGCCAATCGACCCCCAACCATGTTGTTGCTAGGATCGAAGTGAACGTTTTCCGAATCCCCGTAATCGCTCTGATGATGCTCCGACCGCAGGCCAAGCGTGAGTCGAATGTCGCGACCAAGGTCACTTCGCGTTTCGCCAAAGACGGCGATCCGGCGTACCGAAAACGTGCTTTGGTAAGGAGCGGACAGGTAGGTGTACTCTCGACGAAGAGCGACATCCTGATCCAATAAATACGCCCCGAGACTCCACTCGGTCGTCTGATTAAAAATGGAGTGCGATGGATTGGATACGAACCGTAATTCACCCGTCGCGGTTGCCCGATTGCGAAGGTAGCGATCTGTGGAACTGTACTCCCAGGGATCGAATCCAGCGTGTGTCCAATCTTCATCGTAACCGTAATCGATGTCCGATTTTGCTTTGCCGAAACGCCCGACGAGGTCAAACCGACCATTCCCGTTCCAGCGGATTTCTGCGCTGCCGAATGACGCTTTGTGCCGATCCTGTCCAGGTTGATCGGAGCGCGTGATTCGATTGTTGTCTAAGGAAAAAGCGTCGTAGCCGTTATCAATGTCGATGAAACCTGCCATGAGGTTCAGCTGTGTCGATTCTGATAGGTCGGTATCGAATTTCGCTCGAACGGTGAGTTCATTGTGGTCATTGGTGTCATCCCGACCAAGGTAATCGTTATTCATGAAGCCGTCGTCTACATATTTCTCGATCGCGATCCGGAATCGAGAACGATCGCTTACCGAGTTGGAGATGACCCCGCCGAGTCCAACCATGCCGTAATTTCCGGCGGTTAGTTTCACGTCCGATTCAAACGTTTGCGAGGGTCGATTGGTCACAATATTGATCAATCCAGCCAGGGCATTAGCGCCGTAGAGGGTGCCTTGGGGCCCTCGTAAGATTTCAACTTGTTGGATATCGAAAAGCGTTGCTGCAGTCGCAGCACCGCTAAAGTCCATACCGTCGATGAGCACCCCGACCGACGAATTTAACGGCTCGGCAAACTGGCCCCTTTCCCCGATGCCGCGTATTTGAATAAAGCGTGCCCTTGAACCACCCGCCGAGAGATTTACGTTAGGGGAAGCGGCAATGATCTCTTCAAGATGTTGTGCTTCTCTTTGTGCGATCACGTTTTCCGTTAACACGGTGACGCTGGACGGTACGTTTTCGAGAGCGGTATCTCGTAATTGTGCCGTGACGACAATCTCGGGAACGTCGTCCTCGCCACGCGTCGCGGTGCATGTGATCAAGGCGATGAGTAAGAGGCCAAACGTTTTCATACAAATCCTCTAGGGCCGGAGGACTCGAGGACCTATTCCTCCGCCGGCATCATCCGGGTCAGGTTCAAAGGGTCCGTGATCGCCACGTCTCAGGCTTTGTAGCCACCCCTTAGGTAAGAGGGCATGTTCGACTCTTGTGGGAGCGATTTCAAGGGGCCGCCAGGATATCGGCAGAGTTTGCGTTACGCGTTTACGATCGGAGCAGATCGCTCGTTTTCGGCGATCTTGGCTTGTACTGCCACGACTTTCTCTTCGGTCAATGGATACATCCATAGAAGTGGCATGCCGACGAACTTGAATAGAGCCGGAATGACAGAGTAGACGCACGCGAGCATGAACAGGGTGAATGCGCTGTTGATTCCGCTTTTCGGGTCGGCGTGCTCGTCGAATCCCCACCATACGACGAGACTGAGGCCGATGGTGATGCCGAATGCGTAGGACCATTTTTGCACCATGGACCAGATGGAGAAGTACGCACCACCTTGGCGTTTTCCCGTTTGCGCAGTATCGACATCAATGACGTCAGCGCACATCGCGGCTGGTAGTGCCGAAAGCGCCCCAATCGCAGAACCTTTCAAACACATGACCACAAGGAACCACAAATGTTTACCGGTATCGATGCCCTCAAAATAAGCCATGTAGGTTTGGTACGTATCCGAGGGTAGAAACGCGAGCAGACTCTGGACGCGAAAGGTGGTGAACAAATCGTTGTCCGCCCACGTGATTAATGGGATGAACGAAGACCATAATGCGTACCAACCGATCGCACACATGGTTGCCTTGTGTTTGCCGATTTTTCGGGACAGCTTCATCCAGAGCGGAATCCCGGCCAGTTGGCAGATGAAATACGGTGCGAGGTAATACCCGTACAGTTCCTCGACACCCAGAACGTGTTTGACGAAAAATACCGACAGGGTGTTGGTCATCGCCGAGCCCATGGCAGAGGTGGCAAAGATGATCAGCAGGAAGACGTACGCCCGGTTCGTCAAGACGTAGCGCAGGCTTTCTCGAAGTTTGATGCGTTCTTTCGTGGTCTCGTAGACCGGGTATTCGGGAACCGCGAAGAGCGTAATCGCGGTCGTGATCGGCATGAATATGCAGAGTCCAATGATCAATACCGTCACGGCGTCGATTGGTTTGGTTTCCAACCCCACAATAGCTACGAGGGCGACGGGAGTGAACGCGGCAATGAGTGCTCCGCCGACGCCAAAAAATTCCCGCCAACTCCTGATGAGCGAGCGTTCGTGGTAGTTGCTCGAGAGTTCCGCTCCCCAGGCGGAAAAGGGTAGGTCTTTGATGGTTGCGCCGAGGTACGTAAACACCAACATCACGCACATCCAAGCGTATCCGTTGGAGAATGTTTGCCCAAACCAGGTGACGTCGCTGAATTCAAAAGGCACGATAAACAGCAACGCGATGGCCACTCCATAAATGGGCGTTCCTAATAACACGAACGGTTTGCGTCGACCCCAGCGGGTTCGTATTCGATCGGACCAGTAGCCTATCCACGGATCCGTAACGGCGTCCGAGATCCGCGTTGCCCAAAGTAGCCACCCGACAACTAGCAGGGACAGGCCGAAGTGATCCGCATAAATAATGGGCAAATAAACACCCATGGGCAGTCCGGCCAGTGCGAGCGGTGTCGCCGGCAACGAATAGGCGAACAGGATCGGTTTGGTCAAGGGCCGGCGGTCGGGTCGTACCTCGTCGATACCGGTAATTGCTTGATCTGTCATAGGGACCTTTGACTACGGACGACCTCGTGCCATGTTGCATTGAGCGTTGCCCGTACTGCAACCAGCATTTTGCAGCTAAGATGGACGCATCATGCAAGAACAAACCTACGCTAATCTTCGAGTCTGGGACGGAATCGCTAACGGGTACGTTGAGGTGGATTCGGTTTCGGTTGCCAACGGACTGATTTCAGCGGTTGGAAAACGTGACCCGAAGGCTCGCGATATGTCGGGCTTGACCGTTATCCCGGGACTAATGGATGCGCACGTTCATATGACCTTGGATCCGGAAATCCCATCGGCCGAAGAACAGCTACGGCAGAAGGCTCCTGAAATACGTGAAAAGATGCGTGGGCGTGCCGAGCGGATGGTTCGGGCGGGGTTGACGACGGCAAGAGATCTCGGCGGCGGGGAGTGGCTGGAGCTTGAATTAAGGGATCGTATTAATCGGAACGAAATAGTCGGTCCGCGACTTCTCTGTGCCGGACAACCGGTGACCTCGATTGCGGGCCACTGCCACTTTTGGGGTGGTGAATCTGCCCACGTGGCCGATGCCTATCAAGTGATTGAGCGCCAACGGGAACACGGAGTTGATCTAATAAAGATCATGGCGACCGGGGGTAATTTGACCCGCGGCAGCCAGCCTGGTGCTGCCCAATTTAGCCGAGAAGAAACATGCAGCATCGTCGCTTATGCGAAAACGGCGGGGTACGAGGTCGCTGCACATTGCCATGGCACGGACGGGATCGCGAACGCCGCAGCGGCTGGCGTAACAACCGTTGAACATTGTTCGTGGTTACAGTCCGATGGCGCTCGCGGCGACTACGATCCAACGATTGCTGCCGAAATGGCGGCTCAGGGAGTATGGGTGTCGCCAACCATTAACGCTGGGTGGGCGCGTTTTCGCGGTGGGGACCGAAAATTTGAAGCGCGGATCATGAAGAATTTTGAAGGGCTTAAACGTGCCGGTGTTCGACTGGTGGCGTCGACAGATGCGGGCATACCCAATGTCCGTCACGAAGACTTAGCGAAGGCGTTGCCAGTATTTTCCCACTATGCCCGTCTAAGCCCGGTAGAAGTATTGCGCTCAGCGACATCGGAGGCCGCCAGGGCATTGGCGATCGCCGATATTGCGGGCACAATTGCTCCAGGATTGTCGGCGGATCTCGTGTTTCTTGAAGGAGACCCGCTAAGTGATCTGGCTTGTATTCAACAACCGGCCCTCGTGATGGTGCGAGGTACAGAGATTGAGGCGACAGCATGAGTTTTAGAGAAGAAACGCGGGACTGGCTCGATGAGAGTTGCCCAGCATCCGTTCGCCAACCTGCCGGACCGGGTGAAGGTAGTGGCGGCGGTCGGCGCGCAACGTACCCGAATCCCGAAGGGAAGTTGTGGCTCGATCGAATGGCAGAAAAAGGTTGGACAGCACCCACGTGGCCTAAGGAATACGGGGGTGGGGGTCTTAACCGAGAAGAAGCGCAGATACTCGGGGAGGAATTGCGGGCGATTAACGCTCGTCCAGCCCACACCGGCATGGGACTGTCGATGATTGGACCAGCTCTATTGGAATACGGGACCGAAGAGCAGAAGTTGGAGCACTTACCCAAAATCATTCGAGGCGAGATATGGTGGTGCCAGGGCTATAGCGAACCGGGTTCGGGTTCGGATCTAGCGAGTTTGCAAACGAAAGCGGTTGGGGATGGCGACGATTACATCATCAACGGTCAAAAAATTTGGACGTCGGGCGCGAACTTTGCCGACTGGATGTTCTGTCTAGTTCGGACGGACCCCGATGCACCGAAGCACGAGGGCATCTCTTTCATTCTTTTCGATATGGAAACGCCTGGGGTGACAGTCAAGCCGATTCAGCTGATTAGTGGCATGTCACCGTTTTGCGAAACCTTTCTCGACGATGTGCGAGTGCCGAAGAAGAATATTGTGAGCGAAGTAAACAAAGGATGGACGGTTGCTAAACGGTTGTTGCAATACGAGCGAACGTCGATCGGTGGCATCGGGGGTAGCTCACAGCGTGCAAAAACAATGGAGGAGATAGCCAAGGATTATCTCGGCGAGAGCGAAGGCCGCATCGCGGACGCCGATATTCGGGATCGCTTGCTGAAACATCGCATGAATGATCGGATTTACGGTTTAACCATGAGACGAAGTGGCGAGGAGTCGAGTTCTGGCAACGCACCTACGTTCCTGTCGTCGATGTTTAAGCTCTATGGTACGGAGCAAAATAAAGATCGGTTCGATCTCATGCTCTCGATAATGGGTAGTCAAATGCTGGGTTGGGAAGGCGATGCGTATACTGGACGTGAGCTGGGTACGACGCGTGAATGGCTCCGCTCCAAGGCAAACTCCATAGAAGGTGGATCTTCCGAAGTTCAGCTCAACATTATCGCCAAACGAATACTGGGTCTGCCCGATTAACGAAGTCGGTTTCCTTCGTACCTGACTTATTGAATCTCGGGAAGAACGTCGCGAAGGAATTTCTCGTCCGAAGTGTCGAAATGAAGCATCTCGATACCAATTTCTTGGAATGCTTCGATCCGCGCCATGATCGTTTTCGGGCTTCCGATCAAACGTGAAGCGTAACCTTCGTTGGAATCAAGCAAGGAAAGCTCTTCCTCGCTCGACCACATGCCTTGCGCGCCGCTTGTTGCGCGCCGCCGATTTTTTGTAAAATCAGGGTCGATTGCATCGACCCGTTTCTGTATCACGTTCCAGGCTTCTTCGTCGGAATCGCGGCATATGGGTGCCGCATAGAGTGCGAAGCGAAGCTTTCGGCCAGTCGATTTCGTGGCTCGACGTGCCTTTTGGATGACGCTTTCGATACGCTCTAACGATCCTCCATTAAGAAACATCCAATCCGATTTAGCCGCTGCCATTTGGATTGATGCCTCTGACTGGCCACCCTGAAATATCCCAATAGGCGTTGAGGGAGACGGTTCCACTTGTAGCTCGTCGCAGTGATAAAACTCGCCGTCGTAGTTAAACGGAGATTGCGTCCAGGCACCTCGCAATACGTCGATGAACTCACTCGAGCGCTGGTAACGCTGATCATGTTCGAGCGCGTCGATACCATACATGTCGAATTCTCTTAAGTTCCAACCGCTGGTGACGTTAATGGACCAACGTCCGCCCGAAAGCCAGTCCATGGTGGCTCCCCATTTAGCGATCGCGGTCGCTTCAAAGAAGCCGGGGTGAATGGCGGTGACTAAGTGGATTTGATTGGTGTGTGCTGCGAGGTAGGCGGTTATCGCGAGACAATCGAGCGAAGAACCCTCCATTTCTTTCCCGCTGCCCCACCAGCGTTGGGCGATGAGGAGGTGAGAAAGGCCGAGTTCTTCGATTTTTTTTACGCGGGGAAGGACAAGTTCCGCCAATGCTTCGTGTCCAGGAAAAACCGACGGTGTTTTTTTATCCCCTGTGACTTGCTGTCCCGTAAAGACGGTCGGAGCCCAGGTGCAGGTGTACATTTTTTTCGGCATGTCAGAGAGCCTGCCTATCTGAACCCACTGGATTCAGTGGTCTTCGCGACAATGGTGTAATCTAGCACGTTGTCACGGCCTCGCTAGTAACTCGAATTTTATGCAACGACATTGGCAGACGCCGGTCACCTTTCTTGTGCTTGCAAGCATTGCGATGCCGTTGGGTTTTTCCGCTTGGAGCGCGTTGCTAAATAATTTCGCGATAGAAAAAGCGGCATTTACTGGCGTCGAAATCGGGATACTTCAGAGTCTTCGAGAAATTCCCGGATTCCTCGCATTTACGACTGTGTTTGTGTTGCTGTTGTTAAAGGAGCAAACCTTTGCGGTGATGGCGCTTGCGATATTCGGTCTTGGGATTGCGCTGACCGGTTTTTTCCCATCGGAGTATGGCCTGTATTTTTCGGCGGTCCTGATGTCCATTGGGTTCCATTACATGGAGACGATCAAGCAATCGCTCTCACTGCAGTGGTTGTCTTTGGAAGAAGCGCCCCGAATTCTTGGACGACTGATATCGGTGGGTTCACTCACGTCCCTGGTTGCATACGGTGTTTTGTGGGTTCTATTAGATGTCGCCGAACTCGATTACGTATGGATTTATCTGCTAGCAGGCACCCTTGCGGTCGCGTTGGCCGTCGTCTTATGGCGCGGCTTTCCTCACTTTGAATCGAAGACCATTCAGCGCAAAAACCTGGTGCTCAGGCGACGTTATTGGCTGTATTACGGATTGACTTTTTTTTCCGGAGCACGTCGTCAGATATTTGTCGTATTCGCCGGTTTTCTGATGGTTGAAAAGTTCGGTTACAGCGCGAGCAACATCGCGGCCCTTTTCTTGGTGAATCATCTTTTTAATTGGTTATTTGCGGAGCGCATCGGTGCATTGATTGGACGCGTCGGTGAAAAGTACGCGTTGACGTTTGAATATACGGGACTGATTTTCGTGTTTACGGCGTACGCTTTCGTTGACAACGGTAACGTAGCCGCCGGGCTCTACGTGATTGATCACATGTTTTTTGCGCTTGCGATTGCAATCAAGACGTATTTTCAAAAGATAGCTGACCCTGCAGATATCGCGTCGACAGCTGGGGTTTCTTTTACGATCAATCACATCGCGGCCGTAATCATCCCGGCTGTCTTTGGGATCATTTGGATTACATCGCCGAGTTTGGTCTTTTTGATCGGTGCCGCCATCGCCGCTTGCTCCTTAATTCTTTCGCAGAATGTCCCGTCGATCCCGAGTCGTGGCAACGAAGTCGTCCTGGGTCGTGTGGCTTAGCGGTTGCATCGACGGATCCAATTCACCATCGTGACAACTTTTGAGGATCGCAACATATGGGTGCGCTACCGTTATCGGGTTACAAGGTTCTCGATTTAACCATCGCTCGGGCAGGCCCCACGGCGGTGCGATTGCTCGCTGATTGGGGAGCTGATGTCATCAAGATCGAGCCACCCGCGACAGCGGGCTCTATTACTGGGACTCGGCGGGGTCCGGATGAGCAAAACTTGCATCGCAACAAACGTGGTTTGTGCATAGACCTGAAAAACAAGGCAGGGCACGTCTTGTTCTTGGATTTAGCCAAGCAAGCGGATGTGATCGTTGAAAACTTTCGCGCCGACGTAAAACACCGATTGCAAATTGATTACGAGTCGGTTCGTGCCGTTAACGAACGGGTGATATACGCAAGCATCTCCGGTTTCGGTCAGGAAGGGCCTTACCGTGATCGTCCCGGCGTCGACCAGATCGTGCAAGGAATGAGCGGGCTCATGTCGATCACGGGAGAACCGGGTCGCGGTCCTATGCGAGTCGGTATTGCGATTAGTGATACCGCCGCAGGGATGTTCCTTGGTCAAGGTATTTTGCTCGCGCTATTGGATCGTGAGCGCACCGGTAAGGGTCAGTGGGTTCATACCTCGTTGCTTGAGTCTATGTTATCGAAGCTCGACTTCCAGGGCGCGAGGTACACGATGCTCGGGGACGTTCCCGCGCAGCAGGGCAATGATCATCCGACGGCTTTCCCGATGGGAACATTTGCGTGCGCGGATGGATTCGTAAATATCGCGGCGCCAACGGAACGCATGTGGGCGAGCTTTCTTGACGCGGTTGAGGATGACGATTTGCGTCACCGTGAGGAGTACGCGTCGGCTCGCGATCGTCTCCACCACAAGCAGCAGCTTAAGGTTGATATGGAGTCCGCCATCGCATCATTCAGTACACTTGAGCTTGTTGAAAAACTTAACGATGCAGGTGTGCCGTGTGGCCCGATCAACGATATTAAAGAGGGCTTCGATAATCCGCAGGCCGAGTTTCTGCGAATGCAAGTGCCAGCACCACATGCTGATCTCGGAGACGTTCAATTGATACGGTCGCCCATTAATTTGTCTAGCCATGCCCATCCCGAGGCGTTTCATCATGCCGCGCCAGATCCGGGCGAACATAGTCGTGACGTACTGGCAAGTTTCGACATCGATGAGGCCCGAATTAAGTCCCTCGTTGAAGAAGGTGCCGTCGCATAGCTGGCGACTGATCGGAATGAAATGACACTAGCTCTGGATCGAAATCAAGAGCCGGTGTCCTCAAAACATGAATCTAGCTCACCCTGTTAAAGCTGCGATCACGGCATCAATGCATCCATCCGCCTTTGATCTCATTTCGGCATCGTTGGCGTCTTGGATAGGATGAGGAACGAAGACGCGGCGCGCATCTCGCATTCCCAATGCATTGGCCTGGGTTTCTGCGGCATCCTCAAATTCGCTCGACGCGACACTCACCGAGGGAATCCCTTGGATCTCAAACCATACCGTGTCATGCAAACTGCACGTGGTACAGGAGCCTCAGTCCGCTAGAGCTTCAACAACGAAATCGTTGTTAGCTTTGATCTCCTGACGTAACGATCCCGGGGCCGGTTTCGTGAACGTGGGTTTGGTATACCGGTTAATCTTAATTAGCGGTAGTTTTTCGTGGAGCTTCGCTTCCAACTGATCAAGCAACACGTTGCCGCGTGGCTTGGCGATGTCTAGTAACGCGAGCGTCCCGACAATTTCCGTTGGTCGTTTGGTTACTGATCGTTCAATCGGGACTCGTTCGTCGGTCGGATCTAAGATGGTCGTCATGTTTGGCCTCATGCAATTACGACGTTTGTTTCTGTCATTATGAACTACGTTTATACATCAATCTTACGGGATACCGGAATGGATCCCATAGGTCCGCTGGCCCATCCATGGAAAGCGGCTGAAAATTTTCCTGCGTCGGAGCCTGCAACGACAATATGAATGTTGTCCTCCGATGCGAATTTTGGAGAAGGGCGATTGAGCATATCGTCGGTCATGCTCGCGGCTCTGGCGGGATCAATCCCGGCCCCTGAGACGTCGTCTGCCACCAGGTCCTTCAAGGGAACGGTAGTAACTTCCTGGATGCGTCGTCGTATGTCGGCTTTGGTGTATCCGTCGCGTTCTAGCGTGTCGACGTGTTCAGGACAGACGACCAATATCCCGTCGCCGCCGTTATGGGCGCGGACGTGGTGTGCGGATTCCATTGACAAACCGAAGCTGCCCGCGAGTTGCGGTGCAGATCGGGAATTTTGGTCAACAATTAGTGTGGGTCCGCTCGACATTGCGAAGACCGTGACGACTGAATCGTTCTTGTCGAAGCCACGTTCGACGTGCAGTGGGTCCCAAGAACTGCGTTCTTCCCATTCGCCGAAACACATGGTGAATTTCATGGGACTCCCGAGCGTTGAGCGTTCAGTCCCGCCTGGCTCGGCGCCGCCGATATTACGGACGGCTAATCGCACGGCGCGACCGATGGTGGCGTTTGCTCTCGATCCCTGACCCAGTGCCGACATACGGACGTTTAGTCCAATACGCTCGCGGATGGGTCCGTTAATGATCATGACGGGCGATGCGCCCATGGTGGTTGCAAACACACCGTGGCAATTGAATTCGTCGGTACATATGGCTTCGATCGCTGCGATAACGACGGGCAAATACTCGGGCCGGCATCCCGCGAGGACCGCGTTCACGGCGATCTTTTCTACGGTTGCTGGTGCCATGTTTGGCGGCATCGTTGCAACAAGCTCTTGGGAATCGCGAGACGTCCCTGCGAGCATCCTCATCACTCGTTCTGGGGTAGGTGGAACGACGGGTAGACCATCGGTAAAGCCTTGATCGAACATGAATTCGTGGACATCGTCACTTGGTGCAATTTCGATTTTGCGTGCCCGAAGGGGACTATTTTCTGCTTCGGCCCGCAATCGGTCTGCTATGACGGGGTCTTGCGTTAGTGAGCCGCATCCAGGACGCCATTCTGGGTAATCGTCCCAATCAATTTGGGTATCTGAAAGGTGTTTGTCAAAAAAGCCCGACCACTCTTTACGGTCGAAGCCGACCAATCGATCAAGTTCCTTTCCGTCGGCATCGGCAAGCACAACGAGAGGCACCGTTTCCACGTCGTACGCGAAAGACACCTTCAGCGTGGAGTCATCAAGTAGCGGCATCGTCAATCCATGCCTTTCAATCAACGTCTCATTGCCTTCGGCAGTTTGGCCTGCGGTCAATGTAAGGGCTTTCGTTGACGAATTCGCTGCTTCCAACAGAGGCATCACGAGGTTACAGGTCGGACAATCCTCCTTTACGAAACAAATAACTGTTCGATTCGCCTCAGGGAACGCATGCTGGCCCCCGATCATGTCTTCGAGAGCGAATGCGGGAAGGATTGCGCCGGCCATGTTAATGAATCTCGGCGGCCTGCCCTTGGGCCTTGTGTAATGCGTCCATATTAAAACCTGGTTGTTGGGCAGCTTCGATAATCACTCTCTCACGCCTAGCGATGGCCGCTGCAGCGGCCGCTACCTGAGAAGCTACGTCTAGAGGGATCACTACGGCTCCATGTTGATCGGCATGGATAAGATCGCCATCGACAACGCGCATGCCTGCAACGCTAACGGGGCAAGCGTAAGCGACCGTATGAACGTACGCGTGCGATGGTCCGATGCGGTCGGCAAGCAACTGAAATCCGGGCGCAATATCCGGCAGATCACGAACGCTGCCGTCCGTGATCACGCCTAAAGAGCCTAAACCGCGATGGATATTGCTATTTACCTCCCCCCACATGGAGCCGTAGCCGCGTGATTCGCCGTCCAGATCTTGGATGATGGCGATGCTGGGTTTCGGGCCACCTTCATCCACGTATCGGTAGTAGCCATCTCCAATTTCACGTGCCTCTTGCCCGCGCTTATCGTTTGGGTGCATGGCTCGTATTGTTGCAGTCCGTGCAAACCCCACCATGCTCCCAAGTTCAGGTCGAGAACAAACGAGGGGATCGGTGGTGTATCCGTAGCCACGACGCGCTGGGACGACAACTTCGAGCGCATTACATACGGTAGGCGTGTCGAGTTCCCTAAGTGCATCCAACACGGATTCGTCGATTTCGCTCATAACTTCTTTCTCTCAAGGTTTTAACGGTATGGTAACAACTCATATGGGAAATAAATCAACTATGAAACTTGGGTTCAGTTTGCCGAACAACCAGGGGATCGCGCACGTTAACGATCTGGTAACGCTTGCCGTCGAAGCGGAATCCCTGGGATATCACTCCGTCTGGGTCAGTGAGCACTTGTTTCATGCAACCTACGTCGCGAGTCGTCTTGGCGATGCGCCCTACCATGAGGCGCTCACTATCTTAACGGCGGTGGCAGGAGCAACGTCGAAGGTCCGTTTGGGCACGTCGGTTCTGGTTCTACCTTGGCATCACCCGGTACAGCTCGCGAAAAGAGTTGCTTCCTTGGACGACTATTCAGGAGGGAGGGTTAGCTTAGGGGTTGGTGTTGCTCAGACTGAAGATGAATTCGAAAACCTTGGTGTTTCCTTTACTCATCGAGGTCGAATCGCCGATGAGATGTTAACGGCGATGAAGATACTTTGGACTGAAAGGTATCCAATATTTAATGGAAAGTACTTTAATTTCAATGATTTACAGTTTGAACCTAAACCAGTTCAAAAACCGTATCCGCCGTTATTGATCGGGGGGACTTCAAGGCGAGCAATCGAACGGGTCGTAGAGCACGGCGATGGTTGGCATACGCTCAGCCAGAGTCCGCAAGATATAGCTCCCGTTGTGAACGAACTTCGACAGAGGAAAAGTGACACGATCGACGTATCGGTACGTTCGATGACGACTATTATGGATCGATCGTGGGATCGCCCCGTCGAAGAGCGAGTCACCATGAAAGGCACTCTAGAAGAACTAGCGGCAATGCTCCAAGCATACGAGCACGCTGGTGTAGACGAGGTCGTTCTTGATAGCCATTCGCGAGACGTAGAGACGAATCGCCATATTCTGCGGTCGTTTGCTGATCTGAATGGGTAAGAATGACATCTGCGTGCTAGTCTCACCTTGAGCGAGATCAGGAGATTCCAGTGCCCCACGATTTAGTCATTCGCAATGGATCCGTTGTTGATGGAACCGGCTCCCCGCCGCGAAGAGCGGACCTTGCCGTCGACGGGGATCGGATCGTGGCGGTTGGTGATGTGCCTTCCAGAGCGAAGCGGGAAATCGACGCTGACGGAAAAACGGTGACTCCTGGATTTGTGGATATTCATACGCACCTCGATGCGCAAATTGCCTGGGATCCCATAGCCTCTTCGTCGTGCTATCACGGAGTTACGTCGGTTGTACTTGGCAACTGCGGAGTAACCTTTGCCCCGTGTAAACCCGAGGACAGAGACTACCTTGCCAATTTGATGGAGTCGGTCGAGGACATACCAGCCGAATCTATCAACGCCGGGTTGGATTGGGATTGGGAATCCTATGGCGAGTATTTGGATGCTCTCGATCGAATGGATAAGGGCGTAAACGTTGGGGGCATGGTCGGTCATTGTGCTGTTAGATACCACGCAATGGGTGAGCGTAGTCTGGATGAGGCCCCGGCTGGCAACGAAGATATCGAAAAGATTTGTGATTTGGTCGACGAGGCAATCGGGTCGGGAGCGTTAGGTTTCTCAACGTCGCGGACGTTTATGCATCGAGTTCCGGACGGGAGGTTTGTACCAGGCACCCATGCTGCGAAAAACGAGTTGCTCGCAATAGGCCGCGTAATGGGCAAACACGGTAAAGGCGTTTTCGAGGGGGCATTACGGTTGGGGGAACGCGATCACGAAAAAGGTCTTCCCAAAACGCGCGATGAAATCGCGTGGGTGGGGCAGCTAAGTCGTGAAAATAATTTGAACGCTACGTTTGGTGTTGTGCACAGTTATCGAAGGCCAGAACTGTATCGTCAGATAATTGGATTTGTAGAAGAAGAAAACGCCAAGGGTGCGCGGCTCAGACCTCAAACCACGGCACGAGGCGTTGGTGGGCTTTTTGCGTTGGATCATAGGACCCCGTTTGCAGCGTCTAGTAGTTGGAAGGCGCTAGCAGAACTCCCGATGGCGAAACGGGTAGAAGCGTTAGAGGATGAGACCATTCGTCGAAATTTGATTGATCTTGATCAACCGGCACAAATCGACTTCAGTCTTGCGTTTATATTGACTGACGGAAAGGTGGATTACGCGCACGACGCGTCGAACTCTCTGGCGTCCTATGCCTCGGAGCGAAACCTCTCTGCGGTTGAGGCGTTTATCGAATTAAATCGAGAACACAAAGGCCGAGTGGTGCTTTATCACCCAGGTTTGAATCAAAGCATGGATGCCGTTCAAGAAATGATTACTAACCCAATCGTCGCAATGGGTCTCGGAGATTCTGGCGCGCATGTAGGTCAGATTATGGATGCAAGTTCACCCACTTGGTTGTTGAGCCATTGGGTGAGAGACCGGCAAGTGATATCCCTTGAAGAGGCGATTCGTGGTTGGACTAGCGATACAGCTCAAATTTTTGGGATTGCTGATCGTGGTGTTTTGCGTGAAGGTGCGCGAGCAGACATCAATGTGATCGACATCGATGAATTATCGTTGGGGCTACCTGAGTACAAACATGACTTCCCTGCGGGAGCGGGTCGTTATGTCCAACGGGGTAGTGGATACGATCAGGTGATCGTGAATGGGGCGGTATTCATGGAAGACGGACAACATACGGGGGCATATGCAGGACGGGTATTAAGGAACTGATGTCTTCGACGAGCCAGCAGAAGGAGTTTGTTTGACAGAATAGGGCGCGAGAGTAAGATACGCGACCGGTTAGCGCGGGTGTTTAGCTCAGTTGGGAGAGCGACGGCCTTACAAGCCGTAGGTCGCAGGTTCAAGCCCTGCAACACCCACCAGTCGTGCCCAACAAAGA
>DCBA01000049.1 GCA_002313255.1 Gammaproteobacteria bacterium UBA1119 | reverse complement strand
TACGGCAATATCGCGTATGCTCAAAAAAAGTTCGTCGGACCAACGATGATTAAACAGGTGAGTTTCTTCCAAAGGCGAAAAGATCTTAGTCCGGAAGACTTTCGCGAATATTGGCGTACCAAACACGCCGACGTCGTCCGCCATTTAAATGGACTCGTACGGTACGTGCAAAATCACGGACTCGACTCGAGTTCCGGATTCGACGGCATCGCCGAAGTTTGGTTCGAAGATATGGAGTCGATGCGAGCCAACGTTGACACCCCGGAATTAGAAGCCATACGTAAAGATGAAGAGAACTTTATCGATTCGAGCACCATGGGCATGATTCTTACCAATGAATATGTAATTAAGGAAACCGAGCCAGTTGTTGTGGGTCAAAAACTGATGGCATTGGTAAACCGCTTGGAGCACAACGATTCAGCAACGTTTCATTCGATTTATCGAGACCAATTAGGACCTTTAGTCGCCGCCGTTCCTGGAATCAACCGTTACGTTCAAGCCCATACCCGACCCGGCATCTATAAAACCAACCGTCTGCCGCCCTACGACGCCGTCGCTTCGCTTTGGTTTGCCGAAATTGACGCGCTCGTCTCGTCGCCAGAAATGCAGGCCGTGAGAGAAGTTGAACACACCCTTCTCGATCTAGATCGCACCCGAATCGGCGTCGTTGAAGAGATCGAAATCGCTCTTTAGATTTAACCAAACTGGCAGCACAGAACATGCAGCAACATCTCAGTGATATCTCCAGAGGAACGCTCGTACTGGCGATTGCCTTCGCGACTTTCTCCCATAGCGAAACGCCGCCGGAAGTCGCCGATCAATCGCTGTCACGATTTGAAAACGCGCTCGCTGAATACGTCCACAAAAAGGATCCCGCCTATCGCTACGATCTTCGCCAGACAATTTCGGGTAACGGGTTCACCGAGTACGTCATCGAGCTCGTTTCTCAGAATTTTCTTACCCTGGCCGACGTTGATCGAACCGAGTGGCGCCACTGGCTTGTCGTCGTAAAACCTGACGTCATCCGTCACAAAACAGCTTTGGTCTACGTGGGTGGCGGCAGTAACCGCGACGATTCACCTCGCAGTGCAAGGGACGAATTCGTTTCCATCGCCGTTACGACGGGTTCGGTCGTTGCTGAGTTGCGCATGGTTCCGAACCAGCCACTTCGTTTCGCCGGAGAAAACGAACGTCGATTCGAAGACAGTCTTATTGCATATACCTGGGACAAGTTTTATCGCACCGGCGACGTTCGCTGGCCAATGCGGATGGCGATGACGAAAAGCGTAAAAGCCGCCATGGACGCTTTGCAGGAATTCATTCCTGACGTCTCAAGCGGCCACACCCTTTCCGATTTCGTAGTCACGGGAGCATCGAAAAGGGGCTGGACGACCTGGACGATCGCCGCAGTCGATCAACGTGTCCGCGCAATCATTCCAATCGTGATCGATATGCTGAACCTCGTACCGTCCTTCAAACACCATTGGCGGGCTTACGGCTTCTGGGCCCCGGCGATCGACGACTATGTCGATCAAAACATCATGGCCTGGATGGGTTCCCCGGAGGAACTGGCCCTTCATAAAGTCGTCGAACCATACACGTACCGACAACGCCTCACCCTACCCAAGCTCATCATCAATGCAACAGGCGACGAGTTTTTTCTACCGACTTCATCGCAGTTCTACTTCGACAAGTTGTTAGGAGAGAAGCACCTCCGCTATGTACCCAACTCGCGACATAATCTGAGCCGTACCGATGCCATGCAAACCCTACTCGCGTATTACCATAGCGTCCTCAGTGACAGACCACGACCCCGTTTCGAATGGTCTTTCGAGGCCGACGGATCGATCCTTGTCGAATGTGACGAACCTCCAGTTGTGGCGACGATCTGGTCGGCGGTCAACCCAACAAACCGCGACTTTCGCGTCGACAGTATCGGGAGATCGTGGACTGCCGAAGTGGTGGAGCCCGTCAAGGAAGGGGTCTATCGAGCCCACGTCACAACCCCCGAGAGCGGTTGGAAGGCTTTCTTGGTTGAATTGACTTATTCAACGTCCATCGGAGTCCCGATGAAGCTAACGACCGCAGTCCGGGTCCTTCCCGACACACTGCCCCACAACTACATCGCGCCCGAGTGGCCCGATGAGGGTTTCATTCGTAGCAAACAACAATGAAATACGGTTTCCATTCGCGTCATCGCAGTCCTCGCTCGAGCACAAGCAATTGACCTCGTTCCTCGGTTTCTTCAGGCATTCCGAAACTAGGGGTACGCTATACTGAAGGTCGAAGCCATTTGGTGTATCGAGGGTCCCTCGCGATGACTCAAGCCTCGCCCTTCTTGGTTGAGCCTCTTGACGCCAGTTTTGGTGCCGTCGTAACCGACTTAAAACTCACAGAACTTGGTGCCAGGGAATTTGAAAAGCTGTACGACACCTGGCTCGAATACGCGTTATTGATCTTCCCCAGTCAGTTCCTTAACAACGACGAACAAGTCGTTTTTGCAAAACGCTTCGGAAATCTCGAGTTCGATCTAGCTTCGATCACGAACGTCGATAAAAGCGGCCAGGCGCACTTCGACCCACACGAAGATTGGGTTAAATCCATCAAAGGGAATATGGGTTGGCACTGCGACAGCACCTACATGCCAGTTCAGGCGAAAGGCGCAGTATTCACGGCTCATACGGTACCGTCTTCTGGTGGTGAAACGGGCTGGGCTGATATGCGCTCCGCTTATGACAATCTCGACAAAAAGATCAAAAAGAAAATCTCGGGGTTATCGGCTTATCACTCGCTCTGGTATAGCCAATCCAAACTGGATCACAAGCCAAAGGTAGGCGCGGGTTACGGTTTCCACGAACTTGATCCCCCACTGAGACCGTTGGTGAAGGTCCATCCCGAAACTGGACGCCGATCGCTCGTGATTGGGCGACACGCGTACGGGATTCCAGGCATGGATCCCGAAGAGTCCCAAAAATTTCTTGAGGACTTAGTTGATTTCGCTTGCCAGCCACCGCGTATTTACCACCATACGTGGACTGCGGGCGATGCCGTCGTTTGGGACAATCGAAGGCTGCTCCATCAGGGCCGGCCTTGGGACATGAAAGAACCGCGGGTCATGTACCACGCCCGTATCGCAGGCGATCCCGAAACGGAATTTGCGGCCCACGCGTAGGCAATCGGTCTGTGATCAAGGAGGGCCAGCCGTGCCGCTTTTGTAGTAATGTAACTTGCGCATCAATAATGCGGCGATGAAAAGTCATGGAATTCGGCGACTTCAAAGCTACCGAAGCTTTTAACCCCACCTACCAACGAATCAAGGGGCTTGGGCTCGAACCCCATATTGTCGACCTCGACGCATATGGTTTTACTGTCATCCCCCCAGAGAAAGTGGCCCCGCCCGATTTTCTAGAACGAATCCGAGAAACCGTTTTGCGAATCGCGTCCGAGAGAACCGGTATCGAGCTTTCGATTGAAGAGAACGGCAGCGCCGGAGTGTACAAGGGGCAACCTCAGACGGATGGACAATTCCTGCTCTACTACCTACTGATGGCAGACCCAATCTTCGAGGAATGGGTTATGAACCCCACGTTGACAACCATCGCAACCTATCTCATGCACGGGCAACAGCAGCTCTCGAGTTTGACCTCATTCATTAAATGGAAAGGCGGAACGTATGGTGAAACGTTGGGTCTCCACAGTGATTCCCCACCCGATCGCGACGGTCGCCTGCCGCCGTGTTCCGATGTCTGCAATGCCGCCTATTGCCTCACCGACTACACCGAAGACAACGGAGCGATTGCGATGGTGCCGGGGAGTCACCGCTATTGCCGAACGCCAAACCCGGGCGAAGCGGTAAAAATTGCAGTGCCCGTAGAAGCAGCGGCCGGTTCGTTGATCGCGTGGCACGGAAATATGTGGCATGGGGCCTATCCGAAACAAACCGATGGCTTACGTATGAATGTCACCAGTTACATGTGTCACAAGCGACTGAAAACCCAAGAAGCGTACCAATGGCGGGTGACGCAAGAAATGTTGGAGCGTAATCCACCCGAATTCGCTCGACTTGTTGGAGCCGACGATCACATGGGTTGGGATGAAAAAGGACCCAACTACTCTCGTGTGTTGAAGTACTCAAGTCCGGAAATGAAGAAACGGATGGCAAAGGCGTCGCGCGCACGCTCCAAAACGGCGAAGGCTGGCTAATCACACTCTACATCCTTATGTCGTCGCGACGGTTTTCCGTATCCGGTACCCCTACTGCACGGGCAAGTCACCCGCGGTGGACTAACCAATGCCCACCTTAAACCGGATCCGGTTGGAAGCTGTCGAAGACGCAGGCGGTGGATGCCTACGACTCGTCTGTGCGCCGGCGTCACTCATTGCTCCAATGCCCGGCCAGTTCTATATGGTGCGAGGGCCATGGGAGGCCGATCCCCTGTTACCTCGTCCGTTCTCCATTGCTCGTTTTCGGTCCGTCAAGAATGGGCAGATCCAACTTGAATTTCTCCTTCGAATCATTGGACGTGGCACTCGGTTATTGGGAACGGCTCGTGCGGGGAGTGAACTCGATGTTCTTGGACCTCTTGGAATCGGATTCGAGCAGCCTCCAGGCGACTCCGCTTGGATGGTTGCAGGCGGTATTGGAATCGCGCCTTTTCCAGCATTAATAGATGCCATTGCGACGCCTAAAAGGAAGTTGAGTCTACTGGTAGGCGCGCGTACCGAAGCCGAGATCCCCGGCTTTAACGATTTCGCGGCGAATCTTACCGGTGGCGTCGAAATTGCCACCGACGACGGTTCGGCTGGCTTCGCTGGGACGGTCGTTGATCTCTTAGCATCGCGCTTGGATCGAGCATCCGATCAAACACCGTCGCAGGTGTATGTCTGTGGACCCCACGCGATGATGGAAGCCGCCGCCGCGGTCTGCATGGACGCAGGGATTCCTTGTAGCGTTTCCCTTGAGGCTCCAATGGGTTGCGGTATGGGAACCTGTCGAGGCTGCGTTATCCGAACGTTTCGAAACACGAACTTCACCATCTGCACGGAAGGACCGGTGACCGACGCTAACGTCATTTGGTCGGAACAAAACTCACAATGACCGCAGATCTATCCGTTCGAATTGGCGACTTAACCCTTCGCAATCCAATCCTGACTGCCTCTGGTACGTTCGGCTACGCCGCCGAATATGAAACGATGGTGGATTTCAACAAGATTGGAGGGATCATCACAAAAGGTATTTCACCGGAGCCACGACTCGGCAACCCCCAGCCCCGGATCTGGGAGACCGAGTCAGGGCTTATAAACGCCATCGGTCTCGACAATGTCGGCGTGGAAGACTTTGAACAATCCAAACTCGACTATTTGCGCAAGATCGAGTGCGCCGTGATCGTGAACTTTTTTGCAGAAAGTGCCGAAGGTTACGCAAAGTTGGCCCGCACCTTGGGCGCCATGGCGGGCGTCGACGCATTGGAAGCGAACATCTCATGTCCAAACGTTAAAGCGGGCGGTCGCGAATTCGGGGTCGATCCCGTGGCGGCCGCAGAGGTCACCATTGCATCGCGCGAAGCAACGAATTGCCCACTCATCGTTAAGCTGTCACCAGACGTATCCAATATTGGAGATATCGCATCTGCCGTCGCAGACGCGGGAGCCGACGCCGTTACCGTCGCAAATTCAATGCCGGCGATGGCAATCGATATTGAAAGCCGCCGACCTAGGCTTTCGTTTGGCAGGGGCGGACTTACGGGACCTGCCGTACGACCCATCGTGACGCGTCTTGTCTATGAATCGGCTCAAGCAACTGACATACCCGTCATTGCCTCAGGCGGAGCTTCGAACTGGCGCGACGTTGTCGAATTCTTGCTTGCAGGCGCGAGTGCTGTACAAGCGGGCACGGTAAATTTCGTCAACCCACGAGCAAGCGTCGAGATGGCGGAGGGACTCGAAACATACTGCCGACAAAGCGGTATCAATTCGCTCACCCAGCTCGTTGGCGCGGTGGACATGCCATGAAAGGCACGGCTGTACCGGAGCCGATCCGGCGCCCTCTGGAACACAGCTAAGAACCAAGTCCGAGACAAGCGCTTCGGGACACGGACGCGCTAGGTTTAAAGGGCGACGACTCCCTTGATGTAACCGTCGACGCCGCCTCGAGTAACACCCTGCATGAAGACAGGATAATCAGCGATAGGGATTACGTGAGTCACCAGTGGTCTTAGGTCGATGGTGCCTTTCTCCAATAAGCGGATCGCAGGCGGGAATGGGTCCCGGTGCTGTGCCGCGGGCGACGAGTTCACAATAGTAAGGGCCTTTCCGTGCCATACACTCGGGTTGAATCCCGCCGTGTCGCCCTTGATCCATCCGAATAAATTAATCAGCCCTGCCCGTTTGACAATGTCGGCAGCGAGGTCGAGCCCTTGCTGTGAGCCACTGGTGTCGACGACGACGTCAATGCCGCGACCACGGAGGTCGTTGCGGACGTCGTTAAAGCTATCTGCCGTGACGTTGTGAGCTTCGCCCGCACCCATGTCCAACGCGAGTTGTAACCGATTTTCATCAATATCGAGGGCAATGATTTGATCTGCACCGACGCCAGCAAGTCCCTGCAGCATCATCAAACCCATGAATCCACAACCCACCATGGCTAACCGCTCGCCAGCGCGCAGTCGACAAACATCCATCCCAGTCACAACACACGAAACGGGTTCAACGACCCAGTGCTCGTCCGCTAGCTCGGAGTCTGGAATCCGATAAAGGCTCCTTGCTCGCGTGTTACGTAACCGCGCAAACCCACCGCCCACGACGCGCTGACCGATCTCGATTCCCTGAACGCCGGGACCCAGTTTAGAAACATAACCCACCCCTTCGTGCCCTGGCGGGGCTGCAGACGGCGAATCACCACCTGCGCGAAACGTTTGTATATCCCATGCACATATCCCACACGCAGCGACTTCGACTTGGACTTCACCAGGACCGGGGTCATCCACATCGGTGTCGACCAGCTCGGCACCGCCCCCAGCTGTGTACCGTACGTTCTTTACTTTCATGACCTACCTCTGCGAGCTATACGCGACCCCCATAATTGCCCGGCCACTTCCGTTTTACCACCCATCGTGGTTATGAACTAGGGGATCAACGCTGAACCGATTAAACCGTCAGCGGCACCCACTTTCTTCGCTACACGGGTCTTCAGATATCGGACATCCCATTAATCCGCTAACGGGTGAGGACGAAGCTGGAAGCGGACAATCTCACTCGTCATACTTGGACCACCTTCAATATGTCCGTGCACACTCGTGTTGTTACTGGCCCACAGACCTCGTCCCTTCCATCCTGCATCGGGATCGTCAATTCGCCCATCCAGACCCCTCTGATAAAACCCCAACGGGTATGGCACCCGCAACGTGACCATTCGACCTTCCGACGCCGCGCCGGCCCGGATCCAGTCTCGGACCAACTCAATATCCGAATCGCTCAGCCCCGGACCGCCAGGGGGCATTTGCTGACCTGCATCGGCGCTACCCAATAATTTCTGCATTAGGTAACTGTTGTCGGGATCGCCTGGCTTAACGAGCTTGATTGAACTGTCCCCGCTACTCGCGACATCTACAAGACTGGCAAACGAAGATCCCGTCGATAGATCGAGTCCTCCGATACTACTTGCTGTCGTATGACAGCCGGACACGGCGCAATTAGGAGTCAAAATATTGTTCTGCACGTCGGAGAATTGATCCGGTACCCATGCGATTAACGAATCGGACGTCGTGCCATTCGCGATCGGTACGTTCTTACCCAGACCCACGGTGTTGAACTGGTCGACCCATATGTAATAGTGGAAATCCGCGCTCCCCTGGGTAGCCGCTCCTTGCATCTGCGGACCAGGCGTCGCGTGCAAGGTCCACCCTTCAGGACAGTGTTGACCCGTCGCGGTTGGTCCGTTCAGTACTCCACACTTGCTGCGATCGAAGCTGGCGATATGGCCGCTACCGGAAAGCGCCGTCCAGATGATCCCGTTACGATCGATGTCAAGGCCACGAGGACTAAATCCCCACCCCGAAATCGGTACCGCATCCGTATTGAATGGGGGTTGGTACTGCTCGGTGAGGCAGGTTTGTGGATCCAAACGCAAAATCTGACCGGGCACCCTATCCGGCGTTAGGTTGTCGTTCCAGACGTAGGGTCGCGTAAACCATATCGATCCGTCGGCAGGATTTTGAATAATGCCGTACGAAAACCCCAATATCCGTTTATCTTTCGATTCATCAAACGCCCCCCAAGGTTCGACGTAATCACCATCCAACAGCCCATTCCCGTTGGTATCAAGGACCGTGGGACACCAACCCTGAGAGGCCTGCTCGTCACCCGTCTCATCAAATTTCTTCGTATCGAACCAACCCACCGCACGATAATCCCCGGAAAGCCAGAGAATTCCGCTATCGTCATCGGCGAATTGAAGATGATGCGTGCCGTAGCAAGTGTCGATCAACACAAACTCACCGCTCGCAACGTCATAGTAGGAAAGCTGCCGGATACTGTCTTCAATTGGGAGTCGCTGGACGGACGGATGGTCGGAGTTCATGCACCAATCAGGATTCTCATTGGGACGAATGCTCGACGTCATCCATAAGCGATTCTTGTCATCAAACATCGGGTTATGGACATTGGCACCCGACCCCGTCGGTGACGTACGCACCGGGACATCAAGCCTGGTCGATTCGTTGGTCGCTGGATCGGTGAACACGAGCGCACCACCGCCGACAGCAAACACCGAACTGTCTGGGTAAAGTTCCGGATCGCGTTTGTCAGTCGACACGTTGTCGTGAACAAAGCCGTTGTACACGCCCGACCAACTCCACTGCGTGAGGACAATGTTCTGTTCAATTCCGTCCGGCCTCGGAGGCGCTTCAGGTGTTTCGCC
>DCBA01000118.1:22417-47969 GCA_002313255.1 Gammaproteobacteria bacterium UBA1119 | reverse complement strand
ACCGAAGACGCGCTCATTGATGACAACCGTGAAAGCATTCTCATGGCGCTCGTGCCGGCGGTCAGCGATAGTCTGCCCGCTGGCGTCGCCTGGCTCAACTTGTCGACCAGTGAATATCGAATCGCGGAACCAAATTCCAACCGCGACCTCAAAACCCTGCTGGAGCGCATCCGACCATCCGAAATTCTTCTTCCTGAAGGACACGATGTCGATATGCCAGGAGTAACGCTAACGTCTCTCGAACTAGAGCGTTTCGACAGTAGTCTCGGACAACAAGCACTGCTCGATCAGTTTTCCGTGTCCAGTCTCGACGGATTTGGTATCGGCGGCTGCACCGTCGGTTTGGGTGCCGCAGCCGCCGTGCTCCGATACGCTCAGGAAGCCCAGTGTCAGTCGTTACCGTTTCTAACGACCGTCAGCCTTCACGCCGACGATCTCGTCATCGTTATCGATGGGCCAACCCGACGCAATCTAGAAATCGATACCCGACTCGATGGTAGCGGGACGAACAACACGCTATTCGGAGTCATTAATCACTGCACGACGCCAATGGGAACCAGACTACTGCGTGAATGGCTCCACGGACCCCTCACCGACCAAATAGAAATCGGACATCGCCATGACGTAATCGAAGCAATACTGGAAACAAGATCGAGCGAACAATTTGCAACGTACCTTCGTCCCATCGGCGATATGCACCGCATCATCACGCGCACGGGGCTTGGCACCGCGAGCCCGCGAGATCTGGCACGATTGCGCGACGGACTTGCGTCACTCCCCCGCCTCAAGAGTTTGGTAGAAGCACTTCAAGTCCCAGCGATACAAAATACCTTCCAATGCCTACCCGATGAGACCAACTGGCAAACACGTCTCGCAAATACGCTGATCGAAGCGCCTCCAGCGACCATTCGCGATGGCGGCTGTATTGCGCGGGGTTTCGATGAACACCTCGATCAACTGCGAGATCTATCGGAAAACGCAACGGGATACCTCGAAGAACTCGAAACGCGAGAGAGAGAACGCACGGGGATAAATACCCTTAAGGTGGGTTATAACCGCGTCCACGGTTACTACATAGAAACCAGCCGGTCAGTTACCGGGGGGTTACCGGTCGAATATGTACGGCGCCAAACCCTGAAAAACGTCGAGCGGTACATTACCCCGGAACTGAAAACCTTTGAGGACGAGGTGCTTACCAGTAAGGCACGTGCGTTGCGACACGAAAAGCGTCTCTATCAGGAGCTCATCGATTATCTTCAAGGTGACGTCGTAAGCTTGCGTTCAATCGCCGAAACGGTTGCTCGGATCGATGTATTACAAGCTCTCGCGACCGCTGCCGATATTTTAGGTTTAACTCGCCCTCAATTTACCGAGGCACCTTGTATCGAAATACGGGACGGCCGCCACCCAGTGCTATCGGCAAGCTCGAACACTTTCGTTCCCAACTCCATCGAACTTAACGAGAGCCGGCACATGCTCATCATCACCGGACCTAATATGGGCGGCAAGTCGACTTATATGCGGCAAACGGCGCTGATCACCCTGATGGCGTATTCAGGCTGTTTCGTACCGTCGAGCTTTACTCGGTTAGGCCCAATCGATCGCATATTTACTCGTATCGGTGCGTCCGATGACCTGGCTGGCGGGCGTTCGACTTTTATGGTGGAGATGACCGAGGCTGCCAACATACTCCACAACGCGACAAGCCGAAGCTTGGTTTTGCTCGATGAAATCGGACGGGGAACAAGTACGTTCGATGGCCTTGCACTGGCATGGGCGATCGCAGTCGAGATCGGTTCTCAGATTCGATCCTTCGCACTCTTTGCTACCCATTATTTTGAATTGACAGCGCTACCCGATGAATTGCCAGGAATTGTCAACGTCCACCTTGACGCCGTCGAACACGGCGGGGATGTGGTATTTCTTCATGCTGTGCGTGAAGGCCCAGCATCTCAGAGTTATGGTTTGCAGGTTGCGAAACTCGCCGGAATTCCAGAAACGGTATTAGCAGATGCCAGGCAACGGCTACATTCCCTCGAAACTGCAGCTGCGATTTCAGCCGACGAGCAAGGCGATCTTTTCGCTCGAACCTCGAGCCCACCGCCGATAGTTGATCCGATCATTGGGCGTATCCGGTCAATCGATGCTGACAACTACTCACCACTTGCAGCGCTGGAGCTGCTCTACGAGCTTGTAAGGGACGCCAACTCCAAAAAAGATTGATCCAAAGCGCTTGATCGTTAGAATACGGCGCTCGTCTGAATCAACCAGCGTCCTGTAACGCTGAAATGGAACCGAATTTATGACCTTCATCATTGGCGAGGCATGTATTAAGTGCAAACTCACAGATTGCGTGGAGGTATGTCCAGTAGACTGTTTCTACGAAGGGCCTAACATGCTGGTCATTCACCCGGACGAATGCATTGACTGCGCCTTGTGTGAACCGGAATGCCCCGTCGACGCAATATTCTCAGAGGACGAAGTGCCCGAAGATCAGCAAGATTTCATGGAAATCAACGCCGAAATGGCTGAAATTTGGCCGAATATAAGTGAGGAAAAGGACGCTCCAGACGATGAAGCTGAATGGCGCGAGGTCGCGAATAAACGCCAGTACCTCGAGCGCTAACTATCGAGTCAAGTCATAACCGACGCCGATGACAAAGCGTCGCCAGCTAACGTATTCGACGCGATTTACCCCAAATGAAGTCACCTGGTCGACACAAGTTGGTGGGGATTCACGGGGTTGCCTTCGCGGCGTACCTCAAAGTGAAATTTTCCGCCATTATTCACCGAACTTAGCACGCGTGCGATTCCTTTATCCGGGCCAACTGCATCACCCTCCGCAACTAAGTAGTCCGTATTGATCCCATAGGCTGAAAGATAGCTAGCGTCATGCTTGACGATTACCAAATTGCGGTAACCACCGAGGCCCGGGCCGGTATATACCACCAGGCCTTTCGCTGCCGCATGAATCGTCTGACCACGAGCAAGCACGTAATCAATGCCTTTGTTACCCGATCCAAAAGGACGAGTCACGACAGCCTCCACAGGCCAACGCCACGCCCCTGTATACCTTTGAACTACCGTTTTAGGGGAGTCCCCACCCTCCGTATCGGGCCTACGGATAGATTTCTTGACTTTGTTGTTGTGATTTTTATCGCTAAGGCGAGTGTTTTTAGACCAAAGAGAAAGACGCCAACCCGGTTGAATTAAGTACGGCGGATCAATTTCGTTATATTCAGCCAAGAGTTTTGCTTGCGTATCGAAACGCCAAGCTATCGAGTACAAGGAATCGCCTGGCGCCACCACGTAATAATTCGTGTCTCGCAAGCTAATTGAAGAGCGCTCGACCACGACGGCTCTTGACTCAGTGGTGCAACCACTCAGGAAGACCAGACCGTAAGACAGCAGTACGGTTTTAGTCCACACGCCGACTTGCGAATACGAGCATAAACACCGTCGCGATTCCGAGCGCCATCATGCCCGCTACTCCAACCCATGGAGAACCCAGCGCGTAATGCGTCGGCCATAGAAGATCTGTACCGATGCGCCAAGGCCAGAGCACCATGAGGGATCCGGCCATTAGTCCCGTGAGGAAACCCAATACTACATCGCGGTAATGGTGAAAGAGGTACCGAATAACCCGTGCGAACGCGACCAGGCCCGTGACCAAACCCAGTCCAAAGGTCAGTAGCGGGATCAAATCCGGCGACGTAAGAGCTTTCAGCATTGGGCCGTAAAGGCCCAGGATTACCAGCACGAGACTTCCGGAAATCCCGGGCAGCATCCACGCGGCCACCGCGAGTATGCCGCCCACGAACACTAGAGGTAGCCAGAGTTCAGTCGTCTGTGCTGGAAGAAACGCAAACGTCCCGCCGACAAAAAACCCACAAATCCCAGCCACCGCAAGAATTCGCGGCTTTACTCTGGACCCAATTTGAATGACGGCTGCGGCCACAAGCCCGAAGAAGAACCCCCACACGTATAGCGGTGCTGTGTCGAGAAGGAACCGAATCACATTAGCGAGTACCAGTTGACTAAGTATCATGCCCACTAACAAAACACACACAAACCCGACGTCGTGATGCGCATAAAACACACGCCAACCCTTGCGAAAAAGCATCGTTGCAGACGCTGCTGAAAAGGACGCCAGCGCGTTGATCATCCGGTCATAAATTCCAGTGATGAGGGCAATCGTGCTCCCAGAAATCCCCGGAACAATTTCCGCAATACCCATCGCCACGCCGCGTGCCAATATGCCTAGCATTTCAACATCTGGTAGCTTCTTCACCGAATAGTGCCACCCACCAGCGGAACAAACCGAACGTAGTCAACCGTTTCCTGCTGCCACGCATCCCCCATTCGATCGATCACTTTCAGCTCTTGCACATCGCCATCGCCGACGGGTATGACCATTCGTCCCTGCTCCACAAGTTGGTCGAGTAACGCTTCGGGTAACCCGCGTGACGCCGCGGTCACAAGAATCGCATCGAAAGGTCCTTTATCAGACCAACCCAAATTGCCATCGTCATGTTTTTGGCGGACGTTCGTAACATTCAGCAAACGGAATGTTTCCCTGGCCCGATCAGCTAATCCGCTGATCCGTTCAACGGTGTAAACCGTTTCCACGAGTTCGGAAAGAATCGCTGTTTGATAGCCAGATCCAGTGCCAATTTCAAGTACGCGACTGGGATTAGACTCCAGGAGTAGCTGTGTCATTAGGCCCACGACCAGTGGCTGAGAAATCGTCTGATTAAATCCAATCGGAAGCGCGGAGTCCTCGTAAGCTCTATGCGCGAGCGCTTCATCAACAAATACGTGCCGAGGAATACTATCCATCGCGGCTAGTACACGGGTATTTGAGACACCATTTTTCTCCAGGCGGTCGACGAAACGGCGCCGGGTCCGCTCCGACGTCATCCCTATTCCTTGTATGTTTTTAGCGCCCACTCGCTACCACCTCAAGGTCGAGCGCTTCTCTAAGAAAGATAGTCGCGGATCCGCCCTTGGGTAGAAAAAAACGTAAGCTCAATCGAGCTCCGTTCAACCGATAAGACAGATTGGATGACCGCGCTGTCAATGCTCTTCGATCTTGTTTCAAGCCAACGCTCTCAAGCGCATCGCGTATACAATCTTCGTTTGCGATCGCTCCTATCTCGAGATCCCGAATCGCACCCGTCGTCGGCATTGACTCCCGACCCCGCTTTTCAATTTCAGGAAAGACGTGTTCTCCCTCGCCTGTCGGCACGAAAGTCAACTGTTCGAATACCCTAGAATCGTCGAGTCGCTCGCGAATCCTTCCATGACCCCCCACGACGGTCGCCCGGGGCCAAAGCGCATTAGCACCCTCAAAGAGGTTCGCTCGACCACCTACCTGCCGCTTGCCGGCTCTACAACAAGATAGAACGTCTCTCCTTTCGCGACCATCCCCAGATCCGAGCGAGCATGCGCTTCCACAGCCTCTAAACCGTCCCGAAACCCATCAACTTCTGTGCGAAGGATACGATTCCGCTCGCGAAGACGATGATTAAGTTGAGCTTGTTGTTCAACCTGATCGGCAAGTATCTGCACTTCAAAGTACCCGCTCTTCCCGAACCAATAGTTGTATTGGAGGGCTAAAAAGAGAACGACGCTGACAATCACAAAGAAACGCATCTACGTTTCCTTACCCTGGAATTCAGCCAGGCCCAGATAGCGACTGTCATGGAGGGACGACTCGATACGTAACAAGCGGTTATATTTCGCCACGCGTTCGGACCGAGATAAAGATCCCGTTTTGATTTGCCCTGCCCCAGTTGCAACCGCCAAGTCGGCGATGAATGTATCCTCGGTATCGCCTGAACGATGCGAAACGATCACCGAGTATCCGCTGTCATGCGCCATACGGATCGCCGAGAGCGTCTCTGTAAGAGTGCCGATTTGATTCAATTTAATGAGGATCGCGTTGGCAATTCCTTCTCTGATACCACGCGCCAAGATTTCGGTGTTGGTGACAAAAAGGTCATCGCCAACTAACTGAATCCGATTTCCAAGAGAATCGGTTAGAAGGCGCCAACCGTGCCAATCATTTTCGTCCATACCGTCTTCAATAGAAGCAATCGGAAATTGATTGGTGAGATCTTCGAGGTACGTACAAAAATTCTTACTGGTAAATATGCGATCGTCGCCCGCTAGGTGATAAGACCCATCGTGAAAGAATTCACTCGCGGCGCAATCGATTGCCAGCAACACGTCCGTTCCCACCTTGTACCCCGAGCGTGCGATTGCCTCCTCGATCAATTCGAACCCCGCAATATTTGACTCCAAATCAGGCGCGAACCCGCCCTCGTCTCCAACGCTCGTAGCAAGTCCTCTTTCGGCAAGTACCATTTTCAATGCATTAAATATTTCGACTCCCGCACAAAGCGCGTCGCGAAACGTTGTCATCGATACCGGTTGGATCATGAACTCTTGTATATCAACGTTGTTATCTGCGTGAGCCCCTCCGTTAAGAATGTTCATCATCGGTACCGGCATACGCACGTCGGCGGGGCCATAAAATTCCGTAAGATATTGATGCAATTCAAGATTGCGGGAACAAGCCGCTGCTCGAGCGGCAGCGAGAGACACTCCAAGAATCGCGTTTGCTCCAAGCCGCTCTTTATTCTTGGTTCCATCGAGCTCGATCATTACTCCGTCAATCCGTATCTGATCATTCACGTCGAGGCCTACGAGCGCTGTTGAAATTTCCCCTTCAATCCGTTCGATAGCCCGAAGTACGCCTCTACCCCCCAATCGGTCTGCATCACCGTCGCGCAACTCAAGCGCCTCACGGGATCCTGTCGAAGCCCCCGAAGGTACCATTGAGTATCCGGAATCACCGCTGTCGAGTATCACGTCGACAGCGACGGTAGGACTACCCCGTGAATCAAATACCTCCCAAGCGCGGATCGCACTGATCCGGCTCATGAAATTTGCTGTTCTATGTATCCACGCGACTTGACAACTGCGTCTATTTCTCGCAGTTCTTCGAGCAATGGCTTCATGAGGTCTAACGGCCACGAGTTAGGGCCGTCTGAGAGGGCCTCATCCGGTCGAGGATGCGTCTCCATGAACAACCCTGCAACCCCCGCCCCTATTGCAGCGCGGGCTAATACAGGAACCATTTCTCGTTGACCACCCGACTTATCACCGAGACCACCGGGCATCTGAGCCGAATGCGTGGCATCGTAAACGACAGGACAACCGGTTTGTCGCATCAGCGCGAGCGAACGCATATCGGATACCAGATTGTTATACCCAAAACTCGCACCACGTTCGCACACCATCACCTGCTCGTTGCCTCCCGCTTTTGCTTTGTTGACCACGTTGCACATATCGAGTGGCGCTAAGAACTGCCCCTTCTTGATATTCACGGGCAAACCCTGGGCACACACACTTTGTATGAAGTTAGTTTGCCTGCAGAGAAATGCCGGTGTCTGAAGAACAGAAACGACGCTGCCGACTTCGTCGAGAGGCGTATCCTCATGTACATCCGTAAGTACCGGAACCTCAATTTCATCCCGCACCCTTTGAAGAATACGCAGTCCTTCTTCGAGGCCCGGGCCCCGATAACTTTCATGGGAGGAACGATTAGCTTTATCGAACGAGCTTTTATAGATGAAATGTATCCCGAGCGAACGTGCGATCGCTCGAAGCTGCTCGGATGTTTCTAGAGCAACCGCTTCATTTTCGATGACACATGGGCCAGCAATCAGGAAGAAAGGATCGTTGTTGCCCACATCAAATGAACAAAGTTCCATACACAGACCTTCGTTGTTTTATCCGGTTCCGGGCCACGGGTTAACTCGCTGCAGCTTCGATGGAGACTTCATCATTGGTGCGTTCTGCGTGTTGATTAGCTGCTTCGATAAATCCGCGAAATAACGGATGGCAGTCTCTTGGCGACGAGTTGAATTCTGGGTGAAATTGACACGCCACAAACCAACCGTGCCCCGGAATCTCTATCATTTCCACAAGATCATCTGCGTGACTACGACCAACGACCGACATTCCAGAAGATTCAAGCCGATCGACATATTCGTTGTTAACCTCGTATCGATGTCGATGACGCTCGTGCACGACACTGTCTCCGTACAGCGCGCGCGCGATCGAGCCCTCTTTAAGAGCGCAAGCCTGTTCGCCTAAACGCATCGTCCCGCCTAAATCGTCATCCACGTTTCTATGTTCAACGACGCCCTTCTTATCTCGCCACTCCGTTACCAACCCGATAACGGGATCTTTTGTATTCGGGTTAATCTCGGTCGAATGGGCACCCTCTATACCCAACACGTTGCGCGCAAATTCGATGATTGCGGCATGCAGCCCATAACAAATCCCAAAGTACGGCACTTTGTGTTCGCGCGCATAACCAGCCGCCCGAATCTTGCCTTCGAAGCCGCGCTGTCCAAACCCTCCTGGAACTAATATGGCATGGACATCTTCTAACTCCTGCGTGCCATTAGTCTCTATTTCTTCAGCATCAATGTAACGGATCACCACATCCGTCCGCGTCGCTATGCCCGCATGCGAAACGGCCTCTATCAACGACTTGTACGCATCCAGTAGGTCTAGATATTTTCCTACTATGGCGATTTCAACCGACCGTTGTGGGTGAATAAGTGCATCAACCACATCGTGCCACTCAGCCAAGTTAGCGGGCGGACAATCGAGCCCTAACTTTTCGACCACAATGTCGTCTAGTTGTTGATCGTTCAGAATCAGCGGGACTTGGTAAATGGTCTCCGCATTTTGCAGCGAAATCACCGCTCGTTCTTCAACGTTCGTGAACAGTGCAATCTTACCGCGAGCGGACTTCGGTACGGCCCGGTCCTCACATCGACAAATCAAAACATCAGGTTGTAGACCGATGGACCGCAACTCTTTAACCGAATGCTGGGTCGGTTTTGTCTTTATTTCTCCAGAAGACACGACATAAGGGACCAGCGTTAGGTGGATAAATAGCGTATGTCGGGCCCCCACTTCGAGGCGCAGTTGTCTTATCGCTTCTAAAAAAGGTTGCGACTCTATGTCGCCTACCGTGCCACCCGTTTCAACAATGATGACGTCGTAACCTTCCGCCACCGAGAGAATTCGGCTTTTAATCTCATCTGTGATGTGTGGAATAACTTGTACCGTGCCGCCTAAATAGTCGCCTCGTCGTTCTTTCCTAAGAACTTCCGCGTACACGCTTCCCGTCGTGAAATTGTTGCGCTGGCTCATCCGACCGCGAATAAACCTTTCGTAATGCCCTAGATCTAGGTCCGTTTCCGCACCGTCCACAGTAACGTACACCTCGCCATGCTGAAATGGGCTCATGGTTCCTGGGTCCACGTTGATGTATGGATCCATCTTGAGAATGTTGACTTTGAGGGATCTCGCCTCGAGGATCGCAGCGAGAGAGGCGGTCACTATGCCCTTGCCTAATGAAGAGACCACACCTCCGGTCACAAAAATATATCGCGTCATCTAGAGCCCATCGGACGGTTTGGTACTCCCAAAACGCTTCCCCGAGATGGTTGAACACAATAGCAAAAGGGTTACTTGACCTCAATCGAGCAATGCCATTCAGGCCGCCATCCGGACGAAATTTTTGCATTATCAGCTAATGCTAGTCCAGGTATCGCAACCAGTTCTTGGCGGTCAAATAACAGCGGCAAACTTTCGCGCAGCCAAGGTTCGATGCCACGAGATCGATATAGCTCCGCTAGCGAACGATTTCTTCCGCCGAACGTTATTCGTTCTCCACCTTGTCGCGATCGCAAGCTGAGACCGTAACCTAGGGCGATTCCAGTTTCTTGCCGAACCCACGTTAAGGTGCCATTGGAATCACCCCATTCCATGCCAACGGAAATAGCAGCATTGTCTGGACGATCATAATCGCGAACTACATAGAGCCGTCGTCGATACTCTCGAATCGAGGTCCGATCCCTGATTCGTACACGGACTGAACGCGTCCCTGGGTTCTCAATTTGTCGAAGTACCTCAGTAAGCTGTCCTTTCGTCGGGACGATACCGTATGCCCATAGCCATCCACGCAGCATCCTTTCATCTAACCCCATGCAATCTAGATCAATGGGTTCGGCTTCTCGTAACGGCAATTCCGGCCAGTCCAACCTCGTTAGATGTTGCACAGCATCACTAAAGCGCGACCCCACGAAGGGTAAAAGCTTGTGTCGAATCCAATTGCGGTCGTAGGTCTCGTCCAAATTACTGTCGTCCTCAATCCATGAAAGATGGTGCCCTCTTGCAAACAACGCCAACTCTTTCCTTTCTAGATCAAGGAACGGCCGTACTAACATGCCCTCCCCAAGCGGCCTATTGGCAGGGATTCCGATCGGACTACGACCCGAAAACAATTGCCAAAGACGAGTTTCGGCAACATCGTCCGCGTGATGTGCTGTGGCAAGTACATCTCCATCGTTAATCAATTGACTCCAAATTCCATATCGTGAACGACGACCCGCAAGCTCTTCATTACCTACCTCAAGTTCAGCTCGAAAAACTTCGATCGGAAGATCCATTTCGGACGCAACTTTTTGGCAATGAGACTGCCAATCGTCCGCGTTTTCGCTCAGCCCATGATTAACGTGAACTGCCTTGCATCGCGTAGGGCCAAAAACTTCCAAAGCCGCCTTCAACAATACGGTGGAGTCGAGCCCTCCAGAATATGCGACCCAAAAGCAACTGTCGGACTGCATATCCACCGAGGCAGCCGCTTCGGAGACCGAGGCATATACGGAACGCTTCAGCTTCGACACCAAAATTTAGCGCTCAGCTACGGGCAACATATTCAAACCCATTCGCCTAATACGGGTATAAAGAGGTTAAGTGGAATAACGAAAGTGGACAGCAGATACACCGAATTCCTCCCGCAAAGAAGCGAGCAGTTGATCAGATGGTTGAACCCGCCAGTCTTCTCCAAGTACTACGCGTCCGGTCGCTTCTTCATTCCGATACGCAATCGTGACCTCGCAACCTTGCGACGGATCAATCGGCGCACGATAAACTTCGAGTTTCTCACGCAGTCGACCGGCGAAATTCCCACCCATCTCTTGCTCGCATGTCGAGATTTCAATTCGACCACGGAACCGTCGCCGGGCCTCCTCCACCGTGTAAACGGCGACCGCACGGATCTTTAGATCACCAGAATACTCGTCCGGCTGGACCGTTCCTTCGACGATAAGAACCGCGTCCTTCGTTAGCTTTTGATGGTGTTCGGCATACGTGTCCCCAAACACGCTTACTTCGACACGACCGCTTTGATCATCGAGAACCACAAAGGCCATACCTTCCCCACGCTTACTGCGTCTCGATCGATTCGAAACGACCAGTCCAGTAATAGTTCGAGCACCCGGCCCCGCCTGCAAATGAGCAATTTTTGTAGGGCAAAATGTTCGAATTTCATCGATGTAATCATCTATTGGATGCCCGGTCAGATAAAGTCCCAGCGTCTCTTTTTCACCTTCAAGTCTTGTCTTTGTATCCATCGCCCGAACACGCCGCGACGTGATGTCTGCAGCAGGGGCTTCTATACCGCCAAACATGTCGTGTATACCAAGGGAACGGTCCCTAGCGCTTTGTTCCGCCCCTTGTATCGACTCATGAATCCCAGTCAAAAGTTCAGCCCGAATTTGATCCAGCCCAGAATTTGACGAAGCGAGGCTATCCATGGAGCCAGATCGGACTAGCGCCTCGATGACTTTCTTATTGGCTCGACCTGCGTCAACGCGATTGCAAAACTCTTGTAAGTCGACAAAGTTGCCCCGTTTTCGTTCGCTGGTGATGGCCGCGACTGGACCCTCCCCTATACCCCTTACCGCGCCCAACCCGTACACGATCGACCCTTCGACGGCCCTAAACTTGAATTCGCTTTGATTCACGTCCGGCGGACTGACGGGAATTCCCATTCGTGATGCCTCGTCAACGAGCGTTACCACCTTATCGATATTCTGCATATCTGCTGACAAAACGGCCGCCATGAACTCTGCGGGATAGTGAGTTTTGAGCCACGCGGTTTGAAATGACAGCATCGCGTAGGCAGCAGAGTGAGCTTTGTTGAATGCATAGCCTGCAAACTTCTCCATTTGATCAAAAATGTTATTTGCCAAAGTTTCATTCACTTCGTTCGCCGCCGTGCCTTCCAAGAAAGTAGTCCGCATTTTCGCCATTTCTTCAGGAATCTTTTTACCCATTGCTTTGCGCAGCAGATCGGCCTGACCGAGGCTAAAGCCGGCCAGTTCTTGTGAAACGTTCATAACGTCTTCCTGATAAAGCATGACGCCATACGTGGTACTCAAAACTGATTCCAACCTTGCGTGAGGATAGGTAACGGGGGCCTTACTGTGTTTTCGAGAAACGTAGTCATCGACGGCTCCGGACTGTAGCGGCCCCGGACGGAACAACGCCACGAGCGCGATCACGTCATTGATGTTGTCCGGTAAAAGCCGACGAATCAGATCCTTCATCCCCTCCGACTCAAGTTGGAATATCGCCGTCGTTTCCGCCGATCGCAAGAACTCAAAGGTGGGTGCGTCGTCTAGCGGAATCGCTCGAATATCGATGGGTTCGTCACCGCACCGCTGCCGAGAGTGATTAATATCCGTTACCGCCCAATCAATTATCGTCAACGTTTTAAGTCCCAGAAAATCGAACTTGACCAGGCCTGCTTCTTCGACATCGTCTTTATCGAACTGGGAGACCGTCGCCGCTCCCATCGTTTCTGTGTAGAGAGGAACGTAGGACTCAAGAGCCGAGGGGGCAATTACGACACCCCCAGCGTGTCTGCCTACATTACGTACGAGACCTTCTAACGGGTACGCCATGTCCATGATTTCAGCCACGTCATCGTTTTCGTCGATGAATTCACGAAGCTCCTCTTCCTGGGCCACTGCCTTATCAAGCGTCATGCCCACTTCAAATGGGATCATTTTGGACAGTCGATCAGCAAGTCCGTAGGGCTTTCCTTGTACCCTGGCGACATCCCTGACCACAGCTTTAGCAGCCATGGTGCCAAAGGTAGCTATTTGACTAACGGCCTCAGCCCCGTACAACTCGGCAACGTGGTTGATAACTTCGTCGCGTCGCTCCATACAAAAATCAATGTCGAGATCCGGCATCGAAACACGTTCTGGATTCAACAACCGTTCAAACAGAAGATCGTATTGCAAAGGATCAATGTCAGTGATGCCCAGGCAGAACGACACCAACGATGCCGCACCCGAACCGCGACCAGGACCTACAGGAATTTTACGTTGTTTCGCCCAGTTGACGAACTCCATTACGATCAAGAAATAGCCCGCGAAACCCATTTCGTTGATAACACCGAGTTCGTAATCTAAGCGATCGATATATTTGGCGCGATCCACCTCGTCCGATCCCGAGCTCGCCCTCCGAAAATAATCTTCAAGCGCTTCGTGAGCTGTTGAAGTCAGTAGTTCTTCAAGCGTTGTGCCCTCGGGTGCCGGATAAATCGGCAAGTGATAAGTATCGAGATCGATCAGCAAATTACAACGGCGACTTATTTCATAGGAGTTTTCTAGCGCTTCAGGAATATCGGCAAACAACGCGGCCATCTCGTGGCCGGAGCGGAGGTATTGTTGATCGGAAAAACGTCGTTCGCGACGAGGATCATCGAGCGTTCGACCTTCTTGTATACATACCCGAGCCTCGTGAGCTTCGAAATCTTGAGCATCTAGAAAGCGGACCTTATTAGTCGCCACCACGGGAATCCCCGTAGATTCCGCTAACGCAACCGCGGCGCCAATGTACTCGTCTTCATAGGAGTGCCCGGTTCGAGACAACTCGATGTAATAACGGTTGGTGAAGACATTCCTCCATTGCTCTGCCCGTTCGATCGCCTCGGACATTTCACTATTTATCAGCGCCATGCCTACGTCACCGCGGTGCCCACCCGATAGGAGAATCAGGCCCTCATTCAACTCTTCGAGCCACTCCTTTTGAAACGTCCCTCGATCCTGAGACCTAATGTAGGAACGAGATGCGAGCTTGAGCAGATTGTGGTAACCCCTTTGATTAGTAGCTAAGACGATCAGCCGGTACGACCTCGCTTCCTCACGCATCTCCAATTCCAGCCCCACAATAGGTTTGACGCCCTCGGCCCTACATGCCTTATAGAACTTCAACATGCCGAAAAGATTGCCTAGATCAGTGACGGCCACCGCCGGAAAGCCCATTTCCCTGGCGCGTTCTGCGAGCGCTTCAACGCGAACAAGCCCGTCGGTTATCGAGAATTCGGTGTGCAAAGAGAGGTGAACAAATGCCATCACTACGATCGCTTATGGGATATTTCGTCATTCATCAATAGATCCCGGACGGGCGCAAAAGTTTTTCGGTGAAATATGCTCGGACCGTGCTGTTTCAGAGCGAACAAATGCTCGCGCGTTCCGTATCCTTTATGCCGATCGAAACCGTATTCCGGATAATCCTTAGACGCAGAAACCATTACGTTGTCGCGGAAGACTTTGGCTAGGATTGATGCAGCACTAATCGCCGCCACTTTGGTATCCCCCCGCACGATCGTGTTTGTCGGGCAGGCGAGACCTGGATCTACGTTTCCGTCGACCAAGGCCATGTCTATCGATATACCTAGGTTGGATACTGCACGGCGCATCGCTAACAACGTGGCTTGCAATATATTTAATCGGTCGATTTCTTCAACATTGGCGCAGCCCAACGCCCAGCCGATCGATCGTTCTTGGATTTCGTCTTTGAGGGATAGTCTAACTTTGTGTTTAAGTGCTTTCGAATCGTTAAGCCCATTAATGGGTTTGTCGGGGTCCAAAACAACTGCCGCTGCCACCACGGGTCCGGCCAGAGGACCTCGACCTGCCTCATCAATCCCAGCTGTTTTACTTACGAGTGGATAGGAACCACTCCACACCGCTTGTGTATTCATATTTGATCGGAAACCAATGACATAACAACATCCGCAGCACGCTCGGACGCTCCACATCTCAGTTTGCCATGGATCTCCTTAAAGGCATGTCTAAGACCTTCGTCGCTCTCAAATCGTTTGATCTCTTCCGCCAGAGCGTTCGCTAGACGACGGGGAGTCGCGTCCTTTTGAAGCAACTCTGGCACTATGCTGTAACCAGCCAAAATATTAGGGAGCGCAACGAATTCCGATCGAATCAATCTTTTAGCGATCCAATAACTGAACCCTCCCAAACGATAGCTCACTACCATAGGTCGACCTAAAAGCAGTGCTTCTAATGTGCTTGTTCCGGCCTTAGTTAGAACAACGTCGGACGCGGCGATAGCGAGCTCGGAATTGCCTTCGACTAACCGCACGTCGACCAGGGTCTTTTTTGCAACCATTTCTGTCAAAAGAGCTTGTATTTTTTTACTAACACAAGGGATAACCAGAACGGCCGAAGGATAGTGCCGACCCTCGTGGTTGATTCTAGCCACGGCCTGCTCGGCAGCGTCGATGAACAAGTCGCCGAGAAATCGGACTTCGGAAAGACGACTGCCAGGCAACAGCCCCACCACGAGGGCATCAGCTGGTAGCCCCAGATCGGCGCGCGCGCGTGCGCTTCTTTCGCCCGGGTCTACATTCGGATCTATGTCGTCCGCAAGTGGATGTCCTACAAATTCCGCTCGAACGCCGGAATCGCGATACAAGGGTGGCTCGAAAGGAAATAGTGCCATCACCACATCAGTTGAGCGGCCGATCTTACGAATCCTGCCTCGTCTCCATGCGTATACCGCGGGGCTGACATAGTGGGCCGTCGGTACGCCCCGACGCTTTAGCAGCCGTTCGAGCAATAGGTTAAACACGTTGAAATCAATTCCCACAACCACATCGGCTTCCCTAAAACATCGATACAAGCAGCGGAGGATCCGTACTAACGTCGGTAACCTCTTAAGCGGATCTATAAATCCGTTAACGGACAGCTCCTCGATAGATGCGAGCGATTCAAGACCTTGCTTAACCATTTGACGCCCACCCACGCCTATAAATCGAAGGCTCGTGTCTCGCCTAGCCAACGCGCGCATGAGTCCCGACCCTAGAATATCCCCGGATTCTTCACCGGCAACGATGCCAATCGTCAAAGTTGGTTTAGCCATGTTTTAGTGGTCCGATCGCACCATGGCTCGCGCCTAACTCATCTCCAGTTTCACGGTCGGACCACCGATCTCTCACGATTCAATCAAAGGCCCTTTTTCGGGATCCCTGCATTAGATTTTGCGTTCCGCGCATAGCAACTCTGTTGTACAAGCAAGTTCGTCGTCGACATAGGCGTTGCAATCAAATTTCATCATTGTGCGACGATGCGTCAGAATGGTGGCTTCAAGCAACAGTCGATCACCCGGCACGACGGGCCGCTTGAAACGGGTCTTATCGGTCCCCGCCAAGTAGTGCAGGTAACCCTCAGCCGGACTGTTCTCTCGCGTCTTAAATGCAAGGATTCCTGCTATCTGCGCCATGGCTTCAATGAGAAGAACGCCCGGCATAATGGGGTGGTCCGGGAAATGACCCTGAAAAAAAGGTTCGCCAATACTTACGTTTTTGTACCCTCGAATATCTTTTCCCGGATGGATTTCTGTCACCCGATCAACGAGTAGGAATGGGTACCGGTGTGGGAGATATTCGAATATCTCGTCTATGTCCATAGTGCTGTGAGTCGATTCGACAACGTCCGAACCTTAATCGTTTTGTCGTCCTGGGTCTGTCTTTTTTTCGAGTCGGGCTAGCCGTTTCGCGAGTTGGTCGATTTCGCCGAACCGCAGTGCATTACGCTTCCAACGAGCCGACTTATCGTGCAGTACACCTCCCGAATACAGCCCTGGTTCTTCAATGGACCGCGAGACATGGGTCATCGCGCTAACCATTACCGCATCCGTTAAGCGGATGGGACCGTCTCCTGCCATTCCGACAGCACCGCCAATCATGCAGTTGCGGCCGATCACGGTGCTCCCCACCATCCCGACGCACCCGCAAATTACGGTGTGGTCTCCGATTTGGCAGTTGTGACCAATCTGCACCTGGTTATCAATCTTCACGCCATCACCCACCACGGTATCTTCGATAGTCCCCCTATCTATCGTCGTGCACGAACCCACGCTGACATCATCTCCAAGACGAACTCCTCCGATCTGCGCGATTGGCTGCAGGTGACCTTTTGCGTCCGGCGCGAACCCAAATCCATCAGCGCCTATTACCGCACCACTATGGATCATGCAACGAGCCCCGACGCGAACTCCGTGATACAAAACCGCGCCCGGCATAACGACTGTATCGGTCCCGATCACACACCCTTCTCCGACATACGCACCGGACCCGACCTCAACGCCGTCGGCAAGGATTGCTTCTGACTCAATTTTAGCGAAGGCTCCGATTCTGACGCCTTCCCCAAGGCTTGCGGAGCCATCGACCAGCGCGGGTTCTTGAATTCCGACCGGCAGCCTCGGACGTTTCTCAAACAACATCGAAGCGACGGCAAACGCATGGTACGGATTTTCAACAACGAGTGCGTTGGTAGGACAGCTCGCTAAATCGTTTGCCTGCAAGATGACGGCGGATGCGGATGTATCAGCAAGGTATTTGCGGTAAGCGCGGCTTGAAAGATGCGTGATCTCCCCCGGGGCAGCAGTTTCTATCGGACCAAGGCCGGTAATTTTCGTATCACCATTGCCTACAAGTTCCGCATCAACGAGCACAGCAATTTCAGCAAGCTTCACAGGCGCTGGCCGGCCTATTCCATCACTGTTTTTCGTTCAACTTCTCAGTAACTTTACGGGTTATGTTGTGTTTCGCGTTCGTGTAGAGGAGCCCTGCTCTCGGCATAACGAGATCGTACCCCTCGACCTCAATTAAATCCTGAAGCACGGCCTGAAGTTTCGGCGTCATTTCTCGCATCAGATCTTGCTGAAGTTCATTGCCCTTCTTTTGGTATTTTTGGAGCTCGAACTGCGCGTCGATATTTAAATCCTCAATCTCCTTTTGGAGTTTCTGTTTCTCTCCATCGGAGATAACGTCCACGTCCTTTGCCAAGCGTTCCTGAAGCGACTTCATTTGATCGCTAAGGGATTGGATCTTGAGTTCATCGGCTTCAACCGCTGTTCGAATAGCCTCAATCTTTGCTTTGCCTTCTTCACTCTGAAGAATCGCCTGTTCCGCATTAATTACTACGATCTTCAATTCAGCTTGAGAACTAAGAGACAAAAGCAAAACCGCCGGTAAAAGCCACTTTTTCGATTTCTTACGCACCATACTTCTCCTTCTGGTTCTTGGGATCCGCAACAACAGCCATGGACGTTCTAGACGCGGAGTATAGGCCTGAAAGCAACGTAATTAGAACGTTTTGCCGAGTTCGAACGAAAATCGTTCGACCTCATCAAACGGACCGGTATTGAGCGGGAACGTCAGCGCAAACGACATAGGTCCCATCGCCGTAAGCCACGTGATCGCGAGTCCAGTGGAATAGCGCAATTCCTCCAACGACAAGTCGAAACAATTTACCGTGCCCGGGGGACAATTAGTGTTAAAGACGTTACCAATATCGACAAAAAAGAGAGAACGTATCTGACCGATCTGCTCGACTAACGGTAACGGAAAAATCAATTCTCCACTTAACTCCACAAGGGCGTTGCCGCCAAACGGGTCACCCCTTGCATCCCGATAATAGAGCCCTTCGATCGGTTGTGTGCGGGGGCCGAGTGTGCTGTTTTCAAAGCCGCGCACCGAGCCAAAGCCACCTGCAAAAAAGTGTTCATAAAACGGATAGGTATTGGTGGAGCCAAATGCTGCGCCGTAGCCCAATTTGGCTCTTAACCGTAGTGCCCATAGATGGGATTGCGGAACAAGCGGTACTGGAAAATAAAAATCGCCTTTGTAACTTACGCGGTAAAACTCTAGATCACTACTCGGAATCGAGACTTCCAGAGTTCCAACGTGAGACTTGCCACGGGTAGGAAACATGCCGCGATTCAAAGTTACACTACGCCACGAGCTTTCAAGCTTGTAATTGAGGAACTCGTTTCCTTCAGCATTGACGAAAGAAGAAATTTCCTGGGCCGTAAGAAATCCCTGTGTAATGTCGGTCTGTTCCACGGTAAGCGAGAACTGCAAGCGTTGAGTCTCACTCAACGGGAAACCAAAATTAACGCCCCCCCCAAGGGAGTCGGTGGAAAAGCGAGCCAAATTACGGGCACCGTAATTCGTCTCTCGAAAAAACAGGTTATAACCGCGACTAATGCCGTCTGCCGTGAAGTACGGGTCAAAGAAATTGTAGTTGATCGACTTCATGTATTTACTCCAGCTCACTCCGAGGCCAAAGCTGTTGCCGGTTCCACCTACATTCGTCTCCTGAAAACTAGCCCCGAGTATTAAGCCAGAATATTCTGAGTAACCTAACGTACCCGAGAGACTCCCGGTGGGCTGTTCCTTGACCGAGAACTCGACATCGATCTGATCATCCCGACCCGGGACCGCGGGGGTTTCCACGTTCACTTCCTGAAAATAACCTAATCGCTCCAACCGGATTTTAGAGAGGTCAATAGCTCGTGTTGACGCCCACGCGCCCTCCAATTGACGCATCTCACGCCGTAATACTGCATCCTGCGTCGTCGCGTTTCCCGCGTAAGAAATCCGTCGCACATACGCTCGCTGACCCGTATTCACCATGAACTTCACGTCCACGCTTCCATCATCGTGAACTTCTGGAATTCCAGTTGCTTCGGCGAAGGTGTATCCCGAGTTGCCGAGTACTCCTTTGATCCGCTCTTCAGTTGCAGTAACCAGTGCGCGGGAGAATATTTGTCCTGGTTGCACGACAAAAAGTGCCTCCAGCTGTTCGGGTTTTACCTCCCCGAGCTCCCCTACCAGGTCAACCTCGTTAACGGTATATTTCGCGCCTTCCTCGACATTAATCGTCAAATAGACCTGGCGGCGGTCTGGCGCCACGCTAACTTGCGTGGATGCGGCCCGAAATTCGACATAGCCTCGATCTTGGTAATACGACTCAAGCGTTTCGATATCCCCTTGAAGCTTTTCTCTGGAATATTTGTCCTTTCCACGTATAAACCCGAGTAGCGTCGGATGCTTAAGCTCAAGTTCGTCGAGTAATTCGTCTTGCTCGAATACAGTCGCTCCTACAATGTTAATGTGCCGAATGCCCGAACTTTTTCCTTCTTCAATATCGATTGAAATGGCGACACGGTTACGAGGCAGTTTGTCGACCTTCGTCTCAATTCCCGATCCGTAACGTCCTTGGGCGACGTATTGGCGCTCGAGTTCAATCGCAACTCGTTCAAGCGTCGCCTGTTTAAATATCTCACCTTCCCGCAATCCTTGCTCAGCAAGACCTTCGAACAAAGACTCATCTTTAATCGCTTTATTGCCTTCGATCCGGATTGCCTCAATCGCAGGCCGCTCTTGCAGAGTGATAATCAAGGCGTCGCCATCACGGGCCATAGTGATGTCATCAAAGTAACCCGTGCGAAATAAACCGCGAATGAGTTGACGGACAGTCACGCCATCGATGGAGTCTCCGACGTTCACCGGTAATTCGTTAAAGACCGTACCGGCAGACACACGCTGTAATCCTTGCAATCGGATATCCGAAAGTTCAAAGCTTGCGATCTCGGCCCTCAATGGCAATCCGAGCAGGAAAAGGTTAATGACCAGTACCTTCCGCATTGACTTACCCAAGCAACCTCGCGAAATCGTTATAGAAGGCGAGCGCGATCATACCGGCTACAGCGACAATACCAATCTGGACTCCAAGGGTCTGTACACGCGTTGGAACCGGTTTTCCGATTACGATCTCAATCCCGTAAAACAGCACGTGGCCACCATCCAGTAGCGGTATCGGAAGTAAGTTGATGACCCCTAAACTGATTGAGAGAAGTGCAAGTACGTTAAAAAATTGCTGCCAGCCAGCTTGTGCCGAATCACCCGCCACTTTGGCAATCGTGATAGGCCCAGAAAGATTGCGAGTCGACACAAGACCCAGCACCATTTTTTTCAACAACCCCAGTGTTAACGTCGTCTTCGACTGCACTTCCTCGATTCCCCGCCACAGTGCCTCGCTGACAGAAAACTGTACTTCCCGAGTGGGTACGACCGGTGCCACGCCGACAAAACCAAAAACTGTCCCGTCAATGTCTTGGCGCTTTTCTGGCATAACCGACAAGAATACGTCCCCTGTTTGTCGTCGGACACGTAGCACTAGTTCAGTCTCATGTCCCTGCCGCACGTGATCAACAAAATTCGTCCAGCTTGTCACCACGTCATCGTTGATAGATAAGATCCGATCTCCTGACAACAACCCTCCCTCTTCGGCGACGCTGCCCACCTCCACTCGTGCGATGACGGGTTCGAAGCTCATCGTCAAACCAAGCGAATCCATCAGGTTAGGGTCATCAACTCCCGCATGCCAACGATCAATGGGCAACCAATAATCGACACTCCTTCCACGTCGGCTCGTGGTTACTTTGATCTTGCCCGAATCTCCCAACCGCGCCGCTAATTGCATGTTTACTTGCGACCACGACGGCGTAAGTGCATCGTCAACTTGGATAATTTCCTCGCCACCTCGAATACCTGCAACGTGAGCTACCGTATCTGAATCAGGCGATCCCAGAACCGGCACGACCACGGTCGTGCCTACTGCAAAAATGACCCAGTAGACCATCCATGCAAAAAAGAAATTGGCGGCGGGACCCCCTAACGCAATAGCAATTCGCCAGCCGACTGACAAACTAGGGAATGTTCGGACGGCTTGATCACGGTGCTCCTCATCAGGTTCATCCTCGCGCATTTGCACATAGCCCCCTAAGGGGATCGTTGCTAATACAAATTCAGTCCCTTTCGAATCGGTGTAGTTCAGCAGCGGGCGACCAAATCCAATAGAAAAACGAACCACGTCCACCCCGGACATTCGCGCGACAAAGAAGTGTCCAAATTCATGGACCGTCACCAGAATGCCAAGCGTCAGCAGCAAGTAAAGTAAGTATTGAAGAAATTCCATACCGTTGGATCTGGAACCTTTTGACCGTCTTCAGGTAGCGCTGTCGCCTATCGGGGATTCCGAAAAAGGCAACCTCAAACCGGAATCATAGCAGCACAGACTCATGACAGCATCGTCAAAAGCGCATAAAGCGGTGCCGCGGCAAGCAAAGAGTCGATTCGATCAAGAATGCCACCATGCCCCGGAAGCACACTGCCCGAGTCCTTTGTGTCGGAAATTCGTTTCACGACACTCTCAAAGAGATCACCCACGATCGAAACAGCCACAACAAATACCGTCAAAATCAACCAACCAAACGACCCAAATCGGCCAAGAAGACCGCACATTATTACTACGACTTGGCCTGTCAAAATCCCCAAGACTAATCCACCCCAAACGCCTTCCCAGGTTTTTCCTGGGCTGACGCTCGGAAGCAGCTTGGCGTTACCAAATCGCCGACCGGCGAAATACGCCCCGGTATCCGCGGCTGCTATGACCACGATTAACCATAGAACCAGCCAACGACCGTTCGGTTGCTGGCGAATTAAGTTCACGGCGAGCCAACCCCCAATACACACTACCCAACCGAGAGATCCCATCACCACAGGCACTTTAATCCGTGACGAAAAGCGCGGGTAACTGACAACAACAACGACTGCGGCTACCCAAACCACGCTCACGGCAATCACAACCTGATACCAGATATCAGGAGAGAGCCAGAGGAAAAGCGCCATCAACGCACCAGAAAACACGTAAACGAACCGTAACAACGGAGTCGGGATTCCCGATAATCCAGCCCACTCGTACATACCAAGGCTAATAAATAGAAGAAAAAATAGAGCTAATTGCCACGGTTCAGAAAAGACGATCGCGGCAACCACCGTGGGTCCTAGAACAAGACCCGTGATCACGCGGAGCCTGAGCACTACTTGTTACGCCTACCGTAGCTCCGTTGCCGCCCCTGATAGTCGCTGAATGCAGATTCAAGATGCACTTCGTCGAACTCTGGCCAATAGGCGTCAGTAAAATAAAGCTCTGTGTACGCCAGATCCCATAACAAGAAGTTACTAATGCGGCGATCGCCACCGGTGCGAATACACAGATCTGGCTGTGGTAAATCCCGCATCGATAGGTAATTTTCAAACGTATTTTCATCGACCGAATCAGGATCGAGCTCACCACGTTTAACCGCCAAGGCCATCTCACGCGCGGCGCCGGCGATATCCCACCGACCGCCGTAGTTAGCTGCAATCGTTAAATACAAACGATCATTTAACCGGGTTATTTGTTCGGCTCGCGCCATGAGCAACTGAATTTTTGCGGAGAATCTGCTTCGATCGCCAATAATGCGCAGTCGTACGCCCTTGGCGTGTAACTCCTCGACATCGTTCTCGAGCATTCCGCCCATTAGGCGCATCAACAGATCAATCTCTTTTTTCGGCCGATTCCAATTTTCTGTGCTGAACGCAAACAATGTGAGGTATCCGACCCCCAAATCGGCGCATAACTCCGCGACATATCTTACGTTCCGAGCCCCCGCTTGATGCCCCGCTGCGCCCGGCAACAGCCTCCGTTTCGCCCAGCGATGATTTCCGTCCATGATGATGGCGACGTGCCTTGGTACAACGGATGGACTTTGAGTTAAGCTAATTTGAGGTTCGGACATAAAACCACAAGTCTTTTACACCAAGTACTCTCGTCGGGTCGCATACCTTCGTCGGAAGAGCCAATCGCCACGAAAGGGACTTGTTCGAGGCCTGCATAGTACCCTGTCAACGGATTTTATATGTGACGTAAATGTGCAACGCGACATCCTCAACATAAACGCAACTTTGAACGTCTGCCCTGGCGAAAGTCGGAATTGGTGTACGTTACAACCGGTAGGACAAGCGAGTGCTTAGTCAAGATCGGACATACGATTGGTCGATGGCGTGCTTAATCTTAATCGGCAGCGTTACCATGATGGCTTACGGCAATACCACAGCTAGCGTCGAGCAGCCGCAAGTTGTCATTAATACCTCTGTCGGAACCATGATCGCGACGCTGGACAGGGAACGAGCTCCTCACACCGTAGCCAACTTCCTTGAATTAGTCGATGCGGGTTTTTATAACGGACTGATTTTCCACCGCGTGATAGCTGGATTCGTCATCCAAACCGGAGGTTACGATGTACAGATGCAACGTCGGGAAGGCCCGCGCGAAATCCCCAACGAGTCATTTAATGGGCTGAGAAATCAGAAGGGAACGTTGTCGATGGCTCGCCTAGAAGACCCCGATTCGGCCAGCAGTCAATTTTTCATTAACTTAAGTACGAATACGCACCTGGACGCTCTTCCCGGAAAACCAGGTTATACCGTATTCGGCCACCTGGTCGCCGGTACTGACGTCGCCGAGATCATTGAATTTGCGGAAACTGGGATTCTCCAAGAAATGGCCGGTGTGCCGTTAGAACCGATAGTGATTCTTAACGCCCGTCGACGACCCGAAGTTCACCGTCCAGGCACCGCCACATCCGGACTTCTTTCGGACGATCTCTGGGCCCCCTGATCTTCACATTGTTTGTTTAAGTTCCCCTCGGCCGCGGCCTTCGGTTACTCAAACTTCCTGAAGCATCCGGCTCCCCTAGGGTATGATCGCCTCTTTTACGGATCAGTCGCATGAAGGTCCTCGTCACCGCGGTCTCCGCTTCCCTTTTCTTCATAGGCCTTGCCACCCAAATCTACGATCGACTACTCCCCGAGAATTCGTGGTACCTGTTGGTATCGATGTCAATCGCTTCGGTCTTTGCCTCGTTAATTACCATCCGAGTGAACGCGCGGCTTGCACGTGTGCGCCCGAGTTCGCGTAGACCGCAAGCATCCCCACGGTCGAGTCGAAGTAGCCGAGACCAGAGCCAACTCAAATCATCCGACGCGCCACGCGAAGAAGGCATCGTTAAATGGTTCAATCGCACCAAAGGTTTTGGGTTCATCATTCGCGAAAACGGCGACGAAATATTTGTTCATCACCGCTCTGTCAGCGCTCACGGCGGCCAGCGAGCCAACCTAAGCGACGGGCAGAGGGTGACTTTCACTGTAGTCGAACATTCCAAGGGCTGGCAGGCTGAAGACGTGGATCCCGCCTGAGTCCATGAACGTACGGCAACTTCTCGACGACCGCCTCGGCGAGGCATTCGGACGGGTTACCAAAGAATGGGCCCCCGCCTTAGTATCCCCGGCTAGCCGTCCCGAATATGGGGATTATCAAGCCAACGGGGCCATGGCGGTCGCCAAGCGTTTAAAGACCAATCCGCGTAAGCTGGCGGAAGACGTCGTCGGCGCCTCCGACTTGACCGGGATAGTTGCGCAAACCGAGATTGCTGGCCCAGGATTCATCAATCTCACGTTAAGTCAGGAATTTCTTAAAGGAACCCTCGCCCGCGCCGATCTGGTAACAAAAGTGCCCCGACGAGAGTCCATCGTCATCGACTATTCCTCTCCCAATCTCGCGAAAACACTTCACGTAGGACATCTACGGAGCACCGTCATTGGGGATGCCACCGCTAGGACTTTAGAGAT
>DCBA01000118.1:0-22038 GCA_002313255.1 Gammaproteobacteria bacterium UBA1119 | reverse complement strand
TTCGGCATGCTGGTGACCTATTTGGACGAGCAAGGACAATCGAGCGACGACTTAGGAAACCTGGACCATTTCTATGCTCTGGCGAGCGAGAGGTTTGAAAAAGACCCCGCATTCGCAAAGACCGCGCGGAAGTTCGTCGTCGATTTGCAGTCAGGAAAGGAGGGCGCGTTAACTCGATGGAAACAGTTCATCGAACTTTCGTCTGCGCACATGCAGCGCATCTATGAACAACTCAACATTTCCCTTGATCCAGACCACACGCGAGGAGAAAGTGCCTACAACAACGACCTTGCTCAGGTCGTGACGGACCTGGACGAGGCGGGACTTCTTAGCCTCTCGGATGGCGCTAAGTGCGTGTTTCTTAAAGAGTTTACTGGTAAGGAAGGCAAGCCGCTGCCCATGCTCGTACAAAAGTCCGACGGCGGGTACCTGTATCACACAACGGACCTAGCCGCTCTGAGGTACCGACACAAGGTACTTAACGCGGATCGGATACTTTATTTCACCGACGGCAGACAAAATCTGCATTTCCGGATGTTATTTGCGGTCGCCCATGCTAGTGAATTCGTTCCTAAATCTACGAAACTAGAACACCATCCGTTCGGCAAATTACTCGACAGCAACGGTCGACCCTTTCGATCACGAGACGGCTCAGCTATCCCCCTTGACCATCTGGTGGAAGAAGCGTTCCAAAGGGCACGAGCCATCGTTCAATCGAAAAACTCGAATCTTGGCGACCGTGAATTCGATGAGGTGGTACGCGCGGTCGCTGTCGGCGCGATTAAGTACGCTGATCTATCAAAAAACCGTCTTCACGACTACACGTTCGATTGGGACAACATGCTTGCGTTTGACGGCAACACGGCCCCTTACCTTCAATACGCATTCGCACGTATTCAAAGTTTATTCAGTCGCGCAAACTTGAGCCCTACGTCGTATCGAGAGGATATCGTTCCAGAAAACGACAACGAACGGAACCTTGCCATCCAACTTTGCCGTTTCCAGGAAACTCTTGAATTGGTCGGGCGGGAAGCGATGCCGCACCATCTTTGTGCGTATCTATACGAACTCACGTCCCGCTTCATGCGGTTCTACGAAACCTGCCCCGTTCTCGATGCCCCCGAGAAAGATCGCAAGAGCCGACTAGCTCTTTGTGCACGCACAGCTAAAACGCTTGAGACCGGACTCAACTGCCTAGGGATAGCGGTGGTTACTAGAATGTAGCGGCAGCAAGCCTCGGCACAGAGTACGACTTGAGCTCTTCCACAAATTCCCGCAATGCTTGAATGCCCGTAGCCTCCGCGGTACTGCACCACTCTCTGAACGCAATTAACAGTTCTTCGCTATTGCCTCCCCTTTTCGACCAAACCGCCTGCAGCTCAACGCGCTTTTCATAGATGGTCGCCAACACAGGGATGTTGTCCACAATACGTGCGATGCGCTGTCGTTCTACTTCCTTAATCAGCATCTCCTCACGACAAAGGATGGACTTTGCTCTTTTCAACATTTGTCTCGTGGCTCGATCAGCCCGACGATACTCTTCCTCCACGAGGGGCCCCACCACCTCTTCCGCATAACGAGCCATAACCTCAAAACGATCGTTTAACACTGCCCAAGTGGTGTCCATATCAATCTGGTTCTTACCACTTACTCTTTCAACCACCGGACCCGTATAAAGCGGTTTAGCAAGACCGCACAACTGAAAACAACGTATCCAAAACCAACCCAGATCAAATTCCCAAGGTCGAACGGATAGCTTGGCTGAATTCGGGTAGGTGTGATGATTATTGTGCAGTTCCTCGCCACCTATAAGGATCCCCCAGGGAACAATGTTCGTCGCTGCGTCCGGACACTCGAAGTTCCGATAACCCCAGAAATGGCCAACGCCATTGACTACCCCCGCTGCGAAGAACGGTATCCACAGCATTTGTACTCCGAAGACCACAATTCCAATGCTTCCAAAGAGAATGATGTCGGCGACGGCAACAATGACAATGCCGGTGAACAAGAATCTCGAATAGACGTTTCTCTCTAACCAATCCTCCGGCGTTCCCTTGCCGTAACGATCGATTGTGTCGGCCGTTGCTCCCGCTCGATAGAACTCTGTACCACGGAACAAAATAGCTCGCAATCCATGTATTCGTGGACTATGAGGGTCCTCTTCTGTCTCCGTGGTAACGTGGTGTTTACGGTGAATCGCTGTCCACTCAACCGTCACCATCCCCGTCGTTAACCAGAGCCAGAACCGAAAAAAATGTTGCAAACTAGGATGCAACTCCAACGCTCGATGAGCCGAGAACCGATGCAGATACACGGTGACTGCAACGATGGTAACGTGGGTCACAACAAGGGTGTAAAGAATTGCCACCCAAGGATTCAATCCCACAAACCCATACCACCAATCGGGAAGACTCATTCAGGACTCCTGCAAAAACAATCCGTCAGGCGCATTTTGACAATTTGCACCGACAATTACTACTGAGTGCAGAATGAGTCACTATCCGGTAACCCTAACGATGTCGCGGCTACGATCAACGAATGGTCCGCTTTCTTTGCCAAGTATTGTCCATGCGTAAAAACGAACTGCTCATCGAGGTGAGCGAACTAACGCGAATAATCGGAATCGAAAACTGTGTACTCATCGACTGTCGCGCCAAGCTTGATGACCCTTGCTGGGGCCAAAAGGAATATTCTCGCGGTCACTTACCTGGCGCCATTTTCGCGAATCTAAACACCCATCTCTCTGCTCCGCCCGGCACGCGCGGTCGGCATCCACTGCCTACACGCCAATTATTCGTGGACCTTTTAAGCTGCTGGGGTATCACCCACGACACGTTGCTCATTCCCTACGACTCAAACGACAACGTCTACGCCTGTCGATTCTGGTGGATGGCTCGTTGGGTGGGGATTAAGCAAGTCAAAGTATTAAATGGCGGTTTGGGTAGTTGGCTTAGCTTTGGCAAGAGTTTGTCTACAGACGTTCCGAAGCAAAAGAGATCCCAATTCGTAGCCAAATCTTCGCGCACCCGTACCGTTTCAGCGGAGGACATACAAAATCATAGCTACACACTGATCGATGCGCGGGCAGTCGAGAGATTTCGCGGTGAAGTCGAGCCCATCGACGCCAAAGCCGGACACATTCCCGGAGCTCTATGTCGACCTTACGAGGCCAATTTATCAACCGACGGGAAGCTCGACACGCGGAGCTCCCAATTCAACGCGCTTAGCGGCGATCTGGATGTCGTTTGTTACTGCGGTTCGGGGGTTTCGGCAACCCAAAACATCATGGCTATCCTACTCGCTGGTCTGCCAGAGCCAGCCTTGTATCCCGGATCGTGGAGCGAATGGATTCAAAATCCCGCGCGACCGATATCACCATAATCGAACCAGCGTTAATTGAAATTCGCGATGGGCGAGTATTTTCGCCACGCTATCAGGACATCTACTTCTCGACAGGTGGCTCGGTCGACAGCTACCGCGTTTTCTTGGAACCAGCAAAACTAGTCGAACGGATGGGGCGGGGCCCTGTTTTCACGGTGGTTGAATTCGGCTTCGGAACGGGCTTGAACTTCGTGGTCACTGCAACGGAGTTCCTTAGACAACGCTGCAAGCCGACCCGACTTCGGTTCGTGAGCTTCGAAAAACACCCGTTGACACGACGTGATCTTAAACAGATCGGACAAACCTGGGGAAAATCCCTACCGTTCGTCGACCAACTATGGAACCAATATCCTCCCGCCGTTACCGGTTGGCATCGTCGCTTCTTCAAGGGCGGGAATATCGAACTTTCACTATACGTAGGGGAGGTGGCTACCGGTCTTAGAGACTTTTTCGAGCGAGACCAACAAGGTGTAGACGCTTGGTTCTTGGATGGGTTCTCCCCGGACCGCAACCCAGCCATGTGGCAAGAATCGCTGCTCTCGAGATTGCACACACGCACTCGTGAAGACGGGACCGTTACTACTTTCTCTTCCGCAGGAAGCATCCGACGAATCTTACAAAAGAGCGGTTTCCATGTAGAGCGCATAAACAGTTTGCCTGATAAACGCCATACTCTATGCGGCTGGTTAACAACACCTCGGTTCAAACCGCGCCTTCCTCCATCGGAGGCCGTGGTCGCGGGCGCTGGGCTCGCCGGATGCGCGGCAGCAAACGCGCTCGCAAAAAAAGGAATCAATGTCACCATGCTGGATCCGACTGGCCAGGTCGCCCAATCGACATCAAGCGTTCCATCTGCCATCACTCACGTGCGTCTGTCCGACCCTCGATCTCCAGACGCGAACCGCCGCGTGCAAGGGTACACGTTCTCAATACCTTTGATTGCCTCGATCCTAAGCTCCGAGTCCAACGGCTTACTTCAGCTTCAAGGCCCAAACACGACGCACGCCCAACTGCTGTCGATGACAGAAACGCTTGGCGATTGGGTCCAATTTGTCCAGGCAGACGAGGCATCAGATATAGCAGGCACCACGTTACCCGGGCCCGCGGTTTATTTTCTAAAATCAACCGTCGTTAGCGTTCCGGACCTTTGTAGAAAACTAATTAGCCACCCGCGGATCGAGCTGATCAAGGGAGTACTAAGCCAAGATTTATCTCTACCAACCGTAATTGCAACGGGGACAACAATTCCCCAGCGGTTAGGACTTCCTCCACTCGAGGTTATGACGGTACCTGGACAAATCGATCGCTTTAGATCGCTATCCGGGTTCGATCTGTTAAAAACCACCGTTGTCGACGATGGGTACGTGATCCCATCAACTCCTTCAATATTGACGTCAGGGTCTACGTACGAACACGGTAGATGGGACCCAAGCGCCGCCACTCATATCAATCGCGCCCGATTAAGGACGCTGTTCGGACACGCGCTATTTCGGTGGGTGCAACGTTACCGGGGATGGCGTTGTGTTACTTCTGACCGAGCCCCGATCATTGGTCAGGCGGCGGAGACATTATGGCTCAGCCTCGGTTATGGGAGCTCCGCCACCACAAGTTCGTTACTGGCGGCCGAAAACATCGCCAGTAGTATCGTTGGAGAACTCCCCCCAATAGATAAGCAGGCGTTAGAAGTAATGGAACCGGGACGATTTGTGGAACGTCAAAAGAGGCGCCCAAATCCCTTCACTAGACAATCTCATTTGCGATCGCGCGTACACCAATAACGGTCTCAATGGCTAAAAGGTCGGCAAGAATTTGATCGCTCGGTGGATCCGCGATGTCGATCAAGTTGTAGGCAATCTCGCCGCGACTCTTATTGATCAAATCGATGACATTAATCTGACGATCAGCGAGCACGGATAACAACCCACCGAGTGAACCGGCGACATTCTTATTCGAGATTCCGATTCGGTGTCCTTCACTAGGCTCCATAGAAATTGTGGGAAAATTGACCGAATTCTCGATATTTCCATATTGCAAAAACGTATCGAGTTGACGCGCTGCCATCACGGCACAATTTTCTTCGGCTTCGGTTGTCGATGCGCCTATGTGCGGCATTGCGTGCGCTCGGTCGTGCCCACTTAGAAGTGAATTTGGAAAATCAGTAAAGTAGTACGACAGAATTCCCGTATCGAGCGCATTGACAACGGCCGGAACGTCGACAATTTCTTCGCGAGCAAAGTTCAACAACGCGGTGCCCGGTCGAAAACTCGCCAACGTCTCGGCATTGATCATCGAGCTTGTCTCTGGATTTGCCGGCACATGCAAAGAAACAAGCTCCGAGCGAGAAAAAAGACTCGGTAAATTCTCCATGCGTACAACCTGGCTTGGAAGACGCCAAGCCGCGTCGATGGATAGCGCTGGGTCGTAACCAACAACATCCATACCAAGATCCAGCGCTGCCTTGGCCACAATAGAACCAACCGATCCAAGACCTATCACCCCTAACGTCCGACCAGTCAGTTCCCTACCCCTGAACCGTTTTTTTTCCGATTCCACTTTGGCGCTGACGTCAATTTCTTCTTTGACATCTTGGAGCGTTCGAACGAATCGCATACCTCCAACGATATCCCGGGCGGACAGTAACAAAGCAGCAAGAACTATCTCTTTAACCGAATTGGCATTGGCCCCGGGCGTGTTGAAGACCACGATGCCACGTTCGGTACAAACATCAACGGGGATGTTGTTTACTCCCGCGCCAGCTCTAGCAACGGCGGCGACGTACGTGTCCAATTCGTCAATTGTCAAATTGTGACTTCGCAATAAGATCGCATGAGGACTCTTTAAATCTTCGTCGACCTGAAACTTGTCCGCGGCGAACGCGGCAATGCCTCGCTCAGCGATATTATCGAAGGTGCGAATTCGATACATCGGAAGTTGGGTTTCCTGCCTACCGTGTGGCGCAAGCGCGCGATTTGATCACTGTTCCCATCCGAATATCAATCGACATTAGCTATCGCCCTTTCGATTTCGGAGATAATTAACGCCAGGGAATCCTTTGATCTGAATTTCGAGAGACGTTTACGCCAAAAACTACGATCGGAGAATACCTCCCGAATGGTCCGTGTCAGCATTTCGACATTGAGTTCATCTTCCTGGAGGACCGCGCTGTAACCTGCGGAGCGGGCAACCTCCGCGTTTTCGATTTGGTCTCCGCGACTGGCTGTCGCCGGGAGCGGCACAAGAATATTCGGTTTACTGAGGCTTAATAATTCAACTACGCTGTTGGCCCCTGCGCGAGAAACAACGACATCTGCGCATGCAAGGACGTCACCCCAACCATCATCAACGTATTCGAGCTGGCGGTAGCGGATATCGTTTACGCGGGTTGCGTCTGCGTTTCCAGGTCCGCATACATGAACCACATTAAATTCGACCGTTAGCTGATCCAGCGTTGCACGGATCAGCCGATTCAACCGCACCGCGCCAAGACTGCCACCAACCACCAGAATTATGGGTAGTTTCTCTCGGAAATCTAGAAGCTCACGACCTCTTTCAGCGTTTCCTTCCAACAGCGCTTTACGGATTGGTGTGCCGGTAACAACTAGCCGGCGAACAGATGCCTGCGTCGAATCAAAATTGACACACAAAGAATTGACGAACCAAAAACATAGACGATTGGCTAATCCCGGTGATACATCGGATTCGTGCGCGACCACAGGAATTCTAAAAAGCCAGGCCGCAACAACAATTGGAAATGCAACGTATCCTCCCTTCGAAAAAACGACATCCGGGTCTTCTTTGCGCAAGATGCGAATAGCTTGAACAACACCCACCGGAACGCGAAAACAATCAAACAAGTTATCTATCGACCAATAGCGACGAAGCTTTCCGGTCGTAATCGAGTGAAACGCCACTCCAAGGGGTTCTACCAATCGCTCCTCTAAGCCACTACTCGAACCGATGTACACGACTTGCCAGCTCCGAGCAATCAAGTACTCCATGACAGGGAGCGCGGGAACAACGTGTCCCGCACTCCCACCGCCCGTAAATACGACCTTGCTCAAAGTTTCAAAACCCCACGAACAAATGGAATAGTCAACTTTCGAGATTGAGCTAAAGATTCAAAATCCAGCTTTTCAATAACGTCTACGAGATCTGCTTGCGAACGCCCTACCCGCGCAAATAGATATTCAAGAACATCGTCCGGCAACTCAAGTCCTCGTTCCTTAACTTCATCGACCAGCCACTGCCGTTTTTCACTGTCCGGTAAAGCTTTGAGTTCCATGCAATGAAACGACCGTACCCTCGACCCCAAATCATCGATTGAGAAACTCAACTGATGCGGCGTACCCGAACCGGTCATCAAAAACCCAAGATCAGCTGCAAGCCTCGTTTCTATCAGGGCTAAGAGCTGTTCCTCAACATCCCGAAGTCCTAACCAACAGTCGATATCGTCGATAACCAGGTGTCGGTAGGCCCCATAATTGTCTAAATCAACATCATAAGGCGATGTAGTTTTCCCAGGAAGAAAAGCGGAGTGCTTGGTCTGCCCGCAGATCGCCTGGGCTAAATGCGTCTTCCCGACGCGAGCTTCTCCATAAATCCAAACTCGCTCATTTGAAGCCGCGGTTTCGATCAATTCTCGATTAAGGCCCACACGAAATCGATCCAAAGTAAATTCTTCACGAAGAGGAAATTTCAGAGGAAGCTGGTCCGACACTCCACGCTCCTTCCTGTCTTAACTGCCATCGGGGCTTCGCCAGTCGCGGATCGCACGACGACTCCAAGTAATTACGTAGTCAAATCCCGAAACTAGAGAAAAGCCGGCCACCAACCACATGCCCGCTGGCTCAACCAATAGTCCCGCAAGGTCGGCCAGATACTCCATGTCCGAAAGATCGATCAACGTTAGGACCAAGACAATGACCTGAAGTCCTGTGTTGATTTTGCTTATAAGCGTCGGGTCAATTTCTAAGGTGCCAAACAGTTGCCGGAACGTCATTGCGCCGCACACTATTACCAGGTCACGTCCGATCACTATCACGGCAACCCAGAATGGGATATGCCCCTGAATTGTGAGCAAAACAAACACCACCCCCACTAGCAATTTATCCGCTAACGGATCGGCCATCTCGCCAAACTTACTGGTCCACCGATACCCCCGAGCCAGCGCACCATCCAGTCCATCCGATAAGCCGGCTATCAACATAAGGATCAAGGCTTCAGCGTAGTTCCCGTTCCATATAAACCATGCAGTCGGGAAAATAAGCGCGAACCGTACCACCGTGATGATATTTGGTAAGTGATGGATCACTGTTCGCCTCGCCATACGTATTGGTTCGAGTCGAATTCAGAATTCTTGCTGGCGTCCCTGGTAATTACGCCATCAGAGTAGAGCAGTTCAGACAGTCGACGTAATGTAGACCGCGTATGTACAACGATTCGAATTTGATTGATTGAAACCTCGGCCACGTCAACCCGGTCAATGAACTCGAGCGATTGCAAATATCTCAACAACGAGCCGTACTCACTAACCGACGTTATCCCGGAAACCCAAATACTTATGCCTTCCGTATGCAAGCCAAAAACGACGAAACGTTGTACTAGTTCGTCCGCGACGGCGTCTAATGCCTTTTCGCATACCTCATCCCTTGTTTCCCCCTCATGCGCGAAGTTCGTTTGCCTTCCTTCAAACATCAACCCACCGGCACCGTGCCAAAGCCCTCCACGATCCATCCATATTCTCGCAGTCAGAACGTATTGAGCACCATATCGTTCGCTTGCACCTAGTATCTGCTCCGAAAACCCCCCCGAAACAGTCGAGCCCGAAATGCGCTCGCGATCTGCCAGGTCCATGAGGGGCAATTGTACGAGCAGTCCCCGATCACGGCTCCGAGCTTTAATTGTTCGCACCCACGAAGTGGTATCGCCGCTGGCCGCAAGGCTAGGAACGTCTTCTTCTAAAACGATCCAAGCTAAAACCTTGGGTCTATTTGCGCTCCAAATAGGTAGGGCCGCACTCCGAACAAGATCCTGAACAGTGCGTGGGTCGAAACCGACTTCGAGTACGGTTTGCTGATCCACAGCATCCTTTGCTCCGCCCGCTTTCCGCACAAATCGGTACCTTGCGTAAAAGCGCCCTGGATTTCTTAGCGCAGCTGTAACCATCGGGTTCCGCGGTATCACTTTCAGGCCCGTTACCCGGGTCAATACGGTAGCAAACGCCCTCGCGGCTGCAGCTCGCATATCCGAAGAGGATTGTGTTGCTACCGGAACTTCGACATCGTAGAGCCAATCGATTACGTCAGCTCGTGTCTCAAAACACGAACACATCAAGACCAATAAAGAAGGAAGTCTCTTCACAATTAACCGCTCCATCGGGAGCCAAACGGAAGCAGTGTAGCGAAAATATTTGGTAAACTCGCCGATCTTTCTGCTCTTGAGCGAGGGGTGACGCGTTGGGTCTCACATACCGAGAAGCGGGCGTCGATATCGACGCTGGAAACGAACTGGTGGAACGAATTAAGGATGCTGCCAAGCGGACTCATCGACCCGAACTATTGGGCGGCATCGGCGGTTTCGCAGCCCTGGCAAGCCTCCCCGAGAAATATCAGGAACCCCTGCTCGTAACCGGAACAGATGGTGTCGGGACAAAACTTGCTCTCGCTGTAACCCACAATATGCACGACGGTGTAGGTCAGGACTTGGTAGCTATGTGCGTTAACGATGTTCTCGCTGTCGGCGCAGAAGCATTTCTATTTCTTGACTATTTTGCCAGCAGCAAACTAGACCTTGACGTCGCTGAACGAGTCATCAATGGCATCGCGCGTGGCTGCGAAATCGCAGGATGCGCGTTGGTTGGCGGTGAAACCGCCGAAATGCCAGGTTTCTACCAGGGTCACGATTACGACCTAGCCGGGTTTTGCGTGGGCGTCGTCGAACGAAGTGAAGTCGTTACAGGTGATTCTGTTGCGCCTGAAGACGTTCTCATCGGCGTTACTTCTTCGGGTCCACACGCCAACGGGTTCTCTCTCATTCGACGCGTTATGGCCGATTTTGGTCCGTTAAACGACGATTTGCTCAATCAGTTGATGGCTCCGACTCGCATATACATGCCTTCTGTATTGCCCATCGTGTCCTTAGTTACAGGGCTCTCCCATATAACTGGCGGCGGACTAATCGAGAACATCCCAAGAATGTTCTCGAGCACCCTGGTGGCCGACATCGACCTCGGCGCTTGGGTACGGCCACGTATCTTCGACTGGATACAACAGCAAGGGGGGATTGACGAGCTGGAGATGCTTCGAACTTTTAATTGTGGCATCGGTTTCGTCATCGCTTGCCGCCCTGGGAACGTCGATCAAATACTCGAACAACTAACCGATGACGCCGTTGTTATAGGACGAATCGAATCGTTAGGCGCCCACGTACAGAAAGGCCATTTAGTCATCGGACTTGCAAACGTAGAGCTTGGATAGACTGTTAGAGGCTAGTCGCTGAAAGGCTTAAATCAAGTTTTCGGCATCGTAACGCCGGTTTGGCCCTGGTACTTACCGGCACGATCTTTGTATGTAGTTTCGCACTGTTCGTCCGACTGGATAAAAAGCATCTGGGCGACCCCTTCGTTGGCGTATATTCTTGCCGGCAACGTCGTCGTATTCGAAAACTCAAGCGTCACATTTCCTTCCCACTCCGGTTCAAGCGGGGTCACATTGACGATAATTCCGCACCTAGCGTACGTCGATTTTCCGAGGCAAATTGTCAAAACGTCCGACGGTATCCGGAAATACTCCACGGTACTCGCTAACGCAAACGAGTTCGGTGGAATAATGCAGGACTCTTCCCGTACATCGACGAAACTCCGATCGTCAAAAGCCTTCGGATCAACCGTCACGGAAAAAATGTTCGTAAAAACCTTAAACTCAGGCGCGCACCTAACGTCGTATCCGTAACTCGACGTGCCGAAGGAAATCACTGGTCGGCCGTCGACTCGGCGTACCTGAGTCGGTTCAAATGGCTCGATCATTCCCCGAGACTCTGCCATTTCCCGTATCCATCGATCAGATTTGATGGTCATTGATCGTCCATAGACAGAGTCGGCGTTGGCGCTTTATCTCGACTAATCAGCCAAAGTCCGGCGGCGGTTCGCCGCGCGCAGTCCATATAGAGGAGGGACATCGGCGAAGCATTGTCAAATGCGACAATCGGCACGCCCGCATCGGTCTGTTCTCGAATCGCCGGATCTAACGGGAACTCTCCGAGTAACGACGTTCCGTACTCTGCCGCCACCCGCTCGCCTCCTCCGTCGCCGAACAATGCGTGTTTACGATCGCAGCCGTCGCACACAAAGTAGCTCATATTTTCGACTACCCCGATTATCGGTACCGAAACTTTACGGAACATCTCGATACCCTTGCGTGCGTCCGCCAACGCGATCTCCTGAGGCGTTGTTACGATAACCGCACCGCCAACCGAAACTTGTTGTGAAAGGGTCAGTTGAATATCTCCGGTTCCTGGTGGCATGTCGACGATGAGATAGTCCAGATCACTCCACGCAGTTTGTTGCAACAATTGCTGCAGCGCGCCCGACGCCATCGGTCCACGCCAAACCATCGGGGTTTTGTCCGTTATGAGCATGCTCATGGATATCGCTTCAATACCGTGGCATCGAATCGGCACAAACTCGTTCTCATTTCTTATTTCTGGTCGCTGACCTTCTCGAATCCCCAACATGATTCCCTGACTGGGCCCATATATATCCGCATCCAAAATACCCACCTTTGCTCCGGCTCGATCTAAAGCCACGGCCAAGTTAACGGCTGTAGTTGATTTGCCCACACCACCCTTTCCCGAAGCGACGGCAATGACATTACTCGCCCCAGGCAAAGCATGAGAAGGAGGCACCCTGAATTTCAATTCCAGAACGATTTCGTCTTCCATCCAATTTTCGAGCGCAGCAGCGTACGCTTTCGTCAAGCCTTCCACCGGGTATCCAAGTTCAATCAGGACATGCCATTTCCCATCCAATTTCGCGGCACGCTGGATCGCCCCAAGCTCGCGCCAACTGACATTCACGATTGGATCTAGAAATGTCTCTAGTGATTTCCCCATATAAGTTACTCGCCCGAATCGACTCAGCATTATATAGTGCGCCACCAACAACCGTGCCTTTGTACGCACGGAAACGCACACCGTAAGAGTCGGATCTCTCAATCATGCGGCGAATTCTTGCAACGAGCGCGCTGCCTAACGCCAACGGCGCAATACATCTCGGTCATTTGCTCGAACACATCCAAACGGACATTTGGGTCCGTTATCAGCGGTTACAAGGCAACGAGTGCCTCTACGTATGTGCCGACGACACCCACGGTACGGGGACGATGCTGAAAGCCGAGGAACTCGGGATCTCTGCTGAGCAACTCATTGGCCAAGTTCGGATAGATCACATAGAAGACTTTAAAGATTTTCTCGTACAACACGACAATTACCATTCCACGCATTCTCCAGAAAACGAACACTACTCGGCATTGATCTACGAACGGTTAAAGAACGCGGGGTACATCTTTACCAAAGAAGTAGAACAACTTTATGACCCAGAAAAGCAGCTGTTTTTAGCGGACCGGTACGTCAAAGGGACCTGCCCCCAATGCGGGATTGACGATCAGTACGGTGACAACTGCGAAGCCTGCGGTGCGACTTACGATGCAACCGAACTTGGTGAACCGCGGTCCCTTCTTTCGGGTGCTACGCCAACGCTGCAATCTTCGACGCATCATTTTTTTGATCTAGCTCAATTTAAAGATTTCCTCGAAGGGTGGATCTCGACGGAAACAGTCCAATCTGAAGTCGCAAACAAACTGAGGGAATGGTTGGACGCGGGCCTAAAAGCTTGGGATATAAGTCGCGACGCTCCCTATTTCGGGTTTCTTATCCCCGGTACGGATAAATACTTCTATGTCTGGATGGATGCGCCTATTGGGTACATGGCCAGTTTTAGCAACTACTGTGACGAAAACGATCTCAACTTCGAAGAATTCTGGGCCAGCGACAGCGACACTGAAGTCCACCACTTTATCGGTAAGGATATCGTCAATTTTCATGCTCTCTTTTGGCCAGCGGTATTAAACGCTTCGGGCTTTCGTTTACCCACCCGTATCCATTCGCACGGATTTATAACGGTCGAAGGTAGGAAAATGTCGAAGTCTCGCGGGACGTTCATTAACGCAAGAACGTATCTGGCTCATCTCGAACCCGAGTATCTGCGGTACTACTACGCGACAAAACTGTCCCCCAACAACGATGATATCGATATCAATTGGGAAGATTTCGTGCAGCGAGTAAATTCCGACCTCGTCGGCAAAATCGTAAACATTGCCTCACGCTGCGCAGGCTTCATCAATCAATCCACCGAATCCACGCTTGCGCCATCTATTCACGACACGCGCCTGCTGCAAGTATTCGTTGACGCGCAGGAGACCATCGGGCAGCTATATGAGACAAGTGATACCAATCGAGTTGTGCGCGAAGTCGCCTCACTGGCAGACCGAGCGAATCAATACATTGCAAACCACGCCCCATGGGAACTCGCTAAAACGACCGGACAAGAGAAACAAATTCAAGCCATTTGTTCTCTCGGCATCAACATGTACCGAATCCTGGTGATCTACTTGAAGCCCATTTTGCCTCGCCTGGCCAAACAGTCAGAAAAATTTCTAGCATGCGACGAGCTGGGCTGGGCCGATATCGGTACGCCTCTAGTCAATCATCGGATTAATGTTTTTGAACCTCTTTTCAAACGTATCGACAGACGAGCCGTCGATGCGATGGTCGACGAATCGCGCGAAGATCACGTTGAAACTGGGGAGAACCCTATGATTACGATCGACGACTTCGAGCAAATCGATTTAAGAGTAGCAAGAATCGTATCTGCTGAATCCGTCGATGGGGCCGACAAGTTACTTCGCCTAACGCTCGACGTGGGCGACCATCACCGAACAGTGTTTTCCGGCATCAAGTTAGCTTACGCTCCAAAGGACCTAGTGGGGAGGCTCACGGTAGTTGTTGCCAACCTCGAGTCACGTGAAATGCGCTTTGGGACATCAGAAGGAATGGTGCTCGCTGCTGCAAACGGCGACAGCGAAATCTTTTTGATTTCTGTTGACACAGGGGCCGAACCAGGAACCCGAATAACCTGAGAAATCGTGCCAACTGTTCGTGTTACGCGCGATCATGTTGCCGGAGGGTCTTATGATCGAATTTCTCGGCCTGATAAACCGCATGGATGGCGCGATATGAACAAGGCGAAGCGCATCGCTATTTTTGAACGGCTTAAAGAAGCGACCCCGAAACCAGAGACTGAGCTGCGATATCAAACGCCCTTCGAACTACTGATCGCGGTGATTCTTTCGGCACAAGCCACGGACGTTAGCGTCAACTTAGCGACTAAAAAACTGTTCGCTGCAGCAAATAATCCCGAAGCGGTACACCATCTCGGAATCCGTCGATTAAAAAGCTTTATCAAGTCGATCGGGTTGTTCAATACGAAGGCCGAGAACATTCTAAAGACCTGTCAAATCCTGATCGACGAACATAGTGGTCTGGTTCCGAAGGATCGCCCGTCACTTGAAGCGCTACCCGGGGTTGGTCGAAAAACGGCCAACGTCATTCTCAATACCGCGTTCGGCCAACCCACGATCGCGGTCGACACCCACATTTTCCGGATTTCCAACCGCATCAATCTCGCGCCGGGAAAAAATGTTCGCGAAGTCGAAGATCGCCTCATCCGCGTCGTCCCAAACGACTACAAACAGGGCGCACACCACTGGCTAATCTTGCACGGTCGTTACGTTTGCGTCGCTCGCAAACCGCGATGCGGGGCGTGCGTTATCGAAGATCTGTGCGAATTCAAAGACAAAACCGAGTACGAGTGAACGCGTACGGTTATCGAGTCGTCCAACCGACGCCTCATTGAGTTCACCCGCCCTATTCCATGCTGTTCTATTCCTTATGCCATTCTTTACTTCTGTCGGTTTCGTCCGCGCCGCGCGGCAAGGCGAAGTCGGAGCGCGTTCAAGCGAATAAATCCCGTGGCATCAGATTGCTCGTAAGCACCCGCATCCTCGTCAAACGTCACGATATCGACGTCATAAAGGCTGTCCGTCGTCGATGAGCGCCCAATGACGTAAACACCGCCCTTGTATAACTTCAGTTTGACAGAACCACTAACAGCATTTTGTGACGCATCAATCAGAGCCTGCATGACGCAGCGCTCGGGCGACCACCAAAAACCGTTGTAGATCATTCGCGCATAACGTGGCATCAATTCATCGCGTAGATGCATGACCTCGCGATCCATCGTGATCGACTCCATCGCCCGGTGCGCTTTCAACAGGATCGTACCGCCCGGCGTCTCATAACATCCCCTGGATTTCATGCCGACATAACGATTTTCGACAATGTCGCTGCGTCCTACACCATGGCGCCCGCCGATCTCATTGAGCAGCCGAATCACGCCTGCCGGTGTCAGCGACTCTCCGTTGACCGCAACCGCGTCTCCGTTTTGATACGCGATCTCGATAGACTGGGGTTCATCGGGAGCATCCTCTGGCGAAACCGTCAATCGCCACATGTCTTCATTGGGTGCGGTGCCCGGGTCTTCTAAAATCCCTCCTTCGTATGAAATGTGCAAGAGATTAGCGTCCATCGAGTACGGCGATTCACCTGACTGCTCGTAATCGACTGGAATCGCGTGTTTTCTACAATATTCCATCAGTGCTTCACGGGAATTGATTTCCCACTCTCGATGCGGCGCGATAACGCGAATGTCAGGATCTAGTGCGTACGCGCCAAACTCGAACCGCACTTGATCGTTCCCTTTGCCTGTTGCTCCGTGCGCTACGGCCTCCGCGCCGGTTTCGCGCGCGATCTCGACTAATCTTTTTGCAATCAATGGGCGGGCAATACTGGTTCCAAGCAAGTATTCCCCCTCATAAATTGTATTTGCTCGGAACATAGGAAAAACGTAATCCCGAGCAAAGGTTTCGGTAAGGTCTTCAACGAAGATCTTGTCAACACCCATGGCCTCGGCCTTGGCGCGTGCGGCTTCTATCTCTTCGCCCTGGCCTATGTCGGCGGTGAACGTGATCACTTCAGCATCGTATGTCTCCTGTAGCCATCGGCAAATCACAGACGTGTCGAGCCCACCGGAATACGAGAGAACTATTTTTTCTTTCATCGTCTCGTCCGCGAAAAAAGACGCGGAGTTTACCTCGCTACGCCCCTATATGCGCAACCAATCAGCAAACGCCCGTATACACCACTTCTAAAAGATCGCGCGCCAAACGAGTGATGGATGGAATACGCACCTCGTCAAACTGGTAGTCTTGGCCGATGGAGTTGAACGCGCGTTTTCGCAGCTACCTACCCGTTGTCATTGATGTCGAAACCGGAGGATTCGATCGGTCGCGCCACGCTTTACTCCAAATCGCTATCGTTTTACTCGACTGGGACGACGATCAACTTCATCCGGCGAGTACTCACGTCTGGAATCTAATCCCTCATGCCGACATGGGCGTGGAAGAAGCTTCTTTGCAGGTCACGGGAATCGACTTAAACGACCCAGATCGCGACGCGATAAGCGAGGGCGAGGCGCTACAAGAATGTTTTCGCGTCGTACGGCGGGCCGTTCGCGACGCCCATTGCCAGCGGGCCATTGTGACCGCTCACAATGGACACTTCGACCATGGCTTCCTTGCGACAGGCAGCGAACGCAACAACATCAAACGTAATCCGTTCCATCCGTTCAGCGTCATCGACACGGCCTCTCTTGCTGCGGTCGCCTTCGGTCACACGGTCCTCAGTGAAGCATGTGCCCGCGCCAGCATCGACTTTGACGAAGAATATGCCCACGACGCCGTATACGACGCCGAAGCCACGGCAGCTCTATTTTGCCGCATTGTCAATGCGTCCGGATTTGAACTCCCATTTTAATGGGGAGAGGATTAGGCGTTGGTTGAATCAGATTCCAAGGCGGCAGCCTCTCGAACCAGTGGTTCGAGTTCTCCAGCTTCGTGCATTTCGGTCACAATATCGCACCCGCCGATCAGTTCCCCATTCACCCATAGCTGAGGGAACGTCGGCCAATCCGCGTACTGGGGCAACGTTGCTCTGATCTCCGGATTACTGAGTATGTCGATGTACGCAAAGCGCTGTTCGCACGACATCAAACACTGTACCGTCTGCGCAGAAAAACCACACTGCGGCGCTTGCGGCGAGCCCTTCATATAAAGAAGGATTCGATTGCTATCAATTTGTTCGCGGATCGTTGTTAATACGTCTTCGCTCATTGGACACCCACCTCTGCTCACTCGTGGCTTCAAAGAGCATTGTAGGATTAACTCAATTAAACCGCCATGCCCGACTTCAGCATAAGGATTGATCGCGCTAGCGGCGACAGCACAAAATGGAACAAATACCAAGACCATGACGTGATCCCGTTTTGGGTCGCAGACATGGATTTCGCGGCACCTGATTTCGTTTTGGAGGCACTTCACGAACGGATTGATCACGGCATCCTCGGCTACGCGGAGCCCCAGTCGGAACTTGTCGACGCCGCGTGTAAGTGGTTTTGGCTCCATTTCAACTGGAAGGTGGATCCTGATTGGTTAATCTGGATCCCCGGCGTAGTGCCTGGTTTGAACATCGCAAGTCGGGCAATCGGCTCCGACAACGATGCTCTCATCATAATGACGCCCGTCTATCCGCCATTCTTGGCAGTGCCTGAGAACTCGGACAAGCATATTCTTCGTTCCCCGTTACTTTACGACGGCGAAAAGTGGATCATGGATTTCGCCGACATCGGGGACAAAGCCCGTTTGGCGAGCGGGCTGCTTCTCTCAAACCCCCAAAACCCAACAGGCCGTGTCTATTCTGAAAACGAGCTCTCGAAGCTCGCGAATATCTGCCTAGCCAACGACGTAGTCGTTGTGAGCGATGAAATTCACTGGGGTATCGTGCTTGATGAACATCGCAGCCACACGCCTATAGCAAGTATCAGTGAAGAATTCGCGCACACGACAATAACGCTCATCGCTTCAACTAAAACGTACAACATAGCCGGCGTTAACTGTGCTCTCGGAGTAATTCCCGATCCCACGCTGCGCGAACGATTCGTCGACGCGACGACCGGCCTCGTGTCCCACATATCGCCGCTTGCATACACTGCCACTTTGGCGACGTTTCTCGACCAATCGTCGTGGGTTAACGATCTCCTCGCATACCTTCGAGTCAACCGGGACTTACTCGAAAGTTGTGTGGAAGAAATACCTGGCCTTGCAATGGCTCACGTGGAAGGCACCTACCTCGGTTGGATCGATGCTAGATCACTGCAGATAGACGATCCCGCCAGTTTCTTCGAAAACCACGGGCTCGGCTTTTCGAACGGTGTCGATTTCAATGGTGAGGGATTCGTGCGATTTAATTTTGCCTGTCCCCGCGACCTACTATTGGAAGGTATCGCAAGATTAAAAAAGGCCGCTTCGTCCTGCAATATGAGGCCTTGACAGGAAAGCCCCCTCGACTAATATCGTTCGTTTCACGGGCAGCAAGCGCTGCCCGCGTTTGTTTTGGAGGCAAGATGATGTCGAGCGTACCCACAATAATGCCCACCTATGGGCGCTTACCCGTATCTTTCGAACGTGGTGAGGGCGCATGCCTGTTCGATGCCGATGGGATCCGTTATCTCGATGCGCTCGCCGGTATCGCGGTTTGTGGGCTGGGGCACGCTCATCCTGCGGTCACTGATGCGATCCAACGGCAAGCTGAAACCTTATTACATACGTCGAATCTCTACGAGATCCCTCTACAAACACAACTTGCCGATCGCCTTTGTGAAATTTCTGGCATGGACAACGTTTTCTTCGCCAATTCAGGCGCGGAGGCAAACGAAGCAGCGTTGAAAATTGCTCGTCGCTACGGCAATGAACGCGGGATCAAAAACCCCCAGGTGATTGTGATGGAAGGCAGTTTTCATGGACGCACAATGGCAACGCTCACGGCGACGGGTAATCGAAAGGTCCAAGCGAGTTTCGAACCGTTGCTTGGAGGCTTTCTACGGGCGCCCTACGACGACATACCGGCAATCACCAATATCGCCACAAACAATAATGGCGTTGTCGCCATTTTTGTGGAACCGATTTTGGGAGAGGGGGGAGTGCTAATTCCCGCTGACGATTACCTTCCCAAGTTGCGAGAAATCTGTGACGACCACGACTGGCTGCTAATCCTTGATGAGGTCCAAACCGGTAACGGCAGGACGGGCCGCTACTTTGCGTATCAACATACGAATATATTGCCCGACGTCCTAACGACGGCCAAAGGGCTAGGGAACGGTGTTCCTATCGGGGCTTGTTTGGCACGCGGTACCGCGGCTGAAACACTCGTTGCCGGAACACATGGCTCTACATTTGGTGGTAACCCACTCTCGTGCGCGGCCGCTTTAGCCGTAGTCACTGAGCTCACGGATGGCGGCGTTATAGAACGCGCGGCCGAACTCGGTGAACGCATTAAAAACGCACTGGTCAAACAACTTGCAGGACTCAACCACGTTCGTGACATCCGGGGAAAAGGCATGATGATCGCGATTGAGCTCGATAAGCCCTGCACGGATCTAATCCAACAGGCGTTATCAAAAAGACTACTGTTGAACGTGACTACTGACACGGTTCTACGGCTACTTCCGCCCTTGAATCTAACGGATGACGAAGCTGACGAAATTGTCGAAATCGTGACTTCTCTCGTTCAAACAGCCGGTTCCTAAAGAATCCATCGGACGCGGGTCGCAGGTAGCAGGTAGATGTCGGTCAAGAATTTCTTATCCCTAATGGACTTTTCTCCTGAGGACCTCGAACAAATTATCGAGCGTGCTTCCGAACTGAAACGTTTGCACGACTCGGGCATTCGACATCGGCCGCTCGAAGGCAAAACCATGGCTATGATTTTCGAACTCAAATCCACTCGGACACGGGTGGCTTTTGAAGCCGGCATGTACCAACTTGGAGGCCACGCCATTTTCCTTCGGCCCGATGAAACTCAATTGGGTCGGGGAGAGTCTATACCGGACATGGCGCGCGTACTCTCGTCATTGGTCGATATCGTCATGCTGCGCGTCCATGATCATGCCGATATAAGCAGCTTTGCGGCTGCATCTTCGGTCCCAGTAATCAATGGTATGAGCAATCGTTTCCATCCGTGTCAACTCCTCGCAGACATGCAAACGTTCGCCGAAAAACGAGGGTCTATTCGCGATCAATTGGTTGCTTTCGTAGGAGACGGCCACAACATGTGCAACTCTTACATTCTTGCCTCGAAGCAGTTCGACTTCGACTTGGCGATTTCGACGCCCACCAAATTTCGGCCAGATGAACAACTTCTCGATAGCAGTAGTCGTGCACGTTGGGTCTCTACTCCCCAAGAAGCAGTGTCTGGTGCCAATCTGGTAGTTACCGATGTGTGGTCGTCCATGGGCCAAGAAAATGAACGCGTTGAGCGTCACGAAGCTTTCCAAGAATTTCAGGTCAACTCGGGTTTACTCGACAGCGCAGATGCCAATGTCCTCTTTATGCACTGCCTTCCAGCACACCGAGGCGAAGAAATCAGTGATGACCTACTCGAAGACCCGCGTTCCGTTGTATGGGAGGAGACGGGCAACAGACTGCACTCTAAAAAAGCCCTACTCGAATTTATGCTGAACTAACTTCGAGGATTCTTGCCAAGACTATCAAGCAGCGAGTACGGTCCTCAGAGGTTAGTTGCGAGCGTCTGCGCAACTGCACGTCGCCAACCAGCTATACGCTCCGAACGGACGTCGTCATCCATAGCTGGAGTAAACCGCTGGTCAACGGTCCAACGGGTGCTCGCGTCTCCTAGATGATTAATGAGCCCCGCCCCTATTGCAGCCAGCAAGCCAGCGCCCAAGGCCGTGGTCTCGGTGACCTTGGGTCGTTCCATGATCAATTCGGTTACATCGGACAGGAACTGACAAAACCAATTATTTTGGACCATCCCTCCATCAATCCTCACCTGTTCCGGTTCAACTCCGTCGGTTCGAAAAGCATTAAATAAGTCCATTGTCTGAAATGCGATGCTCGACAGTGTCGCGGTCACGATCTCGTCCACACCTGAATCCAGAGTTAATCCCGATATGACTCCGCGTGCATCCGGTCGCCAATGCGGAGCCCCTAAGCCCGTAAAGGCCGGTACGACATATACACCGTTGGTGTCGCCGCCCGTTTTCAATGCAATTTCCTCTGTTTCCGCCGCGCTTCCGATCAAACCTAACTTGTCGCGCAACCATTTGACTGCAGCCCCCGCCGTAAAGATGCTGCCCTCCGTCGCGAACGTGGTCTGACCATTAACCCTGTAACCTATCGTGGTCAGCAATCCCGTTGTCGAGTCCACCCGCTTTGTTCCGGTATTTACCATGACAAAACAACCCGTGCCGTACGTACTTTTCACCATACCCGGCGAAATACAACCCTGGCCGATGAGCGCCGCTTGTTGATCTCCGGCGATGCCAAAAATGGGTATTTCGGCACCAAACCACTGCGCTTCCGCCCTCCCGTAGTCTGCGACACTGTCCTTGACCTCCGGGAGCAAACTGGC
>DCBA01000050.1:893-4619 GCA_002313255.1 Gammaproteobacteria bacterium UBA1119 | reverse complement strand
TCGTCGGTTTGTCGGCCAACGCATTGCGTGCCAGTCACTTTGTGGGCTATTACGCGCAACGACATGGCTACCGAATCATCCCGGTTAATCCCCGAGAAGAAGAAGTCCTCGGCGAGCCATGTTTTAACTCATTGACCGACGTCGGCGATGCGGTCGACGTCGTCAACGTTTTCCGAGATCCCTCCGCCGTACCCGCGCTAGCTAGAGAAGCCGTAGCCATTGGCGCCAAAGCTTTATGGCTTCAGTTTGGAGTCATCAGTGATGAAGGGGCCGCCATCGCCGCCGACGCCGGCCTCGACGTCGTGATGGACCGTTGCCTCAAAATCGAACACGCGCGTTATATAGGGCGTATGCACTGGTTGGGGCTTAATACCGAGGTCGTCACTGCCCGCCGACGCATCGGGCGCTAACTAAAATACACCCCTCCGTTAGTGTTCCTCAATTTATCGCGTGCGATCACCATGCGATGCACTTCGGAGGGTCCTTCCCCAATGCGCTTGACGCGAAGTTCTCGATACCACCGCTCGAGCGGCATCTCTTGGGCAACGCCCATACCCCCAAACATTTGGATGGCGCGGTCGACCACGCGTCCTGCCGTTTCGGTCCCGTAGAGTTTGCAAATCGAGGCGTCCACCTTGCCCGACTGACCGGCATCTACCTTGGACGCAGCGTCGTACACGAGCATACGAGCGGCTCTCAATTCGACTTCTGAATCCGCAATCATCCACTGAATTGCTTGTTTGTCGGCCAACATGCCGTCCCTTGTGGGTCGTTGTTTTACCCAACCACATGCCATATCGAGTGCCTCTTGCGCCATCCCAATACACCCCGCGGCATAAGGTATGCGCGCGTCCACTAACCAACTCTGTGCCACGCCAAAACCTTGACCGACAGTCCCGAGGACATTCCCAACGGGGACACGGCAATTTTCGAGGATAATTTCGTAAGGAGATAAAGCTCGTATAACTTTGATTTCATTAAAATTTATTCCAAAGAATGTCGGCTCTACAATAAACGCCGTGATTTCGGGTGGCGCTTCGGCGGTACCGTCACGCGTGCGTGCAAATAGGATACCGAAATCCGCACCCTCCGCACCTGTGATCCACATTTTGCGCCCGTTAAGAACCCACTCATCACCATCTCGTTCGGCCCGCGTCGAAATGTTGTTCCTGGGATCCGACCCCCCGGTTGGTTCCGTAATGGCGACAAAAGCACGCATCTTCCCCTCGACGCATGGAATTCCATAACGTTCAATCTGATCAGGTGTTCCACCCCAAATAATGTTTGGAGGGCCACCGCCGAACGCACCCAGCGCGGGCGCATAACCGCCGAGACGGCACTTAGAAGATTCTTCCGCAATCACCGCTCGAGCCATCGCACTGACCGGATTTCCACCATACTCCTCAGGAACGGTAAGTCGCGTGAGCCCCATCGCTTCCGCCATCGCCCGAAGGCGAATCCGATCTTCACGACCGCAACCAATAGCATCGTGAGGCAAGGTGTCTTCGATCGGCTTTACTTCTTCGCGCATGAAGCGCCGTATCTGATCCCTGAGAAGGATCAGCTCGTCGGACAACCGGAAGCCGTAATGATTCTCTTCTTCAATCGCGATACCCAAACACCGGTCCCTCAAATCTTTCAACCCATTGAGCGTGCCTTAGCCAGCCGAAAAAGACCAGACAATCGGGCCGGGGTGATACGACGGATGCGCCGACTTCAATTAAACTATTTTCTTTTAAGCCAAATAGGTAGTGCACGTGAAGATTTACCACGTCCAAGGAACGCGTTCGGTGCGCGTTATATGGCTCTGCGAGGAACTTGAGGTCCCGTACGAAATTGAGAGTATCGATTTTTCTCAGACCTTTCGGCAGTCGCCGGAGTGGCGCGCGAAATCCCCGACGGGAAAAGTTCCGGCCATGGACGACCAAAATTTCACAATGGTTGAATCCGGAGCGATGCTTCAATACGTACTTGATCGCTACGGCAATGGTCGACTAATGCCGAAACCCGGAACGCCAGAAAGCGCGATGTATTTGCAGTGGTGTTGGTTTGCAGAAGCTACGTTTGCTCGCCCACTCGGCGACATCGCACACCACACGGTAATGAAACCGGAAGCCGAGCGAATCCCAGCCGTCGTTGAGGATGCGCGCGCTCGAGCTCTCAGTTGTCTTGACGCGGTGAACGACACGGTAGGCAAAACCGAGTTTCTCGTCGGCGACACGTTTTCTGCGGCCGACATTATGATGGGCTATACGTTAATGCTGGCCGACCGCTTTAAGGTGTTGGAGAACGATCATCCCAACGCGCGCGGCTATTTTGAACGTTTGGCGTCGCGTGATGGATACCAAGTCGCCGTATCAGTTTAAGTGATCGCCCGGTTACACAATAGCGCGTTCAGATAGATCGCGGACTATCTCCGCGTGACGCCTCCCGTCCAAGCGATGCGCTAAGGAAACGAGAAACAGAAGCGCATTAAATACCAACGGACAAACGGCGATCATGAAGAGTAACCCTGCCACGGTTTCTTGCGACTGCTCTTGATTGGCGACAAAACCGAACCAAGCTAGCATCGCTGCGATACCCGATCCCGCGATGGCTTTGGCAAGCTTCTGAAAAAAACTAGCTGTCGAGAAGACCACACCCTCCGCTCGAATTCCCGTTTGCACTTCCCCATGTTCGACCGTGTCGGCGAGCATCGCCCAGCCTAGGACCATGATAGGCGAGCCGCCAATAGCCAAAACGGATCCCCAAACAAACACCAACCAAACATCGCTCACGGGCGTGTAGTAAAACCCGACCGCACCAACCATTGCGATCAAAGCACCAACACGTACCGCCCCGGCTTTTCCGTACGTTCGGGAAAGCCAAGGTACAGCCAACAGACCCGGGAACATCACGGCGAGCGTGACCAACATGTACAGCGGAATAAGATCTTCGCGTCCCATGCTGTACTTCAAGTAAAAAGGTGCCGTACTGAAACGAAACGTGAACGCGAGCATGCCTAAGCAAAAAAGCGCGATGGTGATCCATAACGGCCCATTCGCCACAACGACCCGAACACTGTCGCGGAAACTGACTTTACTGGTGGTGGCGTCCGGAAACGCACCCTCCTCGGTACCGCGAAACGTCAGCCACAAGAGCAATGTCGCCATCACGCCAAACACAATCATGGTCCATTGAAACCCGATCGCTTCGCCGCCGAAAACGTCGACCAGCGGCAACATGCCAACGCTAACGATCGCCCCGCCCGCAAGCGCAAACATCATCCGTACCGAGGTAAAGCCTGATCGTTCTTGATAGTCATTGCTTATTACGGCACTAAGGGCAGCGTACGGAATCGTCACCACAGTGTAGATGATGCCAAAGAGCGTATACGTCACGTACGCCCATATGATTTGTCCTACCTCGTCAAAATCCGGCACAGTGAATGTCGCCACCGCAATGACAGCCAATGGGACCGGACCGAACAACACATACGGCCGAAATTTACCCCAGCGAGTCCGCGTACGATCCGCTAGAAATCCCATGATGGGGTCGGTAATTGCATCGACAATGCGCGCAAACAGAAAAACACCGGCTGCGATTTCCGCGGAAAGCCCATACACGTCGATGTAGAAAAACAACAAATACGTCATCGCGGACATGAAATAGAGATTGATGCCCATGTCGCCTACGGCGTAATCGAACTGTTGTCTTTTCGAAAGCAAGTCGTCGTCTCCCTCGAAT
>DCBA01000050.1:0-521 GCA_002313255.1 Gammaproteobacteria bacterium UBA1119 | reverse complement strand
AACTGCTCTCTGGTAGGCTCGGAACAGCATCCATTCGTTTACATCGGTATCGAACAGAAACGGGAGATCTCATGGACGTAGGTCTGCAGCTCATTTTTTCTTCGTATGGCTGGGACGCAAATGTCACCGACGGCACGGTCTATGAGCAAGAACTTCGTCTCGCCGAACTGGCCGAACAACTAGGATTCGACGCGGTCTGGCCAACCGAACATCACTTCTTCGACTATTCCTTCTGCCCAGACAATCTCGAACTACTTGCGTTCGTCGCCGGAAGGACCACCGATATCAAACTCGGTACTGCCGCGGTCATCCTGCCCTGGAATGAACCCCTTCGTGTAGCAGAGAAAGTTGCCCTACTCGATACCGTATCCGGGGGTCGGGTCCGTTTCGGAATGGGTCGCGGACTCTCTCGTCGTGAATTTGCGCCCTTCGTCGGCATCGACATGGATACTTCGCGCGAGCGCTTCGACGAATCTTCCATGATGATCGTGAATGCACTCAAAAGCGGTTATATCGAAGGG
>DCBA01000042.1 GCA_002313255.1 Gammaproteobacteria bacterium UBA1119 | reverse complement strand
CATCGCCAACGATATCGTCGTCGATCATTATTCCGCCCAAGTGAGCGTCTGAAGAAAATGTTTCGTAGTCCTTGTCTACTTGCATGATGTCGCTATAGCGCGTGATGGACCAATACGGCCCGTACGGACTGTCGTCGCAGTAGTGAACGGGGTCGCGGGAACGCAACATCTCGAGTAAATCTAGGATGCTCCCGTTTAAAAACAGCTTGGGGTCAGCTACGTGGATCGAGTGTAGTGAATCTTGGCTCTGTATCTCGCTCATTCAATCCTCGATGTCCGGTTCGGATGAGAGATCGTAGCACTGAAAATTTGAGGAGTTAAAGACGTTACTCACGTTAGACCGCAATTGAGCAATACCTGTCGAGTACATTCCGAAAGCGAGTGGATCTAGCAGCCTCTTGAAATTTTGCGGGTTCACTACCGAGTTCCAAATTCGATTCGGTGGAATCCTTTCGCAGACATGAATCGAGAACGCCCCGGAGTGAACTTATTTCGATAGGAAGAAAATCTACAATAAACTGATAACTCATTAATAATTATATATTTTATTGATAATTGATTCGACGAAATGAGCTTTGTTCAAACTTTTCATATTTATCTCCCGATCGTGTTGTTTAGCTCGAGTGTGGGTTGAGCGTGCGGATACCAACTGCAAGCGCTCAATGTAGAAAGGTGAGTACTTCACACTCGGTGACACCGGAATTGAATTGGGAATATATTTCTTTCATGTATGAAAGGATTTTTTATCATGAACTCAAATCTGTCTTGCAGACGACTCCAACACAACGAGTTACTCGAAGTGCGCGAAACACAAATATCTGATCCCTCGACCGATGTTTGCAAACGCGTCAATTTCGCCTCGCTTATTCCCCTATCGGCCTTGCCGCTGTTACTGATTGCGTCTGAATTGATCTATGCGCACGGGGTTGCCCAGTTACCCAATGACGCTGGCACGCGCGCCATTGAATTTCCTGATACCGAGCGATACGTAACCCTGTCGGTGGATCTTCATACGCATAGCGTCTTTTCCGACGGCCATGTTTGGCCAAAAATTCGCGTTGCTGAAGCCCTGCGGGACGGTCTTGATGCACTAGCCATCACCGAACACCTGGAGTACCAGCCGCATCGGGGAGACATTCCGCACCCAGATCGTAATCGCGCGTACGAAGACGCTAAGGCGGCCGCACAGGATTCAGAGTTGATTGTTATCCGCGGCAGTGAAATTACGCGAAACGCACCTGCCGGCCACATCAATGCAGTGTTCCTCAACGACGCGAATAAGCTACTTAAAGTCGATAACATGCCCGCCGACCCTGGCGATGTCACCGCATACTACGCGGCCGCCAGCGAGTGGCCCGCGCAAATGGCCGTCGAAGCTGCAAATGCGCAGCAAGGTTTCCTGTTCTGGAATCACCCATGGTGGACACGACAGCAACGCGACGGTATTACCCGAATCAACGCTTTTCATGCAGCCAACGCACAAAACGGCTTGTTACACGGTATAGAAATAGCCAATGGCAGTACCTATTCCGAGGAAGCATTCCAGGTCGCGCTCGAACACGATCTCGCACTCATCGGAGTTTCAGACGTGCACGATCTCATCGATTGGGACTACGAGCCGCATAATGGTGGACATCGTCCGGTCACTCTGGTCTTCGCCGAGGAGAAAAGTGCGGAGGCTATCAAACAAGCGCTATTCGCTCGTCGTACGGTGGTGTGGTTCCGCAATCTTTTGATTGGACGTAAGGAACAATTAATACCGTTGCTTGAGGCAAGCCTGACCGCGTCGAATCTGAGCTATCGGCCGCAAACCTCAGTAGCCGAAGTCACATTAACGAATGTCTCCGATGCCGAATTCGAACTTCGATATGCCGGAGACTATACATTCATGTTTAGCGCCGATCGCATTCGAATACCTGCACACGAGTCCATCAAGTTAGTAGTCAAACCGGGAGAAACCCTCGATAGCTTGAGCTTAGTCTTTGTCGTTGAAAACGCACTCATTGCGCCCGGCGAACACCCTGGTATTACCTTGCGCGTATCCGATTAACGTGATTCGGTGAAATGATTAAGAAGGCTCTCTTCAATCAACGGGGTCGGGATAGCGCGAGGTATTGGTGTGGCGAGGGTCCGAAAAAGATGATGTTCTCGTTAGTTTGACCAGATTATGGTCTCGTAGGCGGTATCCGGCAGTTTGTCGATCGTGTAGTCAACTGCAATGGGCGATTCTATCAATGTAGGCCACAACGGTTCGGCCATCTGACTGTCTAACTCATACAGGATCGCGCGCAGGGTTTTGAGCTTTTTCGAGTGTTCTTCGCCCAGGCTCAGGTTGACCTGCTCGGTGGGATCTTGGTTTAAATTAAAGAGCCAGGTTTTGTCGTTCTGCTCCTGCAACTGAAGTTTCCAACCATCTTGCAACAGGACTTTGTAGCCCCCGGTTCGCCAGAAAAGAGGCCTGCTAAGAGGTGGCTGCGGATTCTGCAATGCGTACTCGAGAACGTTGACCCCATCGATGATCCGGTCTTGCGGTAGCTTTACGCCTGCCGCTGCAAGTGCAGTGGAAAAGATATCGACGTGCGCGACCGCTGAATCGTACCGACCCCCGGCGGGGATCTTCGCCGGCCAACGAATAAAGTAGGGGGTATGAATACCGCCCTCGAAAAACGTGATCTTCCAACCACGGTAGGGTTTGTTCAGATCAGGTAGACCGACATAACTGGCTCCGCCGTTGTCGCTGGTGAAAATAACGACCGTGTTATCGGAAAGGCCATGGCTCTCAAGTGCCTCTAGCACGTCCCCAATACCGCGGTCCAACCCACGAATCATGGCGGCATAGGTCCGCTCGGTATGATCGGCGATGTGATGGAGCGCATCATAATCGTCCTTTTCTGCCTGCAACGGTGTGTGGGGGGCGTTGTAGGCGAGATAGAGAAAGAATGGTCGATTACGATTGGCCTCGATGACACGAACGGCCTGACGGCTAAGGTAATCCGTCATGTGGGAATCTGGTTTGAAACGATCACCGTCGTTGAATCTCACGCCATACTTCAGATTAGCCCACAGAAACTTATCGATGGGATCGAAGTCCTGCTTCGAGTTGACTACCTGAGAATCACCTTCCTCCATGAACATTGCAGCGCCGGGCAGGAAGCCAAGAAATTCATCGAATCCCTGTTCGTTTGGCGTCATGCCTTTGCCCCCACCCAAGTGCCATTTACCCAGTGCGACCGAGTGATAGCCCCTCTGGTCTAGCATTTCGGGCAACGTAAGCTCTGAGCCCGGTAGCCCTAGCTCATTTGACGGCGGGTAGTCCACGGCATTTTCAGCGATGTAACCCTCACCTGCGACCAGCTGGGCGAATTGAGGCGGCGCAGGAGTGAATTCGAACCCCACTCGAGTCGCGAATCGTCCCGTCAGAAGTGCTGCGCGCGAGGGTGCGCAGGTACCATTGCCCGTATAACCGTTGGTGAAATGAAGGCCTTCGTTGGCGATCGAGTTGATGCTCGGCGTAGGCACGCTACCCCCAGCGATTCCGCCCCGGTAAAACGTGATGTCGTTGAATCCGAGATCGTCTGCCACAATCAGCACGATGTTTGGCGGTCGGGAGTCTCCCGATGATTCCGCGGGCCCCTTTTGCCATGTAACTGGCTGGTTCTCACCGATTGGATCGGCAATAGCAGAAATAATACCCGGAACGTAATACCAGTACTGGGAGAAAAGATAGCCGCCGATTGCAGCGACAATGGCAAGTCCGATCAGAAAGTTTCTCATGCGCTACCTTTGGAATTGTGTCCTGCGATTTAGATCGATGATGCCCTTACGACTTGACGGGGGCACCCGCGATGTCCTGGTCCGTTGCGACGCTCGGATCATACTGCAAAGAGGCCAGAACCCAGCCTGCAACTTGCATGTATGACTAAAGACGACGTCGTCTTGTCTAAGATGGTGAGGATAAGGCTGTATCGAGCCAAGAAAATAAACGCCTTTGCGCCAAAACTTCCTCAGCCTTCACCCTTAATCCATCCTTTTTCATTGCTCCTCCATCGAATGAGAGTTCAATTGGTCCGTCATCATTGGGTCTATTAGGAGGATCACGTCCCTGTTGGTACAGCAAGTTTTATGCAACGAAACTTTCCCACGCCACCTCAAGAATTCCAGTGACCCTGCCAGCTGTTTTTCAAAGTGGCTAACCTGTGTAGGGGCGATGTCTGCCGAACTCGCCCTCTACCAACCCTGTTTGCATCTGCCCTCGGTCAGCAACAGTTCATCTAGGAAATCCGGGAGGGCAATGGATAAATTTCTCGGTCAAAGATCGTGTGCACAAGAAATTCGCCGTATACCCTTCGCTTCTTTACCAACCGCAATCAACTTGGTCGTCCGTTTCATCCTCGACGGCTTCCATAGCAGCGGCGCAGTGTTGTCCACCGGCGCTTCGCCGATAACCGTCGAGAGCGAGGTCACCCCGCGGGGCGCCACAGTGCGTTAACCCATGGCTCCGGATTCCCATGGAGAGGATCGGTTCTCCAGATTCGCAAAACGTCCATCCCAACCCTTCCGGCGAGCAACGACCCAAGCGATGCCTCGGTAAAGTCGGTGAACCGACGATTCCCTCTCATGACCTCCCCCGCT
>DCBA01000032.1 GCA_002313255.1 Gammaproteobacteria bacterium UBA1119 | reverse complement strand
TGTCAAAATACCGTTTGCGAGGATCACAAAATTCGCACGCATGCTGTCGCCACGATCTGTAGTCACGGTCCATTTGCTCGTCGCCTCATCCCACTCGGTCCTTTCGACCGTCGTGTGGAATAAGCAGTGGTCGTAAAACCCGAATTTTTCAGCCATACGTTGGCTGTACTCCATGATTTCGAAGCCCGAGGCGAACTTCATGGACGGTACGTAGCCCATTTCTTCGAGCAACGGCAGATAACTATACGATTCAACGTCGCAAGCGATACCGGGGTAACGATTCCAATACCACGTTCCGCCGACGTCGCCGCCTTTCTCGCAAAATCGCACGTCCTCGAACCCGGCTTCTTGTAACTTGTGCCAGAGCAACAGTGCGGCAAAGCCAGCTCCTACAACCAACACCTCGCAATCATCTTCTAACGCTTCTCGAGGTACCGGATCGGCCGAATAGACGTCCTCAAGGTATTTGCTGTATTCGCCTTCCATGGCCATGTAATCCGCGGCACCCCGTCGAGCTTCTTTAAAGTCCCGATACTTGGCTTGCTCAACTGCATTGAAATCGGCGCCTGTGGGAGGCTCGGGCAACGTGGTCAGTAATTCATCGACAACTGGGGTGTAGCCGCTTCCATTGATTTTCTCGCTGGCTTTCGCAGCGCGTGTATTGAAAATCTTGAAGCCAGTAGCTGGGTTTACGTCGATCGACATGGGTTCTATGCAATGGCTACGGTGATCACATCAGCTAACAGTGTACCGCATGGCGCTTAGTCTCAGGGTAACTCGCGTGACCGTACTCCCTACCCAGACCATTCAAATACTCCGTAGGATTTTTCTCAGGCCAAGGGGTATCGTAAACAGTCATATACAGAGAACATCGAAGCATGACTGATCTTAAGTTTGGTGCATTTTTAGCTCCCCACCACCCCATCGGTGAAAACCCAACGTTGCAACTTCAAAGTGATTTGGAATTTGTCACCCAGCTCGATCGGTTGGGGTTTGATGAGTTTTGGTGTGGCGAGCACCACTCAACGGGATGGGAAGTGATTGCTTCTCCCGAGATTTTTCTCGCGGCAGCAGCAGAGCGAACCCAGCGAATAATGCTGGGGACCGGCGTCGTGTCGTTGCCATATCACCATCCCTTTATGGTTGCGCAGCGAATGGTCCAACTTGACCATCAGTCACGCGGACGCGTGATTTTTGGTTCAGGTCCCGGTGCCCTTCCCTCCGATGCACACACCCTGGGAGTGGATCCGATGCTGTTACGGGATCGCCAGGACGAGGCCATGGGTGTCATTCGACGTTTGTTTGAATCTGACGAACGATTTACCCACGAATCCGAATGGTTCAAATTGATTGATGCCAAGTTGCAGCTAAAGCCACTTCAGAAAAAGATGGAATTCGCTGTCGCCTCGATCATTAGTCCATCGGGAATGACCTTGGCTGGAAAGCATGAGGCCGGCATTCTTTCAATTGGTTCGACCTCCAAGGCGGGACTTCAAGCACTCCCGACGCAGTGGAGTTTTGCGGAGGAATCCGCGGCAAAACACGGTAAAACCGTGGATCGAAAAAATTGGCGTATCGTACTGAGTTGGCACATTGCGGAAACGCGTGAGCAAGCCCGCATCCAAGCTCGCGATGGTTTATTGCATCACAACAATGCTTACACGGTAGGCACTTTGGCTGCTGGCGAAGGTGCGATTTATGACACGCCGGATCAAGCTGTCGATGAAATGGCATTCTCTGATGGTGCGGTTAACGTCATCGGGACTCCCGATGATCTCGTTAACAAAATAAAAGATATCACCGAACTCTCGGGTGGCTTCGGTACCGTCATAGGCTTCGTCCACGACTGGGCAAACCGAGAGAATACCAACCGAAGTTGGGACCTCGTTGCACGTTATGTCATCCCGGCGGTGAACGGGCTGTTGGACGATTACAAGGAGTCGAACGAGTACGTCATTCAGAACAGGGACACCTGGAATCGGGCGGGACAAGCGATCATGAGCAAGATTCAAGAGAACGAGCGCGCCGTCGCCGCGATGAAAGAACAAGCAGGGCCGTCTCAATCCGCCCTTGCTCCGCACTCAGGCGAGGCAACGAAGAAAGCAGCGAAACGTAAGCCGTCTTAACTCCGGGTCGTTTGATCGTGATCTTCGGGGTAAACCCTGGCTAAAGCGTAATGTCGCGTTGCCAGTACTCGTTACCAGGCTCGCTGATCTCTGATCGTACCTGCTCGTTCCAGACACCCTGGCCAAGATAGCTGCCTTGGTAATCGTAGGGGACCTCGTGCGGGTAGTATTGACGACGCGCGTCAATGGCGATCGGGATCATTCGAGCTCGATGGAGTACGTAGTCCTTGGTGTAGGTAATGTCTTTAATCTCGCCCGGGCGTTTAAATGCGTGGACGTTGGTCGTTTTCGAGCCGATAGCGGAATTGCGCTTATGAAATCCAATGACCATGGTAATTCGCGTCCCGGGCGATTGATTGGGGTACGAGCCATGCAATGAGCTTCGATTCACCATGCCGCAGTCACCTGGCCCTAACACCATCGGAACGGCATTGGGCAAGCGCTCCGTGATGGGAGGGAATTCTCCTTCATTGGCAAGGAGCCATTGACGGTGGCTCCCGGGAACCACCCAGAGACAGTTCTCCGGCGTTCCCTGGCTCCAGGATACGGATAAGTTGAAGCCGTGTGTTTTACCGGAGCCGTCTGGCTGCTCGAGACTTTTCCCTTCGTCGGACCAATGCGTCCGTCCATCTTGGTGCCACGGAGTCGGCGGTCCCACACCGCCGGCTTTGTGAAAGACCGCTTCGTGAAAAGGGACGAAATCGTGGCCGTTGACGCTCGCGACCATGCGTAGGATTTGTGGATGACCGTAAACACGTAGTGCAGAATCCATCATCATCAGCGGATGGGATACAAGACCCACAGCATTGCGAGGCGAATCGCTGGAGTTCGGCGATTCATTCTTTGAAATCGAGTAATAGCCGTCAAATAGGACCCGCCGTCCGCGAGAGTCCTTGGGGTTATCGTAGGAGACCGGGGCGTTATCGAGGACCCGATCGAATTCTTCTTTTAATTCGGCAACCTCGTCTTCTGAAATCACCCCGGTGAATACGTAGAAACCCGTTCGAAAATAGGCGTCGAGGATGTCTTTCTGAAGGAACCCATCTTGATCAAAACGCATGGGGCCTCGGTTGTTGAGCTCGAGAGCGCGTTTCTGGCCGGCTAAGGCATATTCTTCCCAGCCGTTGTTTTCGGTTCGATTCATGTGCACATCCCTAATGCCCATACGAAAGGAATGGTGTCTTTAAACCTTGATTAGATCATCCAGTCAAGCATAGTAGCCGCATCGTTGACTTAAAGGGCCTGGTATATGGAGATCAAAGATTGGTCATCGGCTAAAGATACGCCAGCACTTTATCGTGAGTTGAAAGAGCTTGACCTGCTAGAAAATTTGGCCGAACTCGAGGCATTTGGATACACGGTGTTACCACCGGAGAAGGTTGGTTCGGTAGAGCAGCACGAGGAAGCGAAAGAAGTGGTTTTGCGGATAGCTTGTGAACGTAAGGATTGTTCGCGAGACGAGCTGTCCAGCGTTTTTAGTGACGGTCAAGAACTGCTTCGTTTTGTTCTTTGGGACGATCTCCTTTTCGAGAAGTTAGTGCTCACCCCCACCGCCCTCGGTTTGATCCAATGGATGGTGGGTACCAATTGCGTCTTGTCACTCTGCAATGCGTGGGTCAAAGGTAAGGGGGATGCGCGTACAGGCATTCACGCCGACTGGGCACAGTTTGAGATGCCCACCATGGCGGTCGAGACCTACGGTGCGAATTTCAACTACTTGCTTACCGACTACTCGAAAGAGGATGGTGGGCTATCGTTCGTGCCGGGTAGTCACCGTTGGCGACGGCTCCCATCGAAGGAAGAATCCGAATATTGGGCCGACAATGCCGAGGCTGTTGAAGCCCCTGCCGGATCCATGGTTATCTGGGGTGATCACACGTGGCACGGTTCTTACCCGAAAACAACGGATGGTCTTCGTTTGATGATTTTGGGCATGTATAACCGCCCCCACATGCAGACCCAAGAGGCCTACCGTCATACGGCGACCGACGAAGCGCTCGCACGCAATCCTAAGCGGTTCGCACGGTTGATGAACGTCTACAACGCGATGCCGTGGGGGAAGACCCCCGATTACACTATTGGGGGACAGGGGCCGAGCGGCTACTTGAGCTTGTTCGATACCGAACCGGCCGGGAAAGACATGCGAGTGCCCGTCCGCGGTGATTATCATCGTTACGACGCAAAGACCGGCGAGGCGATCAAAGCTGGCATGAGTGCGAAGGTCGGGTTCCCCGATCACTACAAGAAATAGAACCGTAGCTCGCAGCCGGATATTAGGAACGTTAAGGCATATCTAATGGCAATTGATCGCTTCGTTGAGAATGCCGTAGTTAGGATCTCTAACGACTGCCTACTCTTGGCCCCCTAGGACTTTCCTCTCTACTCTCTTTTCGCCGCTTATCATGGATATCCATGTATTGAACGCTTCTCGCCTTGGCATCCGCTGCGCGATCATCATTCTTGGTTGATCGGACGTATTCGCACCGATCGAATGAAGTAGGCGTAGGTCAACAAAATAAACGTCGCCTGGGTCGCCGGTAAGTTCGACGACTTTTACCTGGACG
>DCBA01000104.1 GCA_002313255.1 Gammaproteobacteria bacterium UBA1119 | reverse complement strand
ACCAATTCAGTCCCAATTCTATAAGGGAGATCTATCGGCGGCTTTGGACATAGTTGGGCACCGGGCCACCCGCTTCGTGATTACGTGTATCCAACGATCAGTCGACACCTTCCTTCGGAGATCACGCTCACCTAATGATTCCTTTGAAGGACTATTACGAGTTTCACGAATAGATACTTCGCGACAATTAAGTTCAGACCTTAGTTCGGAAATACTAACTGGCCGCCCACCTGAAGGACCCAGTCGGTTTCCAGTTGTGGTCCTTCAAGATCCTGCCAAACAGACCTCGTGAACTCCACCGCAATACGATGCCCATTCGTCCATCGAAAGCTCCCGCCGACCGCAATACCCAAACTTCTACCACTACGTAGACGGGGGTCTACTGTTGGCATCAGGTTATTTGCGAGTGCCAACGTATATCGAGGGTCCTCGCCATCAATTGCCCCCCACGCTCGATAAATTCCCCGTATGGATAACGATGCAATATCGCCAAATTCCCGGGCAATCCAGGCCGTCGCCTGTAGTTGATTGCCAAGACGGTAATTCTCACGATTGTCGTTTGTGCGCACTATAGCGCTTGCCTGCCCCCCCCATGACCGTTGGCCACTCCGACGTTTATGAGTTACTGCTCCAGACAGAGCGTACGAACCGGAACCGGTTTGCATCGCGTAGGGAAGCACCGTACGTCCCATCGGAGTCACGTCACGATGATTCAGACCACCCGACGGGAAGGTGAAACCCACGTTTGTGACCGTGTACTCATTCAACGGCAACAAGACCGAAATCTTGAGATCTCCGAGATCACTCGATCCGGTCGTAAACGTTTCGCCCATATGAGTAACTAGATCCATACGGTTCTTGACCCAAGGCACCATCATCATGAACGTCGCTCGTTTGCTGGGCGCATACATCAGGCCGACCATGTGCATGGCCATTTGCATGCGTACAGGCGCCACGCTATATCGACCAGAGCCGCTGCGAAGGATCTCCTCCAGATCCATAGAACGGGTACCATCGCGATTGCCTGCCATCGTCATATCCATGCGACGATAAGACAGCATCCACTCACCGTTGCTTAGCAAGTGGTCGCCCGTGACACCGATTGGCGCATGAGCGTGCGATCCCTGGTGATGTTGGCTGGTAGGATGTGAACCCTGGTGCGCGGCTGAACCCGAGGCGTGTGCTCCAAACAAAGCAACGCCGAGAACAACAACTTTGGCAATCTGAAACATGTTGGGCCTGAAGGTGTTCAAAATTGAGCGCGAGCAGTTTAACGAACTGAATAAACTTCGCAGCAAATTGTCGTCACGCGGCGTCGGTGTGAGCGCGTCGTACCCAGCAATGGCAATCTTGAAAAACACGTTTAGCGGCCTGTATAAACTGGGGCCCGTTTCTCCATAAATGCCTTTGGACCCTCGATGGCATCTTCGGTCTGAAACACCGGTGCGGAAAATGTCGACTCCAGTTTAAGTGCTTCTTCCTCAGGGTGTCCCCACACTTCCCGCGCCGATTTGCGGATTGCCTGAACTGCAATTGGACCGTTGGCTGCCAATTTTTCGGCGATCTGCATGGCTTTGTTCATTAATTCAGCGGGCTCGACGACATAGTTGAGGAAACCATAATTCAAGGCTTCCTCCGCAGTAATCAGATCGCCTGTTAGTAGGAGCTCCATCGCCTTGGCATAGGGTAATTGGCGCGGCAGTCTTACGGTTGAACCACCGGCTGGGAATAACGCCCACTTGACTTCCTGCACACCAAGTTTCGCTTCAGGAACGGAAATCCTGATATCTGTTCCCTGTACGAGTTCCATTCCGCCTGCAATTGCGTGTCCGTTAATAGCTGCAACGACAGGTTTTACGGTGTCTCGCCCCATCAGGTAGGTACCCTGCTTGCTGACTTCGTTAACCCATCGATTATCCCACTCATCTTCCGGTTGCCTGGCACCATTCATCAAGGGAATCAGCCGGCCCAAATCGGCACCGGCACAGAATGCCTTGTCACCAGTACCGGTGATAATCGCAACACGTATGTCGTTGTTACTTTCAACTTCATGGAAGGCGTCATACAACCTGACAAACACTTCCGGATTCATCGCGTTTCTGGCTTCCGGTCGGTTTATTGTCACTGTTGCAATGTGGTTACTGTGTTCGAATTCTATTGCAGCCATGGCTGACTCCCTAGTCCTGCTGATTGTTAGTTTTCTAGATGGACGTTCTACCCGTCGACTATTCCAGATACTGTAAACATCCGGTTTCTGCCAGCAAATCACGCAGGGCATCCACCTGCTCGTTTCGAAGCAACTTTCTTAACCGGTCATAACATTTCACCTGGTACTTGAACGTTGGCTGTTCAAAGATGCGCCCGCCCAAATCCACAGTCATGGTATCTGCCCCTTCAGCATGTGCATTGGCATTCGCCTTCAGAAATGGCAGGTAATATCGAGCACTGAACTTCAGCAGTTCGCTAACTGCCGGTCGCATATCAGCAAAGTCATGCCACTCACCTTCGATACCGCTACTGTCCTCCAGTCGTCGCACCCAGTCGTAAACGCTGGGGACAGTATTTCGCATGATCAACATGGGCGTATGGTCGCTGGCGAGTGTTTTCAGCTGACCAAACAAGCCAAAGTCTGCCAATGAAGGGCGCGTCCCAAATATGAATTCGTCTCGGGTTGCGAAGGTGTCCAGAATGGCGAGCAATTCGTGAAAACTGCTTTCGATGATTGGTTTGTTCTGTTTTGTACAACCCACCAGAGGCATACGCCCGACCTGGCGCTGCCGGATTGCTTCTGCCGCCTGTTTCAGATCATCACCACGCAGCCTAGGGGAGTTGTCGCTGACAATCTGACGACTGCTGTACACCTGGTCGATCTCGAGATCCCAGCGGTAGTGAAACATCATTTTAGTTACCCATTCATCACCCAAATCCTCAATCAGGTTGCTAAGGAACGCCATTGCGGGATCGTCAGGGATAATCGAGCGGTCGCTGTGCCTTTCTTCCAACTTAAAAGCGAGCGGGGTCGAATCTACATGCAGGCTCTGATCTTCTGGTAGCCGGAGGATGGGAATGACGGGTGGACCATCGTGTTGTATTTGCGACCGGATGGCGGGTGTAATCTGAATCCAATCAAACGGCAATCGCCGGTAGTGCAGAATGGCGCGCATTTTCTGGGAATAAGGCGAGCCGCCCCCACCGTACAACTGGTAACGTTCCATAAGCTGAACCCTAAATTAATTCAATGGGGCCGTGAGAGCTTCTTATGCATTTTCATTGTGACGCTTCGGCGTCCGACTAAAAACCCGATCCACTAAAATGCTCAACTAGGACAACCGACCTCACTTGCCAAATCCCATCGCCCTGGCTTCTCTCCCAAGGACCGCAGCAACATGAGGCTGTTCCTTCACACGCGTGATCAACCCTGCAAGCGACGGCCAGCGCGAACGATCAACCTCGTAGCGTGCATAGGAAGCGTTGATAAACGGGCTCACGATACTGAGATCGGCCATGCCGAACTCACCGAACCTGAAACCTTCGGCAGGGATCTGGCTTTCCAGGTAGTCCAGCATCGGTGGTAAGCGCTGTTCGATAATCTTCGAAACCAACTCCTCGTCGGGTTCTTGCTTGAAGGCAAAGGGCCGCATGAACCGCTGAAAGAAGATTCCCGTCGCGAGCTCAGCGATCTGGTTCCCGCAAAGTTCTTCGTACCAGTCAGCCATCGCGTTATCCGCTATGTCTTTAGGGTAAAGCGCAGGTTCTGGGTAGGCGCTCTCCAAATACCTGCAGATGACTTTGGAATCACCGAGTATCAGGTCACCATCGACGAGAGTCGGTACCTTGGCGAGTGGGTTGATCTTCAAGTACTCCTCATCTCCAGAAAAAGGCATCTGCTGGATAATCTCGTAAGGAATGCTCTTGAATTCGAGGGCGATGAACACTTTTCGAACAAAAGGCGATCCGTGTACGCCATAAACCTTTATCACCTCAATATCTCCTTGAATCCGCGAAACGAGAGTGGGCGTTCTTTCATTCTGTCACCCATGGTGTGTCAGCATCTCGCAACCGGTTGGTCGCTGCCAGCAGCGCACGCCATCGAGCCGAAACTCCATCTCGTCAGCCCCGCTCTCAATTGCACGCTCCGAAATAAGGCCCGCAACCGAGGGCTTGCGGCCACCGCCGAGTGTCGCCCGTCCCGCGTTGTCACCATAGCCATTTGACCTGTACTCGATGTCAGGGGTTCAACTGTCGCTGCTTTCTTCCGTTGCGGGGCCCTGGATGAACTCGAGTGAGATCCCGCTTGCGTCCTTTGGATGCACGAAGGCGACCCGATTGCCATTGAATTCCTGATCCCGGGCGAACTCTATTTCCTTTTCTCTGAAGACCTCTTTTGTATAGTCCATGTCTTCAACTGCAAAACAGATTGAATCGATGCCTTCACCATGCTTTTCAATGACCTTGGCCAATCCACCATCGGGGTCGGTGGGGACCATCACGTCGAAGACCACACCCCCCAGATTCACGTAAGCGCCTTCGAAATCGCCAATGGTGTTGGTGCCGCGATCAGGTCCCGGCTCACCCCCGAGAATGTCCCGCAGCAGAGTGTTGATCCGGTCCCTCGAGCGAGCACGGATGTTGATTTTCATGACTCTGGATATGGCGACCGGCATGGTAGTTACCTCCTGTCTGATCGCGAGTTCGACCGAGTGGGGAAAGAAGAATCGTCCACAGCGGGCCAACCGAATGAGTCGCGAACTTCACTCACGACGTGCTGGTAGGTATGGGTCTCGACGTAATTGGCGTGTCGAGCACTGTCAATGTAGTCCATCCCGCCCCGAAGATCGGGCTGGTGTGTGGACTTCAGGTCCGTGAATCGGGCTTTGTCGGCTCCCGTGGCGGTGAGGTCGATCGCGATAAGTTGGGCCATTTCGTCGAAACGATGATACGCAGCGTCGGCGAACTCGACGAACCCAAGTACATAGAGATTGTCGATCGCTCGGTGGAAAATATTCAGGTACAACTGCGGGCGCCCACCGTTCCATTCGAAGAGTGATTCGTCAACAAACGGGATTTTTGAGTCGTACCCGGTGGCGAAAATGACGGTGCCGACAGGTACCTCGGTTCCGTCCGTAAAGATAGCTCCACTACTGGTGAACCGTGCCACGTCGGGTTTGGCAATGACATCACCATGAGCGAGGTGGTGCAGGATCTGGGTATTGAGAATCGGGTGCGATGCGAGAGCGTCGTGGTCCGGGGCGGGCAAGCCGAAGCGGGTCAAATCTCCCACTAAGACATCTAGCAGGGCCGACGGGTCTTCGGGCATCACCACTCCGGCGGGAGGCTCGCCGCCCTCGTTCACGTAGACGTCGGTCGGTATACCGAAGACGTGCTTGGGTAAGTATCGATATCCACGACGAACACTGAAGAAGGTGGCATCGGCACTGCGCGCCGCATCGCAAGCGATGTCAGCCCCCGAGTTTCCCCCACCAACGACCAGAACGCGGCTCTGTCGGAACTCGTCGGGATGGTTATAGGTCACCGAGTGGCGGGCATCGCCGGTATAGCTCGAGATACCCGGGTAGTCAGGCAGGTTAGGGTGCCAGTTCACGCCTGGGGCTGCGATCAGTGCTCGATAGCGCCGCTCCCGGCCGCCGGCCGTAACAATCCATCCGCCGTCATCAGGACGAGCCGACTCCACTGGACAATCAAAGGTGATGCGGTCGTAGAGGCCATACGCCTCGGCGAACGCACGTATATAGTCAAGAAGTTGTTGCTGTGAAGGGTAGTCCGGATAGGTGGCCGGCATCGGAAATCCATAGAAGTAGGAGGTGTGCTTCGACGAAATGAAGTGCGCTGAGCTGTAGATAGGGGTTCCGGTGTTGTCGGGATCCCAGATACCGCCAACGTAGCTGTGTTTCTCGAAGACGTCGAAGGGCACACCTGCCTTAGCCAGCTGTCTGGCCATGATCAAGCCCGACGGTCCGGCCCCAACGATGCACACCTTGTCCGTCTCATAGTCGTCAACACCTTGGTTCACAGATGCCTCCTGGCTGATGGGCTCACGTTTCCCGAAACCGAGTTAATGGGATCTCATCTACTCGCCTAGGTTACTTCCAACCGCTTCTCGCGTTCGGTCCCTGGGGATACGGTCCCGCAGGCCAGCGGAATCCGAGGGTCATGGCAAGGTTGACGTCTTCTCTCGTACCAACACCTTCCTCGACGAGTTTGTCGGCCTCTCTACGGACAGCCTTCATGATACGGTTACCGACAAACCCTGTATCGCCCGGCACGTCCTTCAGCAGGATGGGGGTCTTGCCCCAGCTTTTGGTTAAGTCAACGATCAGCTGAACCACGTCTTCGCTGGTATCTTCTGTTCTCGTGACCTCCACCAGCTTCATGATGTTCGCAGGGCTGAATAGGTGCATACCAATAAAACGGTCTTTTCGCTGTGTGACCGCGGCCAAATCGGCGATGGTAAAAAAGGAGGTGTTGCTGGCGAACGCAGCTTCCTTATTAACTACTTCATCCATTTCCGCCCATACCTTGAGCTTCATAGGCTTGTTCTCAATGGCGCCATCATCACCGCCACCGATCGCTTCGATAATCAGATCACAGTCTTTCAGATCGTGAACGTCAGTGGTAAGACTCAGCCGACTCATGGCCGCGTCCCGCGACTCTTCTGTCATCTTGCCAAGTTGGATGGCACCGTTAAATCCGAACCGACTGTTGAGGATAACCTCCCTGGCGTTGTTGCAGATCTCGTCAGTTAGATCCCGGACCATCACTTTCTTTCCGGCCAGGATGGCGCATTGCGCAATCCCGCCACCCATGACACCTGCACCCAAGATTCCGATGCTGTTTACATCTTCAAGTTTCATTTACGCGTATCTCCTCCAGGGTATTTGCGCAGGCCAACAGGCCCAACATTCATGGTGACTACTCTACACAAATCCTATTCCCCGATACCAATGAAACGCCATTTGTCGATTGACGCTGCATCGACATGGGTCGTATGACGCATTATGAGTTGCAATAGCCGATGCGTTGCATGAGCAAAACAGAGCGTTTGGGCGAGCTTGGGTATTAGCTGTTCGGCAACCCAACAAATAGAACGACGAGCAGCAAAACCGAACCCTGTTATCTGTTGGCGCAGGGAGAACCTCTGCCTGAGAAATCAACTACAAGGACGGTAAGGCAGAAGGGGTATCGGCAGTGGGACCCGATCGGCCAGCTTGAGAGGGAGAATTGCTACAAAAACGACGAACAAGTCGACATGAGTCACTGCCGCTAACCCCCTGAACGTCAGTCCGAAACATCGCATCGGTTGGGGTTATGGTAGTTGGGGCAGTTCGACGAGACTTCAGATTTCAGATAAAAAAGTTGTTTACGAGATCAAGTTGCACAAGCCAGTCATGGCTGGGGTCGTTGTTTGAGTAGGTCAGCATATCTACAAGAAAGCCATACCTAAACGCGATCTTCATTGACAACGTCTAGGGAAATCTGAGATTTTCCCTACCCGATTGTTTCGCACTCACGGTAGATGCCGAAACCAAAAAATATGCGAGAAGCCGCGATCAGGAATCACTACCTGACACGACTGAGTGAACTTCTCCGACAGATATACATCCGACGCCCTTCCTCAAGCACAAAGACAAGCGATGTTCACCAACGTCTCAGCGGTTTTATCGAGGCCGCACTGATCAGTCGAACTGTATCGAATCCGGATATTCAGGCCGCAGTTGATCAAGAACATCTCAACGCTTACGGCCTATCGGTCGAAGAGCGCAGTCAGATTCAGCAACAGATTCTTGCGGCTTGCGAGGATCATGACTGGTCATCCTTTGACGAACCCGCGGTTAGTCGGCGCAAGCCCAAGCGAGCGGTTCAGCGGGGCCAATTAGATAGACGTGAAAAACAATGACAATCATCCATCACGTGAATGGGTAGGTTGTTGCTCACGCTCGTCAATGACGTGCCCATGAGCCCCAGACGCGCAGGTATTCTGGAATAACCAATTCGCCGTTGGCGTCGGTATCAAGCGAGGTAAAGACGGCGTCGGCCAGATTTACGTCGTTGATCGTCCCGTGCTTGAGCATTTCCTGTCTGCGCACCCGACCATCGCTATTGGCGTCCATGCTATGAAATATCTGCTTGGCCTCGTCGGTCATAATCCGATTTTCGATGTACTCTGCCTCGGTTACGATGGCATCGTGATTCGCATCTGATGCTATGAAAATTCCGGCGCGGGCTTGACGATCCATGTAACGACCGTCATCGACGTACTCTTTAACTGAGAGCGTTTTGTTTCGGTCGAGATCCAGTAGTCCGAAAACGCGCTTGTAACCCTTTATCTGATCTTGGGATACACCCTTTGCCCCCCGATATCCAAACTGCACAAGGATTTTCTCTGGCGTGAGGCCACCAATGAGGGCCCCAGGCCTGGTGACATTTTCGTTATCAGCCTGAACCGTGGGGGCTAAGCTCGCTCGCTCGCCCCGTCGCCAACGCCAAGGTTCGATAGGGTGATCTGAACCCCACAAACCGACTTTGAGTCGTCGAGCCGTTCTTTCATCTTCGAGCAACGATCTATCACGCAGGTACTGTCGATACACCCACGCATGGCCTTCAAACACCATCTCTCGATTGATGTCGCGGGAACCAAGTAGCACTTTGCCCACGAGGCGTCCGTACCGATCCGTCTCGGTAGTAAGGACCGTCACCCTCGCTCTATTGAG
>DCBA01000107.1 GCA_002313255.1 Gammaproteobacteria bacterium UBA1119 | reverse complement strand
TCAAGGTCGGTATAGTCGAGGGGCCAATCATCGGCGACGCCGTCGAGTGTTTTTACCCGAAAATCCGATGGATGAAATCTTGGATAATGGCCTGCATAGAGGATGGTGCTGCCGCCGACGCCGTTGAAATTCGCGACTGAGATCGGTGAATCCTGATCATTGACTGGATAATCGGTGACGCGTTTGCGTCGGTTTGGGCTGATGCTGAAGTCGCTGTATTGTCGAGATTCCCAATCTTTGCCAACACTCGGATATTCGGCGGGGTTTAACCAATCGCCTTGTTCCAGACAAACGATACGCATACGCGTTTCTGCTAGCGTCCAAGCTAAGGCCGCTCCAGAAGCGCCTGCGCCGATGATTAGGATGTCGACCGGATCATTAGACACGTTGGATCACTCCTTCCGCTGGTCCAGATTTGCCTTAGCGTTGACAGCACGAGTCCAAGCTACATGCGAGGGCTGCTTTGATGGGGCAAGCGTGTCTGAACTACCTGCCAAAGCGATACCTGAGTTTGGCGACTAGCAAATCGACCACGGGCTCGTCGATCGCCTGGGTGAAAAGGTCACCAAAGCCGTCATTCAAGTCACCGATCGCCAGGTTGCTGCCTCGCGTGTAAACGACAAACAGATCGGAGAGTGGTCCCAGTTCCCACCGGTATCGAAGTTGAGCTGTCAGCCGCGACAACGAAAAGTCTTCGTTGCTTGTACCGTCAGCTAGGTTTCTTGGGACCAGTTCGCCATCGGTCTCGGGGATTTGGTAATAACTCAGCGATTTCGCACGAATGCCCGCCCATTGCATGGTGAGACGGAGTTGTTGGCGGGCACTGAAGAAATAATCCATTTCGATCCGGGGTTGGAAATCGTCGGCCTCGTAGGTCGCGAAATTTCGGCCCCAGCGGTGCAATAACCATCCGTCACGTTTCTTGAAACGAAGATCGAGATCGAGCGTCATCCGATCGCTTGCTTTTAACGTAAATCCGAAGTCCGCGCTATAACCCCACTGACCATCGAGTTCTTCTTGTTGCGCCCCGAAGGTCCCGCTCCAGGCGAATCGTTTGGCTGAGTTGGTGCCGTAGGCGACGTGCATAAACAAGCGATCATCGACCTTGAACATGCCGTTACCGCGGCTATTCATAACGTCCCATTTCGGCGCGTAGTAATTGAGTGAAAATCTGATGCTCGAGTAGTTAGGGAATTCAAACCCTTGCCCCGTGTACACGCCTAAGCGAGTGAGGAACCCGTCGGTGTTGGTCTGCGCTCCAAAGAAGGCCGAGGTGGTTACCTGGCGGAAGTACTTCAGACCGTGCCCCACAAATCGGTACACACCGTACTGCGTGGCGATCATGTCGTTTTGGCTAATGAAACCTAGATCGCTGATGTCCAGATTCTGGTCAATATAGTCGAACTCAAAGCTGTGGTTGATGCCGCGTCTTCTCTGGATTGACATGTCGACGAATCCACCGTAACCAGGCTGCTCGCCAGCGTCGCTGTATAGGAGCTGCCCATCGATCTGTACCTTGCCTTCTGATGAAAGCATGTGAGCGTCAATGCCGTGTGTCATGGCATTGGCGTCCGGTAGGGCGACCACCGTGCCGATATAACCGATGGATCGGCGGGCACCGTCGCTCTGTTCGTACAAAGCTCGCACAACACCGAAGTCACGCCCGTCTTCTTGAACGGTGATCCGCTCGCCTGTCGCCTTGACGATGCCTGGAAGTTCAACCTCGTTTTCGAAGGCAGCCAAGACGCCGTAACGCATTCGACCCGAACTTCCTGCTAGTTTGACGGCGCCGAGGAGGTCGGTGGGCTTGCCGAGTTCGACGGAGGCAACGTCGACATCGTCGGGGACGGATACGTGCCGCGGGGGACCACCAATTCGTCGCGTATTCAAGAACGTCGTTGGCTCGGGCGTATAGGTTGAAGCGGTTGCCCGGGACCCCCCGCCGCGGCGGCTGGAACCGTATCGATTGACGTCGGACCTGGGCGTGGTAATGAATACTTCATTGCCTTCTAGAAAAAAAAGTCGTTTTTCGGGGAAAAACGTTTCGTAGGCCGTCAGATTGACAACAACGTCATCCGATTCGATGGAGCCGAAATCGGGTGACAAGGCGGCGGTCAATTGAAGGTTGGTTGAGGGACGCCAAGCAATGTCGGTACCGGCACGTACGTCCTGGTCACTGTTCATTGCATCGTGATTGGCCGAGACGTATGGAAATACGGCGAGTTGTTGTTTTGTTTCGAGTGCCGGCAATCGAATGGGTTGCAAGGCGGACATAAACCGCGGTTGCGTATGGGGTAGCGCAGGCCAGCTGTACTGCTCGTCCATGAACGCTACCTTTCGGTTCACCCAGATACCCATGGTTCTCGCCTGTTTGGCATCGGGAATGGACATCATCGGCCAGGGCAGAAACATCTCGACGCTCCACCCGCCCGGCACCTTAGTGCTTTGGCCTTCCCAGGGGCCGTCCCACTGCTCGCTCATGCTCCTTTCGGGCGCCACCTTGCCGTCGAGCACCGACCCACCAAGATTCACGACGAACCAGTAACCGTAGAGCCCTTCGCCCGAGGTATCCAAGGTGATGCCGAAGCCGTCTCGATTAACGAACCTATCGCGGGAAGACAGCCGCGATACCAGGGTATCGTGGGGTTGTTCCATGAATCCGGAGATATAAAGACCTCGGTTGGTGTAGAGGAATCGAGTGATTGTCTGATAAGTGGGCGCTTTCAATGTGTCCGGGCTTGTGACCAGTAAATCATCGTACGCGGGAACCTCAGCCCAGGCCGATTCATCAATTTTTCCGTCGATCACGATGTCGACTGCGTCGAAATAGGGAATCTCTATCACGTCACCCGTTTGCGGAGCCGTTCTTACCGACGTGGATCGCACGTCTGCCGTTGTGGGCTGTTGAGGCGCGCGGCGCAACGAGGCAAAAGCGGGGGTAGCTTTTGTAGGTGGTTTGGCCGGCGGGACAGGTTGTTCTTGCACTGACGTTGTGGGTGCGAACCAACCCGCAATGCCCTGTGTCTGCGTAGCAGTGATCCAGGTATGGGCGTCAGCCTTCGACATTTGATCAGTGACCACGCGGTAATGGCGAACGCCTCCCACGGTCACGTTGACGATATCGATGGACACCTCGAGTTGCTTCGATAGCTTGAGGTGCTGGCGTTCCGCGTTATCACTGT